>DASYNW010000202.1:0-2961 GCA_036008325.1 Allostellaceae bacterium
GTCGACCTCGCCGCCGACGAGCTCGGCATCGACCCGGCCGAACTGCGCCGGCGCAACTTCATCCCGAAGGACGCCTATCCGTACCAGACCCCGGTCGCGCTGCAATACGACAGCGGCGACTATCGGACGACCCTCGATCTCGCGTTGAAGGCGGCGGATTACGCCGGCTTCGAGGCGCGGCGGCGGGAGGCGATGGCGCGCGGCAAATTGCGCGGCATCGGCATCGCGACCTATATCGAGGCGTGCGGCATCGCCCCCTCGGCGGTGGTCGGCTCGCTCGGCGCCCGAGCCGGGCTCTACGAGAGTGCGGCGGTTCGGGTCCATCCGACCGGCAGCGTCTCGATCCTGACCGGCTCGCACAGCCACGGCCAAGGCCACGAAACGACGTTTTCACAATTGGTCGCCGACCGGCTCGGCATCCCGATCGAAAGCATCGAGATCGTCCACGGCGACACCGCCAAGATCCCCTACGGCATGGGCACCTACGGCTCGCGCTCCTTGGCGGTCGGCGGCTCGGCGATCGTCAAGGCGATGGACAAGGTGGTCGGCAAGGGCCGCAAGATCGCCGCCCACCTGCTCGAAGCGGCCGAAGCCGACGTCGAGTTCAAGGACGGGAATTTCACCGTCGCCGGCACCGACCGCTCGAAGAGCTTCGGCGAGGTGGCGCTGACCGCCTATGTGCCGCACAATTATCCGGACGATCTGGAGCCCGGCCTCGACGAGACCGCGTTCTACGACCCGAAGAACTTCACCTATCCCTCGGGCGCGCATATTGCCGAAATCGAGATCGACCCCGAAACCGGGCACGTGACGATCGCCGGCTTTACCGCGAGCGACGATTTCGGCCGCATCATCAACCCGATGATCGTCGCCGGCCAGGTTCATGGCGGGCTGGCCCAAGGGATCGGCCAGGCGTTGCTCGAAGGCTGCGTCTACGACACCGGAACCGGCCAGCTCTTGACCGGCTCCTACAACGACTACGCGATGCCGCGCGCCGAGGACGTGCCGATGTTTGCGCTGTCGACCAACGTCACGCTGTGCACCCACAACCCGCTCGGGGTCAAAGGCTGCGGCGAGGCCGGGGCGATCGGCGCGCCGGCGGCGATCACCAACGCGCTGGTCGACGCGCTGAAGCCGCTCGGGGTCCGCCATGTCGAAATGCCGGCCACACCCGAGAAGCTGTGGCGCCTGATCCAGCAGCACCGCCAGCCGCTCGCCGCGGAATAGATCTAATGAGATGAAGCTGCAAACGTCACCAACACATCATCGTCGCCCCCGCGAAAGCGGGGGTCCAGGGACAAGCGACGTGCCGGTCGCCCTGGGTTCCCGCGTGCGCGGGAACGACGGGTAACGGAGAGCCCCGATGTACGAATTCACCTACCACAAGCCAACGAGCCTCGACGAGATCGCGAGCCTGCTCGGCGCCAATGAGGACGCCAAGCTCGTGGCCGGCGGCATGACCCTGGTCCCGACCCTGAAGCTGCGGCTGGCGCGCCCCTCCGACCTCGTCGACCTCGCCGCGATCGCCTCGTTGCGCGGCATCACCGACGCCGGCGACGCGCTGGTGATCGGGGCGATGACCCGGCACGGCGAGGTGCACAATTCGCCGCTCGTCAAGCAGGCGATCCCGGCCTTGGCGGGAATGGCCGGGATGATCGGCGACCCCGCGGTGCGCAACCGCGGCACGATCGGCGGCTCGATCGCGAACAACGACCCGGCGGCGGACTATCCGGCGGCCCTCGTCGCCCTCGGCGCCACCGTGCACACGACCACCCGCGAGATCCCGGCCGAAGACTTTTTCACCGGCATGTTCGAAACGGCGCTCGAACCGACCGAGATCGTGACCTCGGTGCGCTTTCCAAAGCCGCAGGCTGCGAATTACCAGAAGTTCCGCAACCTGGCCTCGCGCTATGCGATCGTCGGCGTCTTTGTCGCCCGCACAGGTTCCGGCGTTCGGGTCGCGGTGACCGGCGCCGGCCCCGCAGTCTTCCGCGTCCCCGAGATGGAAGCGGCGCTCGCCAAATCCTTCACCGCCGACGCGATCAAGGACATCGCGATCCCGGACAGCGACCTCAACTCCGACATCCACGCCAGCGCCGAATACCGCGCCCATCTGGTCGGCGTCATGGCCCGCCGCGCCGTCGCCGCCTGCGCATAGAGGCGACAACGCCTGTGCCTCCTCGGCGAACGGAAAGCCGCTATTTCCTGAAGACCAATTCGGCGCCGTCGTCGCTGGCCAGCACCTCCTGCGTCGAAACCGCAAGGATGTCGCCGCGCTCGCTGATCCTATGCAGCGCAAAGCCGCGCTCGAGCATCGCCGCGAGGAAGGCTTCCGGCGAGGGGCCGGCGGCGGTGAAGAACGGCTTGAGGAACTCGCACACCACGGTCAGGTGCGGCTGGGCCAGGATCCGCGGCATACCGTCGATGATCAAGGGCTCGCTGCCTTCGGCGTCCATCTTGACCAGGTCGATCGGCCGGGGCTCGTCACGCCAATAGGCGTCGAGGGTCGTCGCCGGCACCGCGATCGTGGTCTTCTCGTCATGATAGAGCGCCACAAAGGCGTCGGTGAACGACAGCATGCTGCCGCTGCCGCGGTGCCGCTCGAGGAGCGTGATCTCGCGCTCGCCGCAGCTGTCGCAGACCAGCATCCGCTCGGCCCGGACAAACGGGATCAGCCCGTTGATGTCGATATTTGCGGCCAAGAGGTCGAAGATCTCCGGGTTGGCCTCGAACGCGCGCAGGCAGCCCTGCGGGCCGACGAGGCGTCCGAGCAACGTCGTGAACCAGCCGACATTGGCGCCGATCTCGATGACCGTCATGCCGGGCTTGACCAGCGAGCGCAATGCCCGGGTCACCCCCGGCTCCCAGTTGCCGTTGAGGATCAGCTGCGGCGACAGCGAGAGGTCGCGCGCATCGACGTAGAGCGGCTGGCCGTGGATCGTCGTCGTCAGCACCCGGTTG
>DASYNW010000203.1:0-6011 GCA_036008325.1 Allostellaceae bacterium
CCTTCGTAGCCGCGATAATCGTCGGCGAATTCGTGGACGAAGACGATCGGCGTCCCCGACCCGGTCTCCTCGTAATAGAGGCGGACGCCGTCATCGGTCGAAAGGTGTGGCATCGGCTCTCCTCTTTGCGCGGTGGCGTCCGCTATCCTAGGGGCGTCACGACATTGGCGGCAAGCCGAGCCGACGGAACGATTGGCACGGTTCTTGTGATAGTGCTGTCAGGTCCGGGCCTTTGCCGCTCTCGCAAAGACCGATCCGGGCCGGGATCGCCGGATCGCGTCGAGACCTCATTCCCGGACCAGCTCTCCACCCTGCTCAAACGACAAGCATCTGCCCTGAGAGGGCGCAGTCAGCCGCGCGTTGCCGCCGCCGGGCAGGGGCAGGGATTACTCGGCGAGAATGGTGATCGCCTCGGTCCCGGTCGCCCGGCCGCGGATGTTGAGCCAGAACAGCGAGACCACGGCCGAGAGCAGGGTGCACAGCGCCAGCGCGTAGAGCCCGCCGGCAAAGCTGCCGGTCAGCTGTTTGGCCCAGCCGACGATGGTCGGGCCGAAGAACCCGCCGAGGTTGCCGAGCGAGTTGATCCAGGCGAGGCCGGCGGCGGCGGCCGGCCCGGTCAGGAACATCGTCGGCATCGACCAGAACGGCCCCTTGGTTCCGTAGAACCCGATCGTGGCGATGGTGACGCCGGCGAGCGCCCACCAGGTGCCGATCGTCAGCCCGGCGATGACGAGGCCGACGGTCGAGATCACGCAGGTCGTGAACAGGCTCCAGCGCCGGTCGCCGATCCGGTCGGACAGCCAGCCGCATACCACCATGCTGATCGCACCGCAGATATAGGGGATCATCGTGATCCAGCCGACCTGCATGTTGGTGACGCCGAGCTGCTTGATGATCTGCGGCACGAACAGCAGGAGGCCGAGGCTGGCGGTGACAATCCCCAGGTAATTGAGCGACAGCAGCAATATTTTCGGGTCGAAGAACGCGCGCAGGATGCCGAAGCCGTGGCGGGCGTCGATATCGCGGCGCTCGCCGGCGAGCGTGCCGTCGAGCCAGGCGCTCTCGGCGGCGGTCAGCCAGCGCGCCTCGCTCGGCCGGTCGGTCAGGTAGAAGAACGCGGCGATCCCGATCAGCACGGTCGGAATGGCCTCGAAGATATAGAGGCACTGCCAGCCCTTCAGACCGAGAAAACCGTGCAGCCCCAACAGCGCGGTCGATACCGGGGCGCCGCTCGCCACCGCGATCGGCAAAGCCAGGGTAAAGCCGGCGTTGATACGGCCGCGGTGCCGGTCGGGAAACCAGTAGGTGAAGAACAAGACGAAGCCGGGGAACAGCCCGGCCTCGGCCAGCCCCAACAGAAAGCGGATCGCCATGAAGCTGTACGGGCCGGTGGCAAAAGCGGTGGCCCCGGAGATGATGCCCCAGGTCACCATGATGCGGGCGATCCACAGCCGGGCGCCGAGCTTTTCGAGAATAATGTTGCTCGGCACCTCGAACAGCACATAGCCCCAGAAGAAGGCGCCCGCGGCCATGCCGTACATCGCCGGGTCGAGCCCCAGATCCTTGTTCATGGTCAGCGCGGCAAAGCCGACGTTGATCCGGTCGAGATAGCAGAAAAAGTAGGTCAGGACGGCGAATGGCAGCACACGCAAATAGACTTTGCGCATGGCCGACTGCTCGACCGTGCGAGTCATGGCGCTCCTCCGGGGCTCGGGCGGCACATTTTGCCAGATCCGGGCGCCAATAAAGAATGGTGGGGCAGCACACAAATGCACAGAATTCATGCCAGCCGCGCGCCGACGCGCGATCAAGCTGGTGGTCGCCGCCGCTGCCGCACGGGTTGTCGCGAGAGACCCCTACGCCGTGGGCAGGGTTCGGACCATCACGGTGCCGGCGAGCACATCGTGCAAGGTGCGCCGCCGCCGGTTGAACAGTGCGAACAACAGGACGAGCGAGCATGTCATCGCTACAGTGATGTAGAAGAGGAGGGTCTGAACCAGCGCCTGCAGAAAGCTCGGGCGCTCGCCGGAAACCGAGCGCAATTCGAGATCGAAGATGCGCATGCCGTAGGTCGCCGACCGCCGGCCGCTCAGCAGCAGCGTATGATAGGCTAGCGGGATCAGGCCCGACAGCAACCACAACAGCGGGCCAAGTAGGCCAAAGCTCAATATCCACAACAGGGCAAACCCGAACCACACGACGACCGCGATCGCGCCGATGCAGAAGAGATCAACGAGATAGGCCATGACCCGGCGCCACAGCACACCCGCGTAAATCTCCGGATAGGCCGCCGGGTCGGGCATGCGCGCTTGGCGATAGGCGTCGGGTGAAAAATCGAAACCGGCGGTCACAAATCAGCCCCAAATGTCACATCGGTGCCCGGCATGTGGGGATTGTCGGGGCCGCGGCAAGCTGGCCCGGTCTCGGCCCAGTCGTGGTCGGCCGCAATCGTGATAGATTGGGCGGGAACGACAAGGAGGATTCGATGCCAGCCTATGTCATCGCCGATGTCCGGGTGAGCGATCCCGCCGGCTACGAACCTTACCGCCCGCTCGCCGCGGCCAGCATCGCCCGCTTTGGCGGCCATTTCATCGTGCGCGGCGGCGCGGCCGAGCTGCTGGAGGGCGCCCCCACCCCGCAGCGGATCGTCGTCATCGAATTTCCCGACGCCGACACCGCGCGCCGCTGGTACTACTCGGCCGAATACCAGTCGGCGCTGAAGATCCGCCAGGCCGCCTCCAACGGGCGGCTGATCATGGTCGAGGGCGCGGGCTAAACGGTGTCGTCGGCCGCCCCCAGCAGCAGCCGGGTCGGGAAGCCAGCGGCATTGAGCGCGGCGATCAGGGTTTCGACGTGCCGCCGGTTCTGGGTTTCGACAACGACGTCGAGCTCGGCCCGCTTGACCGAGGTGTCGTGGAACAGGCGCTGGTGATGGACCTCGACGATGTTGCCGGCGTGCTCGCCGATGATGCCGGAAACACGCGACAGCGCCCCCGGCATATCCGGCAATTCGGCGCGCAGCCGCACCAGGCGGCCCTCGTGCACCAGGCCGCGCATCAGGATCGAGGCTAAGAGGCGCACATCGATGTTGCCGCCGGACAGCACGATCCCGACCCGCGCTCCGGAGAAGCGCTCGGGTGCGGCAAGGATCGCGGCGACGCCGGCGGCCCCGGCCCCCTCGACCACCAGCTTTTGCTGGTGGAGCAGGATCTCGACCGCGTCTTCGAGCATCGCCTCGTCGACCAGCAGGATGTCGGAAACCAGGGCCTCGACGATCCGGCGGGTCAGCCGGCCCGGCTCCTTGACCGCGATCCCCTCGGCCAAGGTCGCCGCCTGGACCGGCGGCCCCGGCTCTTCGCCGCGCATCAGGCGGTGCATCGACGGGTAGAGCGTCGACTGGACGCCGACGATCGCGATCGCGGGGTTGAGCGCCTTGGCGGCGACCGCGATCCCGGAAATCAGTCCGCCGCCGCCGATCGGCACCACGAGCGCGTCGAGATCGGGCTGGTCGGCGAGGAGCTCGAGGGCGATGGTGCCCTGGCCGGCGATCACCGCCAGGTCGTCATAGGGATGGATGAACGCGAGCCCATGTTGTCGGCCGAGCCCCTCGGCGGCTTCGCGCGCCGTGGCGAGGCTGTCGCCCTTCAGCACGACAGTGGCGCCGAGGGCTTCCGTGCGCTCGATCTTGGTGAAAGGCGAGCCCTCCGGCATCACGATCGTCGCCGGAATCTCGAGCCTCCGGGCGTGGTAGGCCACACCCTGGGCATGGTTGCCGGCCGACATCGCGACAACGCCGGCTCGCCGCTGCGCGGGGCTCAGAGTCAGCAATTTGTTCAGCGCCCCGCGCTCTTTGAACGAGCCGGTGCGCTGCAGGGTTTCGAGCTTCAGATGGATGTCGCAGCCGGCGATTTCGGACAGTGCTGGCGCCGCGATCGTGGGGGTGCGCGCCACCGCGCCGGCGATCGCCGATGCGGCCCGGCGGATATCGGCGATCGTCACCGGCAGATCGTTCATTTTGCGGGCACCAGTTCGAGGGTGGAGACCGGGGCGGCGCGGCCAGGCACGAGCCAGCCGAAATCGCGCCAGCGGCGGACCAGATTGGCAAAATGGCGCGATAGCGGGTTGCCGGACTGGCCAGGCGTGACGATCATCCGCGCATCTTTGGGCGAAGCGAGATCGGTGATGATCCGCAAACTCGCCCCGAACACCTGCTCGAACGGGTCGCGCTCATCGCGCAGCAAGCTCGGGGCATGGTTGACCGTGTCGCTGGCGCCCGCGGTCGCGATCGACGGGTCGACCCAATCGCGCAGCACCGGGATCTGGCTGAAGACCGGGCTGGCGAAGACCGCGACATGCGCCCGGCCCCACCGCCAGGTCGCCATGTCGTCGCCATAGGCGCGGCGCAACTCGGCCAGTGCCGCGCGCAGCGATTGGGCGAGTCGGGTCGCACAGGTCTCGGCGCCGGGCCGCTTCGGGTCGGCGCACCAGTCCGGGCGCCGGGTCAACACCGCCTCCATCACCTGCGGCTTCAGACCCCAATAGCCGGCCACCGCCTGGCCAAAGCGGCCGAACAGGACCGAATGGCTGAACTGGCGCAGCCAGGCGGTGAACAGCAATGGCGCCACCCGGTCGCGGTCCATGTGAAAGTCCCAGTGCCGCAGCCGGCGGATGGCCTCGCGCGAGGCCGCGTCGGCGGGCGCGATCCCGGTCATCACCGGCACCAGCTCCTTGGCTGCCAGCGAGAAGGTGTCGGCCTCGATCGCGGCACTCGACGCCGGATTCTGGACCGGGGTCCGGGCGAGCAACGCCTCGATCCGTTCGGCGCGGTTCGGCAGATCCCAGTCGCGGCTCAGGAAATAGGGGTAGGTATCGGGCACGATCTTATTGTTGGCGCTGACGAAATGGCCCGAGGCGGGGTTGGTCGCCTGGGGCAATGCATCGAACGGGACGAACCCCTTCCAGTCATATTCGCCGGTCCAGCCCGGCGCCGGCATCCAGCCATCGCCTTTGCCGCGGATCGGCACCAGCCCCGGGGCGATAAAGCCGATCGTGCCGCTATCGTCGGCGTAGACGGTGTTCTGCATCGGCCCGACAAAGCCCCGCCATGCGGCGCGAAAGCTCGGCCAGTCGGTGGCCCGGTCGACGTCCCACAGCGCCTCGGCGCTGCGATCATGCGGCTCCAGAAAGGTGGCCGACAATGCCAGCACATAGCCGGGATCGGCCGCGCCCGGCGGCAATGTGTCCGACAATACCGGCCCGTGCCGGGTCGTGCGCACGGTCAAGGTGACGGGCGCGCCGCCATGCACCGCGATACTTTCCTGCCGTGTTATGAACGGCGCGCTGCCGTCGGGGGTCAGATAGCGGCCGGGATCGGCGGGATCGAGCTTCTCGACAATGAGGTCCTCGACATCGGCGGTGGTGGTCGTAAGGCCCCAGGCGATATGGTCGTTGTGGCCGATCACGACGAGCGGCATCCCGGGCGCGGTCGCTCCGGCGATTTCCCGTTGCGGGATCTTCAAGCGGGCCAGATACCAGGGGCCGGGCGCGCCGAAATCGAGGTGCGGGTCGTTGGCGAGCAGCGGCTTGCCGCTCTGGCTGTGGTGGCCGTCGACCACCCAGTTGTTCGAGGCATAGACCGGCCCGACCGCACCCGGCAGTGCGTCGTAGAGCCGCCCCAGCCCGAGACGGCGATAGATCGGCAGCATCCGGGCCAACGTCGTCGGCGCATCCTTCGGATATGCCGGGTAGAGAAAGGCCACGTCCTCCGGCGAAATCGTGCGGGCCATGCGGGCGCGCAGCAATTCGCCGCGGTAGTTGCCCTCGATCTGCAGCGCCATCAGCTTGCCCCAAGCGAGGCTGTCGGCCTCATGCCACGGCTCGGGCGTGAAATGCAGCAGCAGGAACTCGGGCGGCAGCGCGCCATGACGGGAGGCGAGAAAGGCGTTGACCCCGGCGGCATAGGCGCGGAACGCGCGATTGACCGCGGCCGACAGATACGGGATCTCGGCCGC
>DASYNW010000204.1:0-5006 GCA_036008325.1 Allostellaceae bacterium
TCCCAGCCGGTGGTGCTGGCCGAGCCGCCCATGCATTGCGCGACGTTCTCATAAGCCTTGCAATCGACATACGGACCGGGGCCGAACCCCTTGATCGAGGCATAGATGACCCGCGGGTTCAATTCCTGAAACCGCTCCCAGGTGAAGCCCTGGCGGTCGAGCACGCCCGGCCCGAAATTTTCCAGGATCACGTCGCAGCGTTTGACCAGATCTTCGATGATCTTCCTGCCGCCGGGCGCTTTAAGGTTGACGGTGACGCTGCGCTTGTTCGAGTTCAGCATCGTGAAATAAAGGCTGTCGGCGCCCTTTACGTCCTGCAATTGGCCGCGGGTGATGTCGCCGCGTCCGGGCATCTCGATCTTGATCACATCGGCGCCCATCCACGCCAACAACTGGGTCGCGGTCGGGCCGGCCTGGACATGACCGAAATCGAGGATGCGCACACCTTCCAGCGCTTGATTCATCTACGTCTCCAGCTCTTACCTCTTGTCCATCGGCGCGGGCCGGGACCATGTTTCCACACGCTCGGCGGTGGCAAGACGGACACCGGCTTTCGCCAGGGCGACGCCCGCGGGGCCTGCGGTGTCGAGAAAACCGCCGTGCTGCTCGACGTGTGCGGCGAGCCCCAAGGTATGCTCGCGCGCCAGCCGCTCGGCGAGTTCGGGGTCGCGGCGTTCGAGCGCCTCGATGATCCGCATATGGTCGGTAACCGAGCGCGCCGCCCGGTTTTCCTGATGGATCGTGATCCTGCGGATCGCGCGCATGTGAATGAACAGGTTTTCGGTCATCTCGGCGAGGAGCGCGCAGCCGCTCATCTTGATGATCGCCTGGTGAAAGGCGATGTTCGCATCCGAATATTCGGCGAGCCGCTCGCCCCCATTAGCGCCATCGGCGCGAGCTCCCTTTGCAGCGGCATCGAGGCCGGTGCGGAACGCGGCCATCAGCCGGCGCAAATCGGCAATTTCCGCATCGGCGGCGCGCTCGGCGGCGAGCCGCGCCGCCATGCTTTCGAGCGCCGCCATGACCGTGATCATCTCGACGATCTCGCGCTTGGTTTTGCGCACGACGAAGATGCCGCGGCGCGGGCGGGTGCGCACAAAGCCTTCCTGCTCGAGCAAAGTCATCGCCTCGCGGATCGGCGTGCGGCTGACGCCGAGCCCCTCCGACAGCCGCCGCTCGTCGAGCCGGATCTCGTGCGCATAGCCGTAGATGTCCATCGCCGTGATCGCCCGCTTCAGCGCGGCATAGGCCTCCTTGCGAAAGCTGGTGCCGGTGTCCAGCCGCGGCACGTCGAGGGTGGGCCGGTCTGCCTTTTGAGCAGGGCGCAGCCGAGCGTCAGGCATGAGCGAGATATATGGTATACCACGGAGCGCGGCAACCCGCTTTTAGGGATCGGGGGGCGTAGGGCGGGCGGGTGCAACCCGCCATGGAGCGGCCGGAACCGAAGGCGGGTTTCGCCGGCGCTCGACCCGCCCTACGGGCTGCCCCCGTTCGCCTTAGCCACCAGCGAGGTTCGGCGTCATCTCCGCCGGCAAGCCTGGGTGGCCGGTCAATCTCTCGCCTTCGGCCTGCATCTCGCGCGCCTTCCTTTTCACCGTCGGCAGCAGCGAGGCGATTTTATCCAGGTCCAGATCGGCCGCGACCCCCGGGTAGCCGGCCCGCTCGATCATGGCTCCCAGTTTCCGGTTCTCGAGCTGCTCGAACACCCAGCCGAGCGGGTCGTCGACCAAGGTCTTGTCCCAAAAAATGCGGTGGTTCTTGTTGCGCGGGCCATAGTGGTAATGCGGGAATTGCCAGAAACAGTCGAAAGCCAGGATCTCAGTTTCTTCGACATACGATTTTCCCATCGATCCGCCGATATCGGTCAGAACATGGACGGCGAGCCCGCCATCGCCGCCCGCCTGCCGCCGCATCTCGAGGCCAAATCTGATATTCCCGGCTTCGAAGATCTGCGTACCGCGATTGTGCTTGACCGTATTCCGCTTGGCGGCGAACAGCTCGCGGGCGCAGGCCTCCACCTCCGGCAGCACGTGCTGCACCTCGGCGAGGTCGGTCGCCGCGGCGAGTTGCGGGTATCCGGCTCGCTCCAGCATCTTCGGGAGCTTCGCTTCGAGCGTCCTGATCGTCCAGCCGATCGGGTTGCCGTCAGCGATCGGGTCCATTCTGTAGTGCTGGACCAAGCCGCTCAAGGTTTCGGGCTGGTCATCCGCCATCATCGACCCAGCGGTTTGCCGATCGCGATTTTCCGGCCCGTAGACGTAGCTTTTTTCCTGATCGAAGCAGTTGAACCGCAACAGGGTCGTCTCCTTGCCGGCGACATCGGCCGCGACCGCGATCGCCACACCCTGGTCGGCATGATCATGGATGTTGCCGTCCCACAGCTCGTGTCTGACGGTGAACGTCAGCGGGCCTGCGGTGAATCTTGTCCTCTGCGGTGTTTGTGACATGTCTGGACGCTCCTTTTTGAGACGCTGGCGAGAGTGTACTAAACCACGGCGATCCTCGCACGAGTTTCTCGTCAGAACGCAGGGGGTGAAACCCGCTGCGGCGCCGCCGAAACCGATGGCGGGTTGCGCTGCGCTCCGCTCCGCCCGCCCGGCAAATTGACCGCGATCGACTTCGGGTGGGAAACGGTTCTGGGAGGCCCTCGTGACGCTCGACGTGCCGTCGCTCAGATCGGACACGCCCGGTGTGGCCAATGTCCTCCACTTCAACAACGCCGGCGCTGCCTTGCCGCCGCGCCCGGTCCTCGACGCGGTGACCGGCCACCTGGCGCGCGAGGCCGCGATCGGCGGCTACGAGGCGGCGGCCGAAACAGAGGGTGGCATCGCCGATGTCGACGCCGTGGCCGCGCTGATCGGCGCATATCGGGACGAGATCGCGTTCGTCGAAAACGCCACGCGCGCCTGGGACATGCTCTGAAGGCGCTGCTGGCGCCCTATCCGGCGGAGCGGATAGCGGCCTGGCCGGTCGACAAGCGGGTCGGCAACGTCAAGAACAAGGATTGCGGGCTGATCGAGCCGGTGGCGCTCGCCGGGTGAACCACTCCGGCGGGTCAGGGCAGCGCCGGCAGCGGGCGCGGGCGCCGGTCCTCGCCCAGCGCCACATAGGTGAACATCGCCTGGGTGACCTGGCGGGTCTCGCCGGTTGCGAGATTGCGGCGCCATGCCTCGATGCGGATCGTCATCGAGCTCTTCCCGGTCCTGACCAGCTCGCCGTAGCAGCTGACCTCGTCGCCGACATAGACCGGCTGGTGAAACACCATGCCGTCGACCGCCACCGTGGCGCAGCGCCCGCGCGCCCGCTGCACGGCAAGATTGCCGCCAGCCAGATCCATCTGCGCCAACAGCCAGCCGCCGAAGATGTCGCCATTGGGATTGGCGTCGGCCGGCATCGCCATGACCCGCACCAGCGGAGCCGTCAGCGGTGGCTCGGGTGGCGGCGCTTCGAGCGGCGGGGCCTGCGACGCACCGCTAAAAATTGCCGAGCCCATGATCCCTCCCGCCTCGCCTGCGCGCCCGCGGCGCCGGTTCACCTTTGCCCGGTACATCTCTGCCGGCGCATCTCTGATCGTAAACCGCCCCCCGGGGACGATGACAATCGGAATGGCCTATCCATATTGGGCGTTATGGTCATGGGTCGTTATCGTCGGGGTCCTGATCGGGACCGAGTGGAGGAAGCAATGTCTGTTCGCCTGACGTGCAGTCGGTTCGGTCGTGGCGCCATCGCCGTGACGGCGGTGGCCGCAGCGCTCGTCATCGGAGCCCCGGCGCGGCCTGCCGCAGCGCAGACGGCGAGCGGCTATTCCTATGCGCAGCCGACCTATCAGGCGCCGGCCGCGACAGGGGCTTACCCGAACTATACCTATCAGCAGCCGGCCGCGACCTATCCGAATTATTCGTACCAGCAGCCGGCGGTGCAGCCCTATAACCCGTACTATCCGTATTCCTATCCTTATTACTCATACCCGTATTACTCTTATTATAATCCGTATTATAGCTATCCGTATTACGGATATCCGGGATATTGGCCGGTTGGCCTCGGGTTCGGCTGGGGCTGGGGTGGCTGGGGCTGGGGTCACGGTTGGGGTGGCGGCTGGGGTCGGGGCGGCTGGGGCCACGGCGGCGGCGGCTTCCACGGCGGCGGCGGCTTCCATGGCGGCGGCGGTCATGGCGGTGGCGGTCATCGATAGCTGACCGTTAGGGGCGGAGTCGCCGGTCGGCGGCGATGAGCGAACGAGGGGGGCTCGCGGCGCATCTGGGCCAGGTTCTGGCGAACGCGACAATCCCCGAGCTGCCCAGCCATTACGCCGGCAAGGTGCGCGACAATTACGACCTCGCCGATGGCCGGCGGATCATCATTGCCACCGACCGGCTGAGTGCCTTCGACCGGATCATCGCCGCGATCCCGTTGAAGGGGCGGGTGCTGACCCAGATCGCGCGGTTCTGGTTCGACGCGACCCGCGACATCTGCCCGAACCATGTCATCGAA
This sequence comes from Allostellaceae bacterium, assembly GCA_036008325.1. Classification (GTDB taxonomy): domain Bacteria; phylum Pseudomonadota; class Alphaproteobacteria; order ATCC43930; family CGMCC-115725; genus AP-15. The sequence goes on from DASYNW010000204.1 coordinate 4,492, forward strand.
TACCCCGACCCCAATGTCCTCGTCTGCCGGCGCCTGGCGATCATGCCGGTCGAGATCGTCGTGCGCGACTACCTGGCCGGGACCACGGCCACCTCGATCTGGTCGATGTACCAGGCCGGGCGCCGGGAGATGTACGGCCTCCGCTTTGCCGACGGCTTGCGCCAGAACCAGAAGCTGCCGACGACGGTCATTACCCCGACATCGAAAGCGTTCGATGGCGGCCATGACGAGCCGCTGAGCGCGGACCAAATCCTCGACCGCAAGCTGTTGACCGCGCAGCAGTGGCAGACCGTCTCGGCGCTGGCTTTGGCGCTGTTCGCGCGCGGGCGCGAGATCGCCGCCGGGCGCGGGTTGATCCTCGCCGACACCAAATACGAGTTCGGGCTCGACCCGTCCGGGCAGATCGTACTGGCGGACGAAATCCACACCCCGGACAGCAGCCGCTATTGGCTGGCGCAAAGCTATCAGCGCCGTTTCGCCGAAGGCCAACCGCCGGAGAGCCTCGACAAGGATTT
>DASYNW010000205.1:0-23751 GCA_036008325.1 Allostellaceae bacterium
CGTTGGTCGAACAACGCCCCGGACCCGATCCGGGGCCCAAGCGTCAACCCAGCCGCGGGGTGGAGCAGCCCGGTAGCTCGTCAGGCTCATAACCTGAAGGTCACAGGTTCAAATCCTGTCCCCGCAACCAACCCACAAGCCCAACCAAGTCCCTCGACTGATCATCCGCTCAAACCGCGGCGCACCGCGAGCGGCAAGCCCCGCTTTTCCGGGAAGTGTTGATCCGCGCCAACCCCGGGCCGGGTTCGATCTGCCAAGGTGACGCTCGCGTCCCGGCCGGGTAGGATCACGCGATAGGCGGGCGGGAGGCCCGCGCTTCCCGAGGAGACGCCCGATGGAACCGACCTTGCGCAACCTCGCCCGCGATCGGCTCGCCTCCGGTGAGCTGGCGCTCGGCGTCGGCATCCGTCAGAGCCGCACCGTCGACATCGCGTCGATCATGAAGGCCTGCGGCTATGACTGGCTGTTCCTCGATCTCGAGCACAATTCGATGGATCTCGACACCGCGGTGCAGATCTCGGTCGCCGCGCTCGGCGCCGGCATCGCCCCGATCGCGCGGGTTCCGGCCGGGCAGCACTGGCTCGCCACCCGCATCCTCGATGGCGGCGGGCTCGGCATCGTGATGCCGCATGTCGACACGGTCGAGGAGGCGCGCGAGATCGCCGACCGCCTGCGCTATCCGCCGCGCGGCCACCGCTCGATCGCCGGTGGGCTGCCGCATTTCGCCTATGCGCCGGTATCGACCGCCGCCGCCACCGTCGCGATCGACGCCGCGACCCTCGTCGTCGTCATGCTCGAAACCCCGCGGGCGATCGGGAATGCGGCGGCGATCGCCGCTGTGCCCGGCATCGATGCCTTGCTGATCGGCACCAGCGATCTGTCGATCGAGCTCGGCATACCCGGGCAATTCGAGGACCCGCGGATCGTCGCCGCCTATCGCAATGTCGTCGACGCCTGCAAGGCGAACGGCAAGCATGCCGGCATCGGCGGTATCTACGACGACGCCCTGCTGCGCCGCTATATCGGCATGGGCGTGCGGCTGGTGCTCGGCGGCGGCGATCTCGGCTTTATGATGAGTGCGGCGACTGTGCGCGCCGGGGTATTGCGCGCCTGCCTCTGAGCCAGGCCTCGGCGGGTCCAGGGGGCGGCAGGCGGCCACCGTCCGCCCGATGTGCTGCACGGCATCGTCTTGATGTGCCTTGGCGTTTCGATGTTTCCGTTCATGAACGCCGCGGTCAAGTGTTGACCGCGCACTGCCCGGTCGCGCAGATCGTCTGGGCGCGGTTTACCGAACACCTGATCGTCATGCTGGCAGTGTTTCTGCCGCGCTATGGGCGGCGCCTGTTCGCGACCAGGCGGCCCGCGATCCAGCTCGGCTGCTCCGCCTGAGAGCGCATCGGCAGCGCGGCGAGCGGTGATCGCAACCGGCGCTGGCACTTTGGTCGAGCCGGTGTTGCCGTGAAGGCTCCGCCTCATCCCGCCCCGCGAGCCGCGCCGGTCAGAACCCAAGCCTGGGCCGCAGGCGGCGATAGGCGTCGGCGTCGTCGACGTCTTCCAGGGTTTCGGCGAAGCCGACTTGGGTCCGGCGAGGCAGTCCACCTAGAGTGTCGGCGAGCGCGTTCGGGCTTGACCAGCGCACCCGTTCGAGCAGACCTCGCGGCTGCTGCCGGCGCCGGGCTCCTACTAGCCAGAACCCGCCATCGGCGGCCGGGCCGAAGACCAGATCGTGCGCGCCGAGCAGGCGAAAGGCGGCGGCGACATGGCGGCCGGCGAGCCCCGGGATGTCGGTGCCGACCAGCGCCGCCGGGCCGGGCGGGCAGGCGGCAAGCGCGCGGCGCATGCGCTGGCCGAGATCGCCGGCACCCTGCCCAAAGACCGCTACGCCGGCGCGCCAATGCCGGGCGTGACGGCGCGCCCGGTCCGGGGTGATCGCGATCCGCAGCGTCCAGCGCCGGTCGCCGCCCAGGCGGCGCAGCAGCAGGGCGATCATCAGCCGCTCAAAGCGAACCGCGTCGAGGTCGCCGATTTCGCTCGCCAGCCGGCGTTTGCCGCGGCCGAGCTGCGGTGCGCGCACGAACAGCACCAGGTGGCCGCGCATCACCGGTAGAGCCGCATGATCCGCCGGGGCGGCAGCCCGGCAAAATACAGCGACAGGCAAACGAGGTTGCGCAACGACCGGCGCCAATAGCCGTCCTGCCGATAGCGCCTCGCCGAGGCGAGACAGCCGACGCCGATACGCGCGAGCCGGCGGCGGCCGAGCCGGCGCGCCAGGTCGACATCCTCCATCAATGGCAATGGCGCAAATCCGCCGACCTCGTCATAGAGCGCACGGCTGATCAGCAGCCCCTGATCGCCATAGGGCAGTGCCAGAACCCGGCAGCGCCAGGCGACGGTCCGCTCCAGCCGCCGCGCCACGGCCGCCGCATCGTCGAGGGCGAAGTCGAAATAGCCGGCGCGGCCCTCCGCCTGCGGGGCGTTGATAAAGGCGGAGACGGCCCGCGACCAGCCCGGCTCGGGCCGGCAATCGGCGTGCAGAAACAATAGCCAGTGGCCAGAAGCCGCGCCGGCGCCGGCGGCGAGCTGGGTTCCGCGCCCGCGTGGCGCGGTGACGACCCGCGCTCCGCGAGCTTCGGCGAGGGCGGTGGTCCGGTCGACCGACCCGCCATCGGCGACGATGATCTCACCGACCAACGGCTGCGGGCACAAGCCGGCCAGCAGCTGCGGCAGGGTCTCGGCCGCGTTCAGCGCCGGGACTATCACCGAGAGCGAGGATTGTTCTTGTAATGTTCGCATCAGCGTGGCATGATCATCGGCATGGATATGCCGGGCACGATCGCGGCGCGCAAGGGACGCGGCGCCGTCAGCAACGCCAGCGGCCGTTTCGAAGCCGAGCAGCGGGCGACCTTTGACGACGGCTGGGGATCAGCCGACGACGAGCCGGTGCCGCTCGCCACGACCTTGAGCGTCGACGCGACGCGCACGATCATTGCCCGCAACGATTCGCCGGATATCGGCTTCGACCGCTCGATCAACCCCTATCGCGGCTGCGAGCATGGCTGCGTCTATTGTTATGCACGGCCGAGCCACGCCTATCTCGGCCTGTCGCCCGGCCTCGATTTTGAAAGCCGGCTGTTCTACAAGCCGCAGGCGGCGGCCCTGCTCGCTGCGGAATTGCGCAAAAAGGGCTATGCGTGCCGCCCGCTCGCGCTCGGCAGCAACACCGACCCCTATCAGCCGGTCGAGCGCCGGGTCGAGGTCACCCGGTCGATCCTCGAAGTGCTGCGCGATTTCCGCCACCCGGTCACGATCGTGACCAAATCGGCGCTGATCCAGCGCGACCTCGACATCCTTTGCGAGATGGCGCGGGACCGGCTGGTGATGGTCACGGTGTCGGTCACGACCTTGGACCGCGCCCTGGCGCGGGTGATGGAGCCGCGGGCGGCGACGCCCGGGCGCCGTCTTGAGACGATCGCCGCCTTGGCCGCTGCCGGGGTGCCGACCGGCGTGCTGTCGGCGCCGATGATCCCGGCACTCAACGACAGCGAGATGGAGCAGATCCTCGATCGGGCGCGCGCCGCCGGCGCCACTTCGGCCGGCTACACCCTGCTTCGCCTCCCGCTCGAATTGAAGGGGCTGTTCCGCGAGTGGCTCGAAGCGCATTTCCCGGACAAGGCCACGCATGTGCTCTCGCTGGTGGCGCAAGCCCATGGCGGCCGGCTCTACGATGCAGCCTGGTCGAAGCGGATGACCGGCGCCGGTCCCTATGCCGACGTGCTGCGCCTGCGCTTCGATCGCGCCTGCCGCCGGCTCGGCTTTGACCGCCGCACCACCCAACCGCTCGATGCGAGCCGCTTTCGCCCGCCGCCGCAGCCGGGCGATCAGCTGGCACTGTTCTGAGCCGTCCCGCGCCGCCACACCTGTGGGGTTAACGTCGCCGTCGGGAGAATTAGAGCAGGTTTCGATCAAATTGAACCGGCGGCGCCAGATCGTCATTGCGAGCAACGCGAAGCAATCTCGCGCCGCCGGCACGGCTCCAATCGGGATTGCCACGTCGCGCGATGCGCTCCTCGCAATGACATTTGTTTCTCTCTGGAGAAATCTTGCCAACCCGATCGAAAACCGCTTTAGAACTGCACCCGCTGGGTCAATGCGCCGTCGATGATCAGATTGGTGCCGGTGATGAAGCTGGCGCGCGGGCTGGCGAGAAAGACGACCGCGTCGGCGACCTCGGCGGGCGTGCCCATGCGGCCCATCGGGTTGCGCGACAGCATCGTCCGGAACAGCTCGGGGTTCTGCCGCTCGACCGCGTTCCATACCCCGCCCTTGAAATAGACGTTGCCGGGCGAGACCATGTTGGCGCGCACCCCCTTGGCAGCGAGATTGCGCGCGAGCGCCTTGACATAGGGCGCCAGTGCTGCCTTGACCGAGGCGTAGGGCCGCGGCATGCCGGCGATCTCGACGGCCCCGGTGGTGCCGATCACGACAATCGCCCCCGCCGCCGATTTTTCGAGGAACGGCAGCGCCGCCTCGATCCCGGCGACCGTGCCCATCACGTCGATCTCCAGGCTGCGGCGCCAGGAGTCGTCGTCCATCGCCTGCGCCAGCGCGCTGACATTGGCGACCACGACATCGAGCCCGTCGAGCCGGGCCGCCGCCTCGCCGACCCATTCCCGCAATGCCCGCGTATCGGCGACATCGACGACCCCGCCATGCGCTTTCACCCCCTTGCCGGCGACCGCCGCAACGGCCTCGTCGACACCGGCGCGGCCGCGGGCGCACAGCGCCACATCGCAGCCTTCATCGGCCAGGAGCTCGACGATCGCCCGGCCGATGCCGCGGGTCCCGCCGGTGACGATCGCCCTCTTTCCTCGTAGACCGAGATCCATCTTGCCTCCTGTCGCGGTCGGCGCCGGCCGCCGCCGGTCAATCGGGCAGCCTGGCCCGCGGATGCGCACCATCGTAGACGGCGAGCAGATGCTCGGTCTCGACCGACGTATAGCGCTGCGTCGTCGACAGGCTGGCATGCCCCAATAATTCCTGGATCGCGCGCAGGTCGCCGCCGCCGCCCAAGAGATGCGTCGCGAAACTGTGGCGCAGCGCGTGCGGGGTGGCCGTCGCCGGCAGCTGGAGATATCCGCGCAGCGCCGCCATCTGCCGCTGCACCAGACGCGGATTGAGCGGGCCGCCGCGGGCGCCGACAAACAGCGGATCGTCCGCGCCGAGCGCATAGGGGCAGGCGGCCAGATAGTCGGCGAGCGCCGTGCGCACTGCCGGCAGCACCGGCAGCTGGCGCTGTTTGCGGCCCTTGCCGGTGATCGTCAGCATCTCGCCCAATGGCGCCTCGTCGCGGCCGAGGCCCAGCGCCTCGGAGAGCCGCAAGCCGCAGCCGTAGATCAGCGCCAGGAGCGCGGTATCGCGTCTGGCTTGCCAGCCTTCGCGAGCCAGGTCGCCGACCGTCTCGACCGTGGCGAGCGCATCTTCGACCGTGAGCGGCTTGGGCACGCCGGGAGGTAATTTGGGCGAGCGCAATGCCGCCAGCGCCGCGGTCGAGGCGAGGCCGCGCCGCTGCAGAAAGCGCACAAAACCGCGCAGCACCGACATCCCCCGCGCCAGCGAGCTGCGCCCGATGCCGAGGCTCGCGCGCCGCGCCAAATAGGCGCGGAAATCGGCCGGCCGCAACGCCTCGATCGCCGCGAGATCGGGCAGGGCGCCCAGATGCCCGGTCAGGAAATCGAGGAAAAAAGCAAGGTCGCGGCCATAGGCGGCAAGGGTGTGCGCCGAAGCGCGGCGCTCGCCGGCGAGCCAGGCCGCCCACAATCCGATCGCCGCGCGCAGATCGTCCGCCGCGGCAAACCGCGCCAGCGGCACCGGCTGCGGCAGGATCGGGAAAATCGGCTTCGGCGCGGTTGCGCCAACCCCCAGCGCGCCCGCAGCCGCGCCAGCCGGCGGCCTCACCGGCCGCGTTCGAGCCACTGGGCGATCGTGATCTCGACCGCGCGGGCGAGAAACGTCAGCAGCTCGGTGCCGAGACCCGGATGGAATGTCCCGGCCCGGCGCGTGCCGATGCACATCAGCCCGCTCGGCCCGGGGCGGCCGAACGACAGTCGCAACAGCGCCTGCGAGCGCACCAGCCCGGCAGCGCCGCCATAGAGCGCCGGATCGGCCTTGACGTCGGTGCACAATAGCGCCTCGCGATCGGGGCCGAGCAACTGGTCGACCATGCCCGAGCGCAACAGATGAATGCCGTGCATCGGCAGGCGGGTGGTTCGCGCCGCGGTGCTTTCGACGCCAAGGGTGACGATGTCGGCATCGATCAGCACGGCGAGGTCGGTGGTGACGATCTGCAGCAGATGCTCGAAGCTCGAAGCCTTCAGCATCGTGAGCGCGGCTTTGTGCACGCGGCCCTGGCTGACGAGATTGCTGCGGCTCAGTCCGATCAGGCTTTTGTGCTCGTCCTGCAGCTTGCCGAGATCATGGCGCAGGCGTTCGAGCATGAAATGCTGGAAATCGAGCACCCGATCGCCGGTCGCCCGGCTCGGCGCACCCAGCAGGTGCAGCGCGTCGGGATGGCGTTCGAGGAAATCCGGATGGTCGCGCAGATAGGCGATGACATCGGCGGCGCCGGTGGCGCTCGCCTGTCCCGGCTGCAGGACGGCCCGGCCGAGCGGCTTCGGCCGGTCTTGCGGACGGTCGGCCACCGCTAGCTCCACTCCGCCGCGGCGCGGCGCGGGGGGCAAGAGATTGCAACAGCAGCGGGATGCGCGATCATAGGGGAGACCACCTAAAACCGACCCCGGAGCGGGGTCCCGAACTCGCCTCACGCGGCCGCTGATCAGCACTTGCCGCGCGCTTCTTAGGGAGCGAGTTTAGCCGATGCCCGATCGCCTTGCCAGTTCCGCGGCTGCAGTTTCGGTTGGTTGCCTTGGTGAAGAGGCCGGGCCGGCCGCGTCGGCCGATGCACTGCCACGGCTGCGCGTGCTGCTGCCGCTGCCGCTGCCGGCGGCGCTCGACTACCGCGTTCCCGCAGAAATGACGTCGCCCGAGCCCGGCAGCTTCGTTCGCGTGCCGCTCGGCGGCCGCAATCTCGTCGGCGTGGTGTGGGGCGGAGCAGGCGGTGATTTTGCCGCCGATCGGCTCAGGCCGATTGCCGAAATCCTGCCGGTGCGCAAGCTCGCGCCCGATCTGCGTCGCTTTATCGAGCGGGTCGCCGCCTACACGATGGCGCCGGCGGGAGCGGTGCTGCGCATGGCGATGAGCGTGCCGGAGGCGCTGCACCCGCCGCGGCTGCGGCGGCTGTGCGTCCCCGCCGATGCCGGTCTTGCCGCACTCGGACCTGCCATCCCGCACGGTCCAGATTCGGCGCCATCGTTGACCCCGGCACGCCGGCGAGTGCTCGAAGTGTTGCGCGACGGGCCGCCGCTGCCGATGGCCGAGGTGGCGCGGCTCGCCGGGTGCAGCCCCGGCGTGGTCCGCGACCTCGTCGGCCGCGGTCTTGCCGAGGAGCGCCGGGTCGCGGCCGAGCCTGCCGCCGCCGCGGCGCCGGACTGGCGGCGGTCCGGCCCGGTGCTGTCGCCCGACCAGGAGAACGCCGCGCGCCGCCTGGTCGACCGGGTCGGGGCGGGCGGGTTTGGCGTGACCCTGCTCGATGGCGTCACCGGCTCGGGCAAGACCGAAACCTACTTTGCCGCGATCGCCGCGGCCCTCGGCGCCGGCCGCCAAATTCTGGTGCTGCTGCCGGAGATCGCGCTCGGCACGCAATGGCTGCGGCGCTTTGCCGATCGCTTTGGCGCGGCACCGGCGCAGTGGCATTCCGAGATCGGCGAGACCCTGCGCCGCGACACCTGGCGCGCCGTCGCCGACGGTCGGGCGCGGGTCGTCGTCGGCGCCCGCTCGGCGCTGTTCCTGCCGTTCGCCGAGCTCGGGCTGATCATCGTCGACGAGGAGCACGACCCGTCCTACAAGCAGGAGGAGGGGGTCTGCTATCAGGCCCGCGACATGGCGGTGCTGCGCGCCTCCCTCACCGGCATCCCGATCGTATTGGTGTCGGCGACCCCATCGCTCGAAACCGTGGTCAACGTCGCCCGCGGCCGCTACCAGCGCGTGGCCCTGCCGCGCCGCCATGCGATGGCCCGCCTACCCGAGGTCCAGCTCGTCGATCTGCGCCGGCAGCGGCTCGAGCGCGGCCGCTTCCTGGCACCTCCGCTGGTCGCCGAGATCGCCGCGACCCTGGCCGCCGGCGAGCAGGTCCTGCTGTTCCTGAACCGGCGCGGCTATGCGCCCTTGACCCTGTGCCGCGCCTGCGGCCATCGCTGCCGCTGCCCGGACTGCACCGCCTGGCTGGTCGAGCACCGCTATACCGGCCGCCTTTTGTGCCATCATTGCGGGCATGCCGAGCCGGTGCCGCCGCTGTGCCCGGAATGCCTGGCTGCCGGGACCCTGGTCGCGTGCGGGCCCGGGGTCGAGCGGCTCGGCGAAGAGGTGGCGGCGCGGTTTCCCTCGGCGCGCACCGCGTTGATGGTCAGCGACCTGTTGCCGGGACCGCGCGCCGCGGCCGAGCTCGCCCAGGCGATGACCGAGCGGCGCTACGACGTGCTGATCGGGACCCAGATCGTCGCCAAGGGCCATCATTTTCCGATGCTGACCCTGGTCGGGGTCGTCGATGCCGATCTCGGCCTCGCCGGCGGCGACCTGCGCGCTGCCGAGCGCACCTATCAGCTGCTCCATCAGGTCGGCGGTCGTGCTGGCCGCGCCGAGCGGCCGGGCCGGGTGATGATCCAGACCTTCATGCCCGAGCAGCCGGTAATGCGGGCATTGGCCGCCGGCGACCGCGACCGCTTTCTCGAAGCCGAAGCGGCGGCGCGGCGTGATGCCGGTCTGCCGCCGTTCGGGCGCCTCGCCGCGGTGATCGTCAGCGCCGCCGACGGCGAGGCCTGCGATTTCGCTGCTCAGGCCCTGTCGCGCGCAGCGCCCCAGCTGCCCGGCCTCGCCGTATTCGGGCCGGCGCCGGCCCCGCTCGCGGTGTTGCGCGGCCGCCATCGCCGCCGGTTTCTGGTCAAGTCGGGGCGCGCCGTCAACCTGCAGGCGGTGCTGCGCGAGTGGCTGGCGCGGGTGCGGCTCGGCGGTGCCGCCCGGTTGCAGGTCGATATCGACCCCTACAGCTTCCTTTAGCGGCCGCCCGCCGAGCGCCGGATCGCCGCCGTCGCGGCGTTCCGCCAACCAAAGCCTACAGTTGCGCGGGCTGCGGCGCTGTGTTACCCAACGGACCGGCGGTTTTGCCCCGGCGGCCGTGGCCGGTGCCGTACCCGGGGTGTGATCCGAAAAAGCACAAGGAATTGCTGCTGCGGCCTTCCTGCCGGTGCGGCCATCGAGGACTGCTGTACATTGGCTTCCGAAACGACAGGCGTTTCCGCCTTGGCCGAGCGTTACGCGGCGGCGCTGTTCGACCTCGCCGAGGAGCGCAAGGTGCTCGACGAGGTGGCGGGCGACCTGCGTCAGCTGCGGGCGATGCTGGCGGCGAGCGCCGATTTGCTGCGCCTGGTGCGCAGCCCGATTCTGTCGCGCCTGGAGCAGGGGCGGGCGATCGCGGCACTGGCCCAGCAAGCGCAGCTCTCGCCGCTGGTCCGCGACTTTCTGGCGGTGGTCGCCAAAAACCGGCGGCTCTTTGTCCTATCGGCGGTGATCGAGGCTTATCTCGCCAGGCTGGCCCTGCGGCGCGGCGAAGTCGGCGCGGCGGTCACCACCGCGCAGCCGTTGAGCGCCGCCCAGCTTGAGGCGTTGAGCGAGCACCTGCGCCGCACGGTCGGCCGCCGGGTGTCGATCGACGCACGGGTCGATCCGCGGCTGATCGGTGGTCTCATTGTCAAGGTAGGCTCGCGCATGATCGACGGCTCGGTCGAAAGCAAGCTGCGGCGGCTGCAATTGGCGATGAAGGGCGTTGGCTGACGAGCTCTGGGCTGGCGAGGCTCCGGGCTGAAGAGATTTGGGCTGAAGAGGGTTTCATGGAAATTCGTGCGGCAGAGATTTCGGCGATCCTCAAGCAGCAGATCGCCGATTTCGGCAGCGAGGCGGATGTCTCCGAGGTCGGCCAGGTGCTGTCGATCGGCGATGGCATCGCCCGCATCTACGGGCTCGACAAGGTCCAGGCCGGCGAGATGGTCGAGTTCCCGAACGGGGTGCGCGGCATGGCTCTCAACCTCGAGAGCGACAATGTCGGCGTCGTCCTCTTCGGCGACGACCGCGGCATCGGCGAAGGCGACATCGTCAAGCGCACCAGCGCCATCGTCGATGTGCCGGTCGGGCGCGGCCTGTTGGGCCGGGTCGTCGATGCGCTGGGTGAGCCGATCGACGGCAAGGGGCCGCTCGTCGACGTGACCCGGGCCCGGGTCGAGGTCAAGGCGCCCGGCATCGTGCCGCGCCGCTCGGTCCACGAGCCGGTGCAGACCGGCCTGAAGGCGATCGACGCGCTGGTGCCGATCGGCCGGGGCCAGCGCGAGCTGATCATCGGCGACCGCCAGACCGGCAAGACCGCGGTTGCGATCGACGCCGTGCTCAACCAGCGCCAGATCAACGCCGGCACCGATGAAAAGGCCAAGCTCTATTGCATTTACGTCGCGATCGGCCAGAAACGCTCGACCGTCGCCCAGATCGTCAAGACGTTGCAGGATTACGGCGCGCTCGAATACTCGATCGTCGTCGCCGCGACTGCCTCCGAATCGGCGCCGCTGCAATATCTCGCACCCTACACCGGCTGCGCGATGGGCGAATTTTTCCGCGACAACGGCATGCATGGGCTCGTCATCTACGACGATTTGTCCAAGCACGCGGTGGCCTACCGCCAGATGTCGCTGCTGCTGCGCCGGCCGCCGGGCCGCGAGGCCTATCCGGGCGATGTCTTTTATCTGCATTCGCGCCTGCTCGAACGCGCGGCAAAGATGAACGACGAGCACGGCGGCGGCTCGCTGACCGCGCTGCCGATCATCGAGACCCAGGCCGGCGACGTGTCGGCCTATATCCCGACCAATGTCATCTCGATCACTGACGGCCAGATCTTTCTCGAAACCGAGCTGTTCTACCGCGGCGTCCGCCCGGCCATCAATGTCGGGCTGTCGGTCAGCCGGGTCGGCTCGGCGGCGCAGATCAAGGCGATGAAGCAGGTTGCCGGCCGCATCAAGCTCGAGCTCGCGCAATATCGTGAAATGGCGAGCTTCGCCCAGTTCGCCTCCGATCTCGACGCCTCGACCCAGCGCCTGCTGGCTCGCGGCGCGCGGCTGACCGAGCTCTTGAAGCAGCCGCAATTCTCGCCGGTTCCGGTCGAAGAGCAGGTAATTTCGATCTTTGCCGGCACCCGCGGCTATCTCGATACGATCGACATCGCCAATGTCGGCCGGTTCGAGACGGCGATGCTGAGCGAGATCAAGACCGAGCATGCCGACCTGCTCGACGCGATCCGCACCGAGCGGGAGATTTCGCCCGCGGTCGAAAAGGCGCTCTCCGAGTGTCTCGACGGCGTCGTCAAAAACTTCGCCTAGAGAATTGATATATGGATGGCTTTAAGCGTCATGGCCGGACTTGTTCCGGCCATCCAGGTGCCGGCCGAACGAAAGTCGTGGATGACCGGGTCGAGCCCGGTCATGACGGGCTGTTGCGTCAAGCCGAGCGCGGGCGATGCCGAGCCTGAAGGACCTGCGCGTGCGCATCCGCAGCGTCCGCTCCACCCAAAAGATCACCGCGGCGATGAAGGTGGTCGCCGCCTCGCGGCTGCGCCGGGCGCAGGAGCAAGCCGAGGCGGCGCGCCCCTACGCGCAGCGCATGGAACGGGTGCTGGCCTCGCTCGCCGCGCGCATGACCGGGCTACCGAACGCGCCGCCGCTCTTGGTCGGCACCGGCCGCGACGGGACCCACCTGATTGTCGTCGCCACCTCGGACCGCGGCCTGGCCGGCGGCTTCAACGCGACGATCCTGCGCGAGGCGCGCCGCCGCATCCGCGAGCTCGAGGCCACCGGCAAGCGGGTCATGATCCTGACTATCGGACGCAAGGGGCGCGACGGCCTGCGCCGCGATTATGGGCGGCTGGTCCATGACAGCCTGACCGACATCGGCCGCCGGCGGCTCTCGTTCGACGAGGCCCGCGACATCGCCGAGCGCATCCTTGTGCTGTTTCGCGCCGATGCGTTCGATGCGTGCACGATCGTCTACAACCGCTTTCGCTCGGCGATCACCCAGATCGTCACGGTGCAGCAGCTGATCCCGTTTCCGCCGCCGGCCGAGACCGAAACCGAAGCGGCCTCGGCGGCGGTCAGCGGCGTTTACGAGTTCGAGCCGTCGGAGGAGGAGATTTTGGGCGAATTATTGCCGCAGAACCTCGCGGTGCAGATCTACACCGCCTTGCTCGAAAACGCGGCGAGCGAGCAGGGCGCCAGAATGACGGCGATGGACAACGCCACCCGCAACGCCGGCGAGATGATCGACCGCCTGACCCTCAACTACAACCGCACCCGCCAGGCCGCGATCACCAAGGAGCTGATCGAGATCATCTCCGGCGCGGAGGCGCTCAAAGCGGCGTAAATTGAAGTTGCGACCCATTACCCCCGTCGTCACGGCCGGGCTTCGACCCGGCATCCACGCCTTGCGGGCGGCCTGCGTGGCGATCGCGTGGATGCCCGGAACAAGTCCGGGCATGACCAATGAGGGCAGACTGTCGCCAGAGAGACATTGAATAGGGAAAAATTTGAACATGCCGAGAAACAGCATCGGGACGATCACGCAGATTATCGGCGCCGTGGTCGACGTCCATTTCGAGGGCGAATTGCCGGAGATCCTGAACGCGCTGCATGTCGACGACGCCGGCCGCACCCTGGTGCTCGAAGTGGCCCAGCAGCTCGGCGAAAACGTCGTGCGCACGATCGCGATGGACACCACCGACGGGCTGGTGCGCGGGACCCAGGCGGTCGACACCGGCGAACCGATCATGATGCCGGTCGGCCCCGAGACCCTGGGCCGCATTCTCAACGTCATCGGTGAACCGGTCGACGAGCGCGGCCCGATCCAGACCAATCGGCGCTCGCCGATCCACCGCTCGGCGCCACCCTTCATCGACCAGTCGACCGAGGCCGAGATCCTGATCACCGGGATCAAGGTCGTCGATCTGCTGACGCCTTATGCCAAAGGCGGCAAGATCGGCCTGTTCGGCGGCGCCGGGGTCGGCAAGACCGTGATCATCATGGAGCTGATCAACAACATCGCCAAGGCGCATGGCGGCTACTCGGTGTTCGCCGGGGTCGGCGAGCGCACCCGCGAAGGCAACGACCTCTATCACGAGATGATGGAATCGGGGGTGATCACCGCCGAGGGCCCGGGCTCCAAGGCCGCACTCGTCTACGGCCAGATGAACGAGCCGCCGGGGGCGCGCGCCCGCGTCGGGCTTTCGGGCCTCACCGTCGCCGAATATTTCCGCGACGAGGAAGGCCAGGATGTGCTGTTCTTTGTCGACAACATCTTCCGCTTTACCCAGGCGGGCTCCGAGGTGTCGGCGCTGCTCGGGCGCATCCCGTCGGCGGTCGGCTATCAGCCGACCCTGGCGACCGATTTGGGGACGCTCGAGGAACGCATCACCAGCACCAAGAAGGGTTCGATCACCTCGGTGCAGGCGATCTACGTGCCGGCCGACGATCTGACCGACCCGGCGCCCGCGACCACCTTCTCCCATCTCGACGCGACGACCGTGCTGTCGCGGCAGATCGCCGAGCTCGGCATCTATCCAGCGGTCGATCCGCTCGACTCGACCTCGCGCATGCTCGACGCGCGGATCATCGGCGAGGAGCATTACCAGGTCGCGCGCGATGTGCAGCGGGTGTTGCAGACCTATAAATCGCTGCAGGACATCATCGCCATCCTCGGCATGGACGAGCTTTCCGAAGAAGACCGGCTGACCGTCGCCCGCGCCCGCAAGATCCAGCGTTTTCTGTCGCAGCCCTTCCATGTCGCGGAGGTGTTCACCGGCACGCCTGGCGTCTTGGTCGGCCTCGAGGACACGATCAAGGGCTTCAAGGGCATCGTCGCCGGCGAGCATGACGACCTGCCGGAAAGCGCCTTCTACATGGTCGGCACGATCGACGAAGCCGTCGAAAAAGCCCGCAAGATGGCGGCCGAGGCGGCATGATGCGCGAGCGCCGCCCTCACCCGCCGCGCTGCGCTCGGCACCCTCTCCCGCATTGCGGGAGAGGGAGGGACCCGCGCCGAAGGCGTGGGGGGGTGAGGGGGTCCGATGCCTGACCGGGTGCAGTTCGAGCTGGTGACCCCGGAGCGCCTTTTGCTCTCGGAGGCGGTCGAGATGGTGGTGGTGCCGGGGACCGACGGCAATTTCGGGGTGTTGCCCGGCCACGCCCTGCTGATCTCGACGATCCGGCCGGGAACGATCGAGATCTACGAAGGCCGCACCGTCACAAGGCGCATCTTTGTCGCCGGCGGCTTCGCCGAGGTGACGGCCGAGCGCTGTACTGTGCTCGCTGACGAAGCGATGGCGCCGGACGCGCTCGACCGCGCCCAGATCGAGGCGGAGTTGCAGGAAGTCGAGGGCAATCTGCCGAGCCTGCGCGAGCAGGTGGCGCGCAGCTCCGGGACCGAGCGCGATCGGCTCGTCGCCGAATTGCACGGCCTCGAACGCGCCCAGGCCATCGCCCAAGCAAAACTGCAGGCGCTGACCGAAGCCGCGCGCTGAAGGGTGCGCGACTGTCATTGCGAGGAGCGCCTCGGCGCGACGAAGCAATCTCGATGACGGATCGCGGCCCGGCCGGATTGCTTCGCTGCGCTCGCAATGACAAAGTCGAGAGCGGGAGTGCCGCGGCATGGGCCATTGGACGCTCGACGATATTCCATGGGACCGGTTCGACCGCGGCCGGCTCGACCCCGACATCGTGGCGATCGTCAAGGCGGCGAGCCTCGTCGAAATGAATGGCGGCGCCTATGCGCGCCATCTGTGCCGCGTCTTTGCCGACGATCCCGCGTTTCAGACGAGCGCGCGGCGCTGGGGTGAGGAGGAGACCCGGCACGGCCGAGCGCTCGGCCGATGGGCCGAGCTCGCCGACCCCGCCTTCGATTTCGCCGCCGCCTTCGCCCGCTTTCAGGCCGGCTATCGTATTGATTTCGATCGCCACACCTCGCGCCGCGGCTCGCGCTCGGGCGAGATGATCGCCCGCTGCATCGTCGAGACTGGCACCAGCTCCTATTATACGGCCTTGCGCGACGTGGTGGACGAGCCGGTCCTGCGGGAGATCTGCCGCCATATCGCCGCCGACGAGATCCGCCACTACAAGCTGTTCTACCGCAACCTCGTCCATTGTCTCGCACGTGAGCGGCTCGGGCTGTGGCGGCGGCTGCGCATCGCCCTCGGGCGCATCGCCGAAGCGCAAGATGACGAGCTCGCCTACGCCTACTACGCCGCCAACGAAGACGCTCGCCCCTACGAGCGCCGCCGCTATAGCCGCGCCTACGCCCGGCGCGCCCTCGCGGTCTACCGCGAAGCCCACATCGCGCGCGCCGTCAAGCTGACCTGCAAAGCCGTCGGCCTCGCCCCGAACGGCAATCTCTCGCACGCCGCGGCCCGCCTCGCCTGGACCGCGCTGCGCTGCCGCGTCGCCCGCCTAGCGCGTGCCGCCGCATAGACGCATAATGCGCATTCAACATGAGGAGGGAACCGTCATGAAGGTGGTCACGCTCAAAAACATCCCCGATCTTCCGGTCGAAGGCGCCGAGCCGATCGAAGGGTGGAAAGGGCCGGTTTCGCGGTCGCGCCAAACGATCATAGACCCCGGCGATTCGGCGAATTACAATTGCAGCGTGGTGAATTTCAGCCAAGGCTGCACCACCGGCTGGCATACCCACACCTGCGACCAGATTTTGGTCGTGACCTCGGGCTCTGGAATGGTCGCGACCGAGCACGAAAAGCATGAGATCAACGTCGGCGACGTCGTGCATATCAAGGCCGGCGAACGCCACTGGCATGGCGCCAAGGCCGACACGACGATGGGCCACATCACGATCACTGCGGTCGGCGGTCAGGCCGCCTGGGGATAGTTTTCCCGCGCTGCCTGCTCTCATACGCATCAACCGTAATGGCCGGGCTCGTCCCGGCCACCCACGACTTGTTTCCGTGGATGTCCGGCACGAGGCCAGGCCGGGCATGACGTCGGGGAGACGGCGCCTGAGCACTAATGCGGCGCGCTACCCGAGCATTTTGCGTGCTTCCGCCGCCTGCTCGCGCAAGGATTTCAGCAGGCGAGCCTCCGGGGTGGGGGCGCAGTTGGTGTAGCCGGCGCCGAGCTCCTTCAATTGCGCGGCGTTGCGCGGGAAGGCGGCATGGTTCAACGGCAGGGCGAGCCGGGCGCCGGCGCTCTTTTTCGCCGCCGCGCGGACCCGGTCGATCGCCGCCACCAGCCGCGGATGGTCTGGCGTCCCACTGACCCCCAATGAGCGCGACAGATCGGACGGGCCCACAGCCAAGAGGTCGACCCCCTCGACCGCGGCGATCTCGTCGATGCATTCGACCGCGGCCATGTCCTCGATCATGCAGGCCAGCAGGATCTCGCGGTTCGACTGTGCCATGTGCTCGACGAGCGGAATCCGGCCGAACTCGGCGGCGCGGCTGCCGGCGGCCATGCCGCGCTCGCCCTGCGGCGGATAGCGCACCGCAGCGATCGCGGCGCGCGCGGTCGCGGCATCGGCGACATGCGGCACCTGGATGCCCTGCACCCCCATATCCAAGAGGCGCAGGATAAAGGCCGGGTCGAACCCCGGGGTGCGCACCAACGGGGTGATGCCGACCCGCTCGGCGGCCATCACCATCGCCTGCACATCGTGCAGGTCGAAGCTCGTATGCTCCATGTCGATAAAGGCGGCATCGAACCCGGCAAGCCCGATGATCTCGACGATCTGCGGGTCGGGAATGCCGCCGACATGGGTCCCCAAGGCCAGGCCGCCCTCGCGCAGGATGCGCTTTACCCGATTCTCGTTCATGATGCCCTCCGATCCCGTTCGGTGACGAGGCTATGCCGCGCGTGCCGATTTGGCGCGCCGCAGGTTGGCGACGATCATATCGGTATCCATGACATCGCCGAAGATGTTGTAGAAGGCGCTGAGCGAGGCGTCGTGCTCTTCTTGGGTGTTCGCCGCGTTGCCGTCGCTGACCATGATCGTGCGGAAATTCGCCATGTTGGCGTCGCGCGCCGAGCTCTCGCAGCACACATTGGTGACGGTGCCGGTGATCAGCACGGTGTCGAAACCGCGCGCCCGCAGCCGCTCGGGCAAATCCGAGGCGCCCGGCATAAACGCGCTGTAGCGGAATTTGTTGACGATCTCGTCCTGCGGCCGGATTTCGAGATCGGGCCACAGCTGATGGCCGAGCCCGCCTTCGGAGAGGGCGGCGACGCGTTTCTCGCGCATCGCCGGGCTAGCCATCTCGTGCGCTACCGACCATTCGTCGAGAGAGCGCTGGTCGTGGGTCATTCGGACCCAGAAGACGCCGCCGCCGGTTTCGCGCAGCGCCGCGGCGAGGCGGTTGACCGCCGGCACGATGTCGCGCGCCGCCGGGCAGACCGCGTGCCCGACCGCCTCGTTCATAAAGGCGTGCTGCAGATCGATGACGACCAGCGCGGTGCGCGCCGAGTCGAGCTCGGCAAAGCAGTGCTCGGCGCCGCGCCGGGCGACGACCCGCTCGACGATGGTGTCGGAAATGGTGGCGCCCTGTAGTTTCATCGCGATGCTCCCTGATGGTCGGCGACCGATTTGATCTCGGCCGATATGCCGCCGCGCCGATAATCTGCCGCCGGGGGGTGCCGAGGAAAGGATGCCGTCGCGTGATCGTCGTCTTCGGCTCGATCAATGTCGATCTGACCGTCCCGGTCGCGCATTTGCCGCTTCCGGGCGAGACCGTGCTCGGCGGCGACTATGCGCTCCTTCCCGGCGGCAAGGGCGCCAATCAGGCGTTGGCCGCCCGCCGCGCCGGGGCCGAGGTGGCGATGGTCGGCGCGGTCGGCGGGGATAGCTTTGCCGCAATCGCGCTCGACCCGCTGCGCCGGGCCGGGATCGACACCCGGCTCGTGACCAGTGCCGCGGCGCCGACCGGCTGTGCCGCGATCATGGTTTCCGCGGCCGGCGAGAACATGATCGCGGTCGCCTCGGGCGCCAACGCAACCGTGCGCGCCGACCAGGTGCCGGACGCGCTGCTGGGGCCGGGCACGATCCTCGTCGCCCAGATGGAGGTGCCGGTGGCGCAGACCGCGGCCGTGGTCCGGCGGGTGCGGGCGCGCGGCGGGACCAGCCTGCTCAATCTCGCTCCGGCCCTGCCGATCGACCTCGAACTCATGTCCGAAATCGATCTGATCGTCGCCAACGAGGGAGAAGCGTCCGGGCTCGGCGCCGATCCGGCAGCGATCGGGCGAGGCTTGCGGCGCGGGCTCGTCATCACCCGCGGCGCCGCGGGCGCCATGGCCCATCTCGCCGATGGCGTCAGCCTGGCCGTGCCGGCGCTGCCGATCGTCGCGGTCGATACAACCGGCGCCGGAGATACGTTTGTCGGCGTTGTCGCGGCGGGGTTCGATTGCGGCGCCACGCTCGAGACCGCACTGCGGCGGGCGAGTGCGGCCGCCGGCCTCGCCTGCCTCGCCCGCGGCGCGCAAGCCGCGATGCCCGATGCCGCGGCGATCGATGCGGCGCTAGCGCGGCTGGCATGACGGGCACGGCTGCCGCGTCGACGAGCGGCAACCGGTCAGTCGCCGCGGTCCAGACAGCGGCAATGCGGATGGAACTCGGTCAAGATATCGATATAGAGCTGGCGTTTGAACGACACGATCAGCTGCGGCAGCTCTTCGGGGGCGGCCCAGCGCCAGGCGTCGAATTCGGGGTGTTCGGTGGCGAGATCGATATCCGCATCGCTGCCGATAAAGCGCATGACGAACCATTTCTGACGCTGGCCGCGATAGCGCCCGCCCCACACCTTGCAGGCCAGCTCGGCCGGCAGGTCATAGCTGAGCCACGCCCGGCTTTCGGCGACGAATTCGGCCTTGGCGGTGCCGATCTCCTCTTCGAGCTCGCGCATCGCCGCCTCTAGCGGGGTTTCGCCCGGGTCGATCCCGCCCTGCGGCATCTGCCAGGCGGGCATCGCCCTCATATCGGTGCGCCGCGCGACAAAGACCTGTCCGCGGCGATTGAGCAGCATGATGCCGACCGCGGGCCGGTAGGGCGGGCTGGTGGCGGCCTGGTTGCTCATCGTCGGCGCTGGGTTCGCCGCGGATCTCAGTTGACCGCGCTGCGATCGATCAGCGACATGCCGCGCAGCATGGTGACGGCGCGCATCAGCTGGTAATCTTCGGGTGTCCCCATCAACGAGGGATTGACCGAGTTCGACCCCTCATCGTCGTCGCCCGAACCGTTGCCGTTGGTCGCGGACGCGTCGGCGGGCTTTGCCCCTTTCTTCGCCGGCGGCAGCTCGATCTTGGCCGCGGCAACGACGATGTCGGGCTCGATCCCTTCGTCCTGGATCGAGCGCCCCGAGGGGGTATAGTAGCGCGCCGTCGTCAACCGCATCGCGCCATGCCCGGGCAGCGGAATGATGGTTTGCACCGATCCCTTGCCGAACGAGCGAGTCCCGATCAGCACCGCCCGGTGGTGATCCTTCAATGCGCCCGAGACGATCTCGCTGGCCGAGGCCGATCCACCGTTGATCAGCACCGCCATCGGCAGCCCGTCGGCGATGTCGCCCGGCTGCGCATTGTAGCGCTGTGCGTCGTCGGCGCGCCGGCCGCGGGTCGAGACGATCTCGCCCTTGTCGAGAAACGCGTCGGAGACCGCAACCGCCTGATCGAGCAGCCCGCCCGGATTGTTGCGCAAATCGAGGACCACGCCGCGCAGGTTGCCGCCGGCCTTCTGCTTGAGGTTCTTCATCGCGTTGTTGAGACCGACATCGGTCTGCTCGGTGAACGAGGTGATCCGGATGTAGCCGATATCCTTGTCGATCAGATGCGAGCGGACCGATTGGACCCGGATCTCCGCCCGGGTCAGCTTGACGTCGAACGGTGGATGGCCCTTGCGCCGGATCGTCAGCTTGATGTCGCTGTTGATCGGCCCGCGCATCTTTTCAACCGCTTGCGGCAGGGTCATCCCCTGGACCGGCTGGCCGTCGAGCTGGGTGATTACGTCGCCGGGCTTTAATCCGGCGCGCGCCGCCGGGGTGTCGTCGATCGGCGAAATCACCTTGACCAGGCCGTTTTCCATCGACACTTCGATCCCGAGCCCGCCGAACTCGCCGCGGGTCTGTACCTTCATGTCGTTGAAATCTCGTGTGTTCATATAATTGGAGTGCGGATCGAGCGAGGTCAGCATACCGTTGATAGCACCCTCGACCAGCTTCTCGTCACTGACTTTGCCGACATAGTCGGCGCGCACGACCTCGAGCACTTCGCCGAATAAATTCAGCTCTTTATAGGTCTCGGAACCGTTGGCAGCCGCCGCACTGATGTCCTGGTGCAGCGAAAACACCAGAACCGTTGCGACAGCCGCCGCGATCAACCCTGCCCGTCTCATCTACGCACCCGATCATCGCACCCGCCGGCGAGCCGCGATGATATCCACCACGGCGCTCGATGATCAAGCGCGCCGCAGTAGATGGGGGGTCAGCCCGCGCGGCGCTGGCCCTGCTGCGGCACGATCAGCGAGTGGCCCGTCATCGCCGCCGGCTGATCGAGGCCGAGCAGGTCGAGCAGGGTTGGCGCGACATCGGAGAGCCGGCCATCCGCGAGGTTGGCGATTTCGCCGGGCGGGTCGACCACCAGGAACGGCACCGGGTTCAAGGTGTGTGCGGTGTGCGGCGCGCCGGTCTGCGGGTCGCGCATCATCTCGGCGTTGCCGTGATCGGCGGTGACGACGAGGGTCCCGCCGGCGTGCCCGACCGCCGTTGCCAGTTGGCCGAGGCACCGGTCGATCGTCTCCACCGCCTCGACCGCGGCGTCGAGCATTCCGGTATGCCCGATCATGTCGGCATTGGCGTAGTTGAGGACGATGACGTCGAAGCGGCCGGCGGCAATCGCCTCGACCACCTTCTGGGTGAGCTCGGGCGCCGACATCTGAGGCTGCTGGTCGTAGGTCGCGACCTTGGGCGACGGCACCATGATCCGCTCTTCGCCGGGAAAGACGGTCTCGCGGCCGCCGTTGAAGAAGAACGTGACGTGCGCGTATTTCTCGGTCTCGGCGATGCGCAGCTGGCGCAACCCGGCTTTCGCCACCACCTCGCCAAAGGTGTCGTCGAGGTTGTCGGGCGGGAAGAGCGTCGCCAGAAAGGGGTTGAGCGCGGTCGAATACTCGACCAGCCCGAGCGCGGCGGCAAAGGCGACGCGACGGCTGCGCGCGAACCCGGAAAAGCCCGGATCGAGCAAGGCCGCGGCGATTTCGCGCACCCGGTCGGCGCGGAAATTGGCGATCAGGACGCCGTCGCCGTCGCGCATGCCGCGGTAGCCGCCGATCGCGGCCGGTCGCACGAACTCGTCGGTTTCGCCGCGCCCATAGGCAGCCTCGACCGCCTCGCGCGCGCTCGCGGCGGTGTCGCCCCCGCCCTCGACGATCGTCCGATAGGCCTTTTCAACCCGATCCCAGCGCTGGTCGCGATCCATCGCGT
Organism: Allostellaceae bacterium; assembly: GCA_036008325.1. GTDB lineage: Bacteria > Pseudomonadota > Alphaproteobacteria > ATCC43930 > CGMCC-115725 > AP-15. The sequence continues at coordinate 21,662 of DASYNW010000205.1, forward strand.
AATAGCGGCCGCCGACGGTCGCGATCAGCTGCCTTGGCACCGTGCCGACGTCGCTCTCGAAGGTTTTGAGGTAGGAGAGCGCAGCCTCGGGCGGCGTGTCGCGGCCATCGAGAATGGCGTGGACCGCGACCGGCACCCCGGCCTCGGCGAGGATGCGGGCGAGTGCCGCGATCTGGCGCTGATGCGAATGCACTCCGCCCGGCGATAACAGCCCGAGGAGGTGCGCGGTGCCGCCGCTCTTGTTTAATCGCGCGATAAAATCGCGCAACGCCGCCATGCGCGCGAGTTCGCCCGAGGCGACCGCCGCATCGATGCGCACCAGATCCTGCAGGACCAGCCGACCGGCGCCGAGATTGGTGTGGCCGACCTCGGAATTGCCCATCTGGCCGTCGGGCAGCCCGACATAGTGCTCGCTGGCCTGCAGCCGCGCGTGCGGCCAGCGCGCCATCAGCCGGTGCCAATTGGGGGTTTGCGCGGTCTCGACCGCGTTGTCTCGACGGTCGCGCCGCTCGCCCCAGCCGTCGAGGATACAGAGCACCAGCGGGCGCGGTCGGGGGTGGGAATTCATCTCGAGCGACCTCGTAAGGCGGGGCAGTTCCTATACGCCGAACCCGGCCGTCGAGATACCGTTCCGCGAAACTTTCGCGCGATTTTGGTTACCGCGCCGCCCACTCCGCGAAGGTCGGAGCGAGCGGCGCAGCAGCGAACGGCGCCTTATTCTCAGCCGAAGCGCGACACGTCGACGGCTTTTTCGGTGATGAATTCGAGCAGCGCCGGGGTGCCCTCGCGGGTCTTGGCGATGCCGCGGCGGATCGCCGCCTGGATTTCGCCGGGCTCGGTCACCCGCTCGCCATAGCCGCCGAGCGCCTTGGCGAAATCGGCATAGTTGCCGCTGATGTCGGTCGAGCGGTATTTCTCGGTCGATACCGGCATCACCTTCAATTCGATCGCCATCGAGAAATTGTTCATCAAAATCGACAGGATCGGCAGCCGCTCGCGCACCGCGGTCTCGAAATCCATGCCGGTGAAGCCGATCGCGGCGTCACCCCAGACGTTGATGCAGAGCTTGTCCGGCGCGGCGAGCTTCGCGCCCATCGCCAGCCCGAGACCGTAGCCGAGCTGGGTCGTCTTGCCCCAGCCGAGATACGACAGCGGCGTCTCGCTGCGCCAGAACGGCGACAGCTGGTCGCGCGGGCTGCCGGCGTCATGGGTGATGATCGTGTTCTTGACGTCGACCGTGTGCAGCAATTCCCAGATCACCCGGTACGGCGATAAGGGCTTGGTGTCCTGGGTCAGCCGCGGCATCCATTTGGCCATCCATTCCTCGCGGTGGCCGCGGATTTCGCGGGTCACCGAGGCGAGGCGGTCGCGCTGCTTGCCCTTGAGCCGGTCCTTGACCTCTTCGAGCACGGCGTCGAGGGTCAGCCCGGCATCGCCGATTGCGGCGAGATCGACCGGCACGTCCTTGTTGATCGCGTAGGGGTCGATCGTCGCGTGGGCGATCCGCTTGCCCTTCGGCATACCGGTTCCAAAGCTGGTGCGGGTAAAGCTGCAGCCAATGCCGAAGACCAGATCGGATTTCTGCAGGCAGTGCCAGAGATGCTCGCCGATGCCGATGCCGCCCGAGCCGAGCGACAGCGGGTGGCTTTCCGGGAATGAGCTCTTGCCGCCCAGCGTCGTCATCACCGGGGCTTCGAGCAGCTCGGCGAGCGCCTTGAGCTGCGGCCATGCCTTGGCGTAGTGCACGCCCTGGCCGGCGTGGATCAACGGCCGCTCGGCGGCAACCAGCACCTCGGCGATCTTCGAGACCGATTGCGGATCGGGCGCGCTCTTCAGCCGCGGCGCGGGCCTGTACTCGGCGACAAGCTCGTCAGGGATCTCGGAGCGCAGGATGTCGGTCGGGAACTCCACCAGCACCGGGCCGGGACGGCCGTTCCTGACCATCGTGAAGGCGCGGCGCAGCGCCTCGACCGTGGCGTCGGCGACCGTGACCTGCTCGGACGACTTGGTGACGTGACGGAAATTGAGCGCTGCGTTGAAATTCGGGTGAACCTGGTTGATGTTGCGCGCATAGCCGGCCGGCAGCACCA
>DASYNW010000206.1:0-2115 GCA_036008325.1 Allostellaceae bacterium
AGTGCGGCCAGCAGCATGATCCAGCCGCCGATGCTGGAGCCGACCAGGATCTGCGGCCCTTGGGTCAGCTCGTCGAGGACCGCGATCGCATCCTCGGCCCAGCGGCCGACCGTGCCGAGGGCAAACTCGCCGCTCGACCGGCCATGGCCAAAATAGTCGAAGCGCACATAAGCCCCCCCACGGCTTCGGCAATATTCGTCGAGAAAGAGCGCCTTGGCGCCGGTCATGTCGGAGCGCAGGCCGGCGAGAAAGACGATTCCGGGCGGCCCGCCCGGCGCCCGGTGATAGGCGATCGTCTGGCCATCGGGGCGCGACAGGGATCCGGGCGAAGTCATCGCGGGCTTGCGGCAGGCCGGGAGGACGGCGACGATAGCATCATGCTTGGTCCGCCAGAAGACTCGCCTCAGCAAGGCCGGCCGCCGGCGGTATTGCAAATCGTGCCGAGCCTCGTATCGGGTGGGGCTGAGCGCGGCACCGTCGAATTGGCGGCGGCGCTGATCGCGGCCGGATGGAACGCCTATGTCGCCTCGTCCGGCGGCCCGCTCGAACATGACATCGCCCGCGCCGGCGGGACCCACCTGACCCTGCCGCTCGCCTCGAAGAACCCGCTGGTCATGCGCCGCAACCGGACGGCATTGGTGCGCGAAATCCGCCGGCTCGGGATCGACATCGTCCATGCCAGGAGCCGCGCCCCGGCGTGGAGCGCGTGGTCCGCGGCGGCGGCCACCGGCCGGCATTTCGTCACCACTTTTCACAACGCCTACGCCGCCGGCTCGGCGCTGAAGCGGCGGTACAATTCGGTCATGGCGCGGGGCGAGAGGGTCATCGCCATCTCCGATTTCGTCGCCGATCATGCGGCCAGCGTCTACGGCGTCGGCGCCGACCGGCTGCGCACAATCCCGCGCGGCGTCGACCTCGACCTGTTCGACCCGCGGCGTGTCGGCGGCCAGCGCATCGCCAGCCTCGCCCGGCAATGGCGGCTGCCCGACGGCCTGCCGACGGTGATGCTGCCCGGCCGGCTGACCCGGTGGAAGGGCGGGCTCGACTTTATCGCCGCGATGGCGGCGCTGGGCCGCCGCGACATCTGCTGCGTCCTGGTCGGCGCCGAACAGCGGCCGGGTTTTCGCCGCCAGCTCGAGGCGGCGATCGAGGGCGGCGGGCTCGCCGGCTCGTTTCGCATCGTCGAGCACTGCGCCGACATGCCGGCCGCCTATATGCTGGCCGATGTCGTGGTCTCGGCCTCGACCGACCCCGAGGGCTTTGGCCGGGTCATCGTCGAGGCGCAGGCGATGGGGCGCCCGGTGGTCGCCACCGACCATGGCGGCGCCCGCGAAACCATCGTGCCGGGAGAGACCGGCTGGCTGGCGCCGGCGCGCGACCCCGCCGCCCTCGCCGCGGCGATCGGCGAGGCGCTCTGGCTCGGGCCCGGCGAGCGGTCGCGGCTGGCGGCGCGGGCGATCGCCCATATCGCCCAGAACTTCACCCGCGAGGCGATGTGCGCGCGCACGATCGCGGTCTATGAAGAGCTGCTGTTTCCCGACCCCGTCGCGGCGGCGGAGGTCGCGCCGGCCACGGCTGCGCTATGGACATAGGCACGGGGGCGGCAAAGGTTTTGGCAATGATTTTGGAAGACGCTTCGACTAACTGATGACACAAGACGCGTCGGCAGGCGGCACGGTTGCGGCGATCGTGCGCTTGGGTTAAGCCGTCTCACTGCGGTCGCGCCATTGCCGATCATGCCTTTGCCCTGGAACTCGTTGCCGATGAGCGCCGATATCCAATCTCCGGTCTCCCCGGGCCCACCCCGCCCGCCGGTCGTCGTGACCTTGCCGGACGGCAAGCGGCGCGAATTTGCCGGGCCGGTCAGCGGCGCCGAGATTGCCGCGGCGATCGGGCCGGGGCTGGCCAAGGCCGCGATCGCGATCCGGGTCGACGGCAGGGTGCGCGACCTCGCCGCCCCGATCGACCATGACGCCGCGGTCGCGATCGTCACCCGCGACGCGCCCGAGGGGCTCGAGATCCTGCGCCACGACGCCGCTCACGTCATGGCCGAGGCGGTCAAGGAGCTCTACCCCGAGGCGCAAGTCACCTTCGGCCCGGCGACCGACACCGGGT
>DASYNW010000207.1:0-20605 GCA_036008325.1 Allostellaceae bacterium
GGCGCAGCGCGGGGCGAAACTGCAGCCGGGCGGCAATGCCGCGAGGTTGGGCGGCGCGCCCGGGATCGTCGTCAGGCGGGTCCCGGGCGCTATGCCGTGCAGATTGGCCGCGAGCAGGCCCCGGGTATAGGGGTGGGCGGCGTTGCGCATGATCTGACGCACATCGCCGGTCTCGACAAAGCGCCCGCCATACATCACCGCCAGCCGGTCGCTGATCTCGACCGCCGCGCCGACATCGTGGGTGACAAAGACGACTGCCATGCCGAGCTCGCGCTGCAATTCGCGCAGCAGCAGCAGGATCTGGATCTGCACGGTGACATCGAGCGCGGTGGTCGGCTCGTCGGCCAGCAGCACCTTTGGATTGCAGCTGAGCGCCACCGCGATCATCGCCCGCTGGCGCATCCCGCCGGACATCTCGTGCGGATAGGAATCGAGGCGGCGCCGGGCCGACGGGATCTGCACCCGCTCCAACAATTCGAGCGCGCGGCGACGGGCGTCGCGGCGGCTCAAACCTTCGTGCCGAACGATGGCTTCGGCGATCTGCGCGCCGATCGTAAACACCGGATCGAGTGCGGTCATCGGCTCCTGAAAGATCATCGCGATCTGCCGGCCGCGCAATCGTTCCAGCCGCGCGGCGGAGGCGCCGTTCAGCTCCTCGCCGCCGAGCCGGACATGGCCGGCGATATCGCAATTGTCGGGCAGCAGCCGCATCAGCGCGCGCAGGGTCACGCTCTTGCCCGACCCCGATTCGCCGAGAATGCCCAATACTTCGCCAGAAGCGAGAGAAAAGCTGACGCCGTTGACGGCATGGATCACCCGGTCGCGCAGCCGGAAGCGAACCGAGAGATCCTCGACCTCGACCGCCGGCGGCTCAGAGATCAAGCCGCTGCCCTCCCTTTCCCCTCTCTGCCCCTGGGGGCGGAGAGGGTAGGGTGAGGTGGGGGACTCCAGAGCGGGCGCCGGCATCCACCTCACCTTCCCACGCCTTCGGCGCGGGCCCCTCCCTCTCCCGCCTGAAGGGCGGAGAGGGCCTCGCGAGATCGCAAGCCATCGGCGCTCGCCGACGCGCGGCTGTGGCCGGAGCCGGGCACCATCATGTGGCAGGCGACCTCGTGGTCGCCGCCGATCGGGTCGAGGCGCGGGGACGCCTCCAGCTTGGGAGAAGAGTGGGCGCAGATTTCCTCGGCAAAGGCGCAGCGCGGGCGAAAACGGCAGCCCGAAGGCGGGTTGATCGGGTTGGGCGGGTCTCCCGACAGGGGCGGCTCGGTGCTGCGTCGGTCCGGGTCCATGCTCGGCATCGCTCGCAGCAACGCCTGGGTATAGGGATGCAGCGGCCGGCCGAAGATCGCCGCGGCGGCGCCGGCCTCGACGATGCGGCCCAGATACATGACGACGACCCGGTCGCTGATATGGCGGACCACGTTCAGATCGTGCGAGATGAAAATGTAGGTCAGCGCCCATTCCCGGCGCAGCTCGACGAGCAGATTCAAAATCTGGGCTTCGACCGATTTGTCGAGCGCCGACACCGCCTCGTCGAGGATCAAGAGGCGCGGCTCGAGCGCCAGCGCGCGGGCAATGTTGACCCGCTGGCGCTGCCCGCCGGAGAGCTCGTGCGGATAGCGCCTGGCAAACAGCGATGGGCGCAGCCCCACCTGATCGAGCAGCCGCTCGGCGCGCTCGCGGGCACGATCGGGGCGCAAATGCTTCACCGTACGCGGGCCAAAGGCGATGATGTCGGCGATCGTGGCGCGCGGGTTCAAGGACGAATAGCTGTCCTGAAACACCATCTGCATCTGCAGCCGCAGGTCGCGCACCGAAATCCCCTGCGGCTCGCCGACGCCGTCGCCGTCAAAGATGATCTCGCCGGCATCGGGCTCGATCAGATGCAGCAGCAGGCGCGCCGTCGTCGACTTGCCGCAGCCGGATTCGCCGACGACGCCGAGGGTGGCGCCCTTGGCGAGGCTGAACGAGACGCCGTCCACCGCCTGCACGATTTCGCGGGCGCGGCCGAAGAGTCTTCCGTTGCCGGGAAAGTGCTTTTTAAGGTCGCGGACCAGCAGCAGCGGCTGCGCCGGGCCGCCGCGGTCGCGTCGATCGAGCGGAACGATGGCCCGGACGCCGCTCATGACGGCAGCTTGACGTCCATGGCGCTGCGCAGCCCGTCGCTCAACAAATTGAAGCACAAGGAGGTGATGACGATCGCCACACCCGGCAATGCCGCCACCGTGGGCTCGACAAAGATCGCCTGGCGCAGCGCATTCAGCATCAAGCCCCATTCCGCCGCGGGCGGGGTCACGCCGAGACCGAGAAACGAGAGCCCTGCCGAGAGGATGATGCTGATGCCGACGAGGCTCGTCGCGTAGACCAGCATGCCGCCCAGCACATTGGGCAGGATCTGGTGGCGGATGATCGCGTGCAGCGGCGCCGCGCTGGCCCGCGCCGCCTCGACGAAATCGCGGCTCCTGACCTGCCGCGTCAGGCTTTCGGTGACGCGCACCAGCGGCGGAATGAAGACGACGGTCAGTGAGAGGATCGTGTTGGCGATGCCGGCGCCGATGACCCCGCAGATCGCGATCGCGAGCAACACCGAGGGAAATGCGTAGAACACGTCGCAGATGCGCATGATCAGCGAATTCAACAGCCGACCGCCCATTCCGGCGAGAAGGCCGAGCACCCCGCCGATGATTGTGGCCAGCAATACCGGGCTCAAGCCGCAGAACAGCGACAATCGCCCGCCATAGACGAGGCGCGACCAGATGTCTCGGCCGGTCTCGTCGGTGCCGAGGAGGTGACCGGGAGTGCCGACCGGCTCCAGCCGGTGCAGAATGTCGCCCTGCAGCGGATCGTGGGTCGCCGCCCACGGGGCAAATATCGCGAGCAGCACGATCGCCAGCAGGATCGCGCCGGCGGTGACGGTCAGGCGGTCGCGGCGCACCCGGCCGGCGACTGTGCGCCAATAGCCGCGCGGCGCTATGCCTTCCGCGACCTCGGGCGCGGCGATCCTTTGAACGGCGGCGATATCGGCCATCACCCGCCCCTCAGCGGCGCATGCGCGGATCGATCAGCGCTTGCACGATGTCGACCACGAGATTGATCAGCACGAAAAAGGCCGCCAGCACCAGCACGGTCCCTTGCAAGACTGGGACGTCGCGGCGGAAGATCGCCAGATCCATCAGCTGCCCGCTCCCCGGCCAGTTGAACACGGTCTCGACCAGGATCGAGCCGCCGAGCAGATAGCCGAGCTGCAATCCCATGACCGCCACGGTCGGCGGTGCGGCATTCTTCAGCACGTGAAACACCACATGCCGCGATCTCAGCCCTTTGGCCCGCAGTGCGGTGGGAAAGTCATTGCCGAGGATCTCGAGCACGGTCGAGCGCACCATGCGGCCGATCACCCCGATCGGGATCATCGACAGGGTCGCCACCGGCAGAACCAGAAAGCTCAGATCGTGCCAACTCGTCGGCAGGCCGCCGCTGCCGCCCATGCCGGCAGCCGGTAATACGTTCCATTCGACTGCAAACACGATGACCAGCACGATCCCCAGCCAGTAATGCGGGACGCTCAGACCTAGAATGACGAGCACCGAGATCAGCTTGTCGAGGGGCTTGCCGTAGTTGAAAGCGGCGACCGTGCCGAGCGTCGTCCCGAGGCCAAACGCCAACACCGCTGCCGGCACCGCTATCACCAGGGTATTGCCCAAGGCTCGCAGCAGCTCGCGGGTGACCTCGCGCCCGGTGAATATCGAGGTGCCGAGGTTGCCGCGGAACACCCGGCCGAGCCAGGCCAGGTACTGCACGTAGAGCGGCCGGTCGAAGCCGAATTCCGCGCGCAGGTGATCGACCAAAGACTTTGGCGCCTCGGGCGGCAGCAGAATGTCGAGCGGATTGCCCGGGATCATGTGGATGAGGCCAAAGGCCACCACCGAAACCCCGAACAGAATCAGCACGGTGTGCAGCAGACGTGCGGCCAGGAAGCGAGCCATCGAGATCGGTCCGAGCGCTCGGTCACTCGACCGTGACGTGGGTGAAATCCTGGTACCAGCTCTGCGCCGGCACGAACCCCTTTACCTTGGGCGACAAGGCGCGCGGGTTGAGGTCGTGGACCACGAACAGCCATGGCGCATCGTCGACGATCCGGCCATGCGCCTCGGCCAACAGCTTGGTCTGCTGCGTCGGGTCGAAGCTGTCTTGCGCCTGGGTCAGCAAGGCGTCGACTTTCGGGTCATAGAAATGGCCCCAGTTGATGCCGTTGGGCGACCAGCTGGCCTTGCTGAAATAGCGGAACATCGAGGCCGGATCGGCAAAGCCCAGGCTGTTGTTCAAGGCGTCATCGCCGTGCCCCGCGGGGGAGTCGGGGCCATTGCGCTTGGCGACCAGCATCGTGCCCCATTCGACCACGTCGAAATGCAGATCGAAGCCGATCGGCTTGACCTCTTGCTGGATGATCTCGTTCATCGGCTCTGGCAGCATCTGACCGGAGCCGGCGGTCGAAATCATGATCTTTGCCTCGACCGGATGATCAGGACCGTAGCCGGCCTCCTTCAGCAGCGCCTTGGCCTTTGCCGGATCGTAGCCGTAGCGCAGCTCCGGCGTGCCGAAATACGGGTTTCCGGGCGGGTAGAGGCCGTAAGCCGGTTTGGCCGTGCCGTTGAGGAACTTGACGATGGCATCGCGGTCGATCGCGTAATTCAGCGCCTGGCGCACCCGCTCGTCCTTGAACGGCGAGCCATCGGTCATTTTGAACATGTACGGCCAGACATGCGGATAGGGCCACAGGCTGATCTGAAATCCGGCCGCCTTCAACGACGGGATCGCATCGGGCGGCGGCACCTCAATCCAATCGACCTCGCCCGAGCGCAATGCCGCAAGCCTGGTCGTAGCCTCCGGCATTGGAATGACGATCATCTTCGCGAGCTTTGGGATGCGGGTCTTGTCCCAGTAATTGGCGTTGCGGGTCAGCTCGGCGAACTGGCCGAGGACGACCTTGCTGATCTGGAACGGCCCGGTCCCGGCCGGATGCCGGGCGAACTCGGTCCAGCTGCGCCCTGATTTCTGCCATTCGGTCGGGCTAACGATCAGGATATTGGGGACCATGTACGGGAAAAAACTGAACGGATATTTGGTGTAGATCGCGACCGTGCGGTCGTCGACCTTTTGCCAGTGATCGAGCATGTTGACGAACGAGCGCACGATCGCCGAGCCGGCCGGGTCGAATTGCGGCGACTTTTCGTCATAAAGCCGTTGCAGGTTCCAGATGATCGCATCCGCGGTCACCGGGGTGCCGTCGGTGAACTTGACCCCCTGACGCAAGGTGAAGATCCAGCGGGTGTGGTCGCTGGGATCGATCTTCCACGCGGTCGCCAGCCCCGGGGTCAGCCCGGCAATCTCGTTGGGATGGGTGAAATCCCAGTTGACTAGCCCGTCGAAAGCCGGGAAGCCGAGAAAGCGATAGCCCTCGCCGCCATTGTTCGGGATGCCGCTGGTGGTCGGGATGTCGGCAGCGGTCATCGCAATGCGAAGCGTTTGCGCAAATGCCGGGACGCTTGCCGCGAAGCTGAGCAGCAATGCGGCGGCGATGATCCTCGGCAATGTTGTTCTGGTCACTAGGCACCTCGGTTGTCGCCCCGCGGCTGCGCGGAAAAGTCGTCGGGCTCTTCCGCCGCATCGGGCATCCCGCTATCCTGCAACCTCCATGCCGAAGCCGGCGCTGGCCCAAATCTTGCCGGGCTGTTGCGGCGGCAGGTCGCAGCCGCATTGGCGCCCGCACAGGAGAATTCACCATGCCATCGGACATCTCGGATGAGGCTCTCGACTTTCTGCTGGCCCGCGCCGGGCTCAGCCTTACCGCCGCGCAAAAGGCCGAGCTGAAAGGGGTCTATGCCGGCGTCGCGGCGATGGCCGCGCGGGTGCGCCAGCCGCGCGGGCATATGGCCGAGCCCGCCTTGACCTATGGCTTCGCCGAGGAGGATCTCCAATGACCGATCCGATCCCGACGATCGCCGAGGCGGCGCGGCTGATTGCGGCAAAGCGCCTGTCGCCGGTCGAATTGACCCGCGCGTGCCTCGACCGCGTGCACGCGTTGGACAACCAGCTGCACGCTTTCATCCATTTGACCGAAGAGCGGGCATTGGCCGAGGCGCGCGCCGCCGAGCGGGCGATCATGGCCGACGGCCCGAAGGGGCCGCTGCACGGCATCCCGATCGGCTTGAAGGACATCGTCGACACCAAGGGGATCCCAACCACCTGCCAGTCGAAGATCCTCGCCGGCAACATCCCCGAGGCCGACGCCGCCTGCGCCGAACGGCTCACCGCCGCCGGCACCGTGCTGATCGGCAAGACCACGACCCATGAATTCGCCGATGGCGGCCCGTCCTTCGATCTGCCGGCGCCACCGGCGCGCAACCCGTGGAACCCGGACCATTTTACCGCCGGCAGCAGCAGCGGTACCGGCGCCGGGGTCGCCGCCGGGCTGATCCTCGGCGGCATCGGCACCGACACCGGCGGCTCGATCCGCGGGCCGGCGGCGTTGTGCGGTATCGCCGGCATCAAGCCGACCTATGGTCTCGTCAGCCGCGCCGGCGTCGCCCCCGCCGCCTTCAGCTTGGACCATATCGGGCCGATGGCCTGGACCGCCGAGGATTGCGCGCTGATGCTGCAGGCCCTGGCAGGGCACGACCCACGCGACCCGGCCAGCGCCAAGCGCCCGGCGCCCAACTACACTGCTTCGCTGGGAACCGGGATCAAAGGGCTGAAGATCGGGGTGATCCACCATTTCCACGAGACCGATTACCAGGTCAGCCCGGGCACAAAGCGCGGCATCGACGATGCGGTCGCGACGTTCCGCGATCTCGGCGCCGAAATCCGCGAAGTGCAGTTGTCGCCGCTACAGGATTGGATGGCCTGCGGCTCCTTGATCTCGATCGTCGAGCGGGCCGCCGCCTATGAGGAATGGTCGCGCACCAGGCTCGGCGATTTCGGCGAGCGGGTGCGCAGCCGGCTGATGCTGGGCGCCCTGGTGTCCGGCGTCGATTATCTCCAGGCGGTGCGGCGGCGGCGGGAGTTGCGGGCCGAATTGCAGGCGGCAATGGCCGGGCTCGACGCGGTGCTGACCGCAGCGCAGCCATCCGAAGCGCCGAAGATCGACACCCTGCCGAAATGGGACGTGTTCGAACTGCCGAGCTTTACCATGCCGTTCAACGTCGCCGGCTACCCGGCGATCTCGGTGTGCTCGGGCTATGGCGCCGGCGGCCTGCCGGTGGCGATCCAGCTGGTCGGCAAGCCGTTCCAGGAGGCGATGGTCCTGCGCATCGCCGACGCCTTCGAAAAGGCGACGGACTTCCGCAATAAGCGGCCGGCGCTGGTCGGGGCCTAGCAGAGCGTCGCAGGCCGCGATCGCCCGCCGAGAGGGTGGTGCGGCTGCGGACAATGGCGCTCATTAGCCCGAGATCCTGATGGCCCGGCGACGGCGAGCATGATAGAGCCGCCGGGCAAGGCAAAGGGGGGAAATGCGCGCATGGCCATCGGCATGCTCGATTCGGCGCTGTTCGGCGACATGTTCGGCACCGGCGCGATGCGCGCGGTGTTCGGCGATTTGGCGTTTCTCGGCCGCTGTGCCGAGGTCGAGGCCGCCCTCGCCCGCGCCCAGGCCCGGCTCGGGATCGTTCCGGCCGAGGCGGCGACGGCGATTACCAAGGCAGCGGACGGGGTGGTCAAACATCCCGAGGCGCTCGACTTCGCCCGCCTCAAGCGCGAAACCGAGACGGTCGGCTATCCGATCCTGCCGCTGGTGCGCCAGCTCGCCGAGCGCGCCGGGGAGGCCGGGCGCTGGCTGCATTGGGGTGCGACGACCCAGGACATCATGGATACCGCCGTGGTGCTGCAGATCCGCGCCGGCCTCGACCTCATCGAAGCCGATCTCGGCGCCGCGCGCGGCCACCTCGCCGACCTCGCCCGGCGCCATCGCGACACGCCGATGGCCGGCCGCACCCACCTGCAGCATGCGCTGCCGATCACCTTCGGATACAAGGCGGCGATCTGGCTGTCGGCGCTCGATCGTCATACCGCGCGGCTCGGCCAACTGCGCCCGCGCGTGCTCTTGGCCCAGTTCGGCGGCGCCGCCGGCACGCTCGCCTCGCTCGGGCAGGGCGAGGATGTAGTCAGGAGCCGCACCCAACTGGCGCGCGAGCTCGGGCTCGGCGACCCGCCGATCACCTGGCACGTCGCCCGCGACGGCATTGTCGAAACCGTGCAACTTCTGGCCTTGATGGGCGGCAGCCTGGCCAAGATCGCCTTCGACGTGATGCTGATGTCGGCGACCGAATTCGGCGAGGCGGCCGAGCCGTTTATCGCCGGCCGCGGCTCCAGCTCGACGATGCCGCAAAAGCGAAACCCGATCTCGTGCGAGCTGATCATCGCCGCCGCCAAGGTGCTGCGTCAGCATGCGGGCCTCGTGCTCGACGCCATGGTCGCCGATTTCGAGCGCGCCACCGGCCCCTGGCATGTCGAGTGGGTGGCCGTGCCCGAGGCCTTCGGCTACGCCGCCGGCGCCCTCCACCAGTCGCGGTTTCTGCTGGGCGGGCTGATCGTCGATCCCGTGCGCATGACCCGCAACCTCGGCATGACCCACGGCCTGATCGTCGCCGAGGCGGTGATGATGGGCCTCGCCCCCTATACCGGCCGCAACGAGGCGCACGACCTCGTCTACGACGCCTGCCGGCAGGCGATCGAAACCGACCGGCCGCTTTTCGACGTGCTGCTCGAAACCCACGCCGTCGCCGGTCCGCTCGGCCCGGACCGGTTGCGCGCGCTGACCGACCCCGCCAACTACCTGGGCGCCGGGCCGGCCATGGTCGACCACCTGCTCGATGGTCGCGAGGGCGGAACCCGGCTGTAACCAGGCCGGCGATGCCGGGTGTTGTTCGGATGCACCCGGTTTGCAAGCCGCCCGACCGAAAGCCGGGTGGCGCTGCCGAGATCGCTGCACTAAGTATCTTGGTCGGGAACGAGCGGGCCTTGCCCGGGGGCGGGGCTCGTATCGCTGGCCGCCCTCTGCCCGGAGAGCGATTTCGTAGCGATCGGATCGTGTCGATGGATGTTGCCGCCGCCGCCAAGCTCCCCGTCTCGGTCGACGATACGCTCGCCATGCTGGGCAGCGCCGACTATATCGCCGACCGCAGCCTGGCGACGGCGGTGCATCTGGCCTTGCATCTGAAGCGGCCCTTGTTTCTCGAAGGCGAGGCGGGGGTCGGCAAGACCGAAATCGCCAAGGTGCTGGCGAGCGCGCTCAAGCGCCGGCTGATCCGGCTGCAATGCTACGAGGGGCTCGACGTCGCCTCTGCGGTCTACGAGTGGGATTACGCCCGGCAAATGATCGAGATCCGCCTCGCCGAGGCAGCCGACGAGGACCGTGGCGAGATCGAAAACACGATCTTTTCCGACCGGTTTCTGATCAAGCGCCCGTTGTTGCAGGCGTTGGAGCCGGATCTGGGCGGCGCCCCGGTGTTGTTGATCGACGAGCTCGACCGCACCGACGAGCCGTTCGAGGCCTATCTGCTCGAACTCCTCTCCGACTTTCAAGTGACGATCCCGGAGATCGGCACAATCCACGCCGCCGAGCCGCCGATCGTGATCATCACCTCGAACCGCACCCGCGAAATCCATGACGCGCTGAAGCGGCGCTGCTTTTATTATTGGGTCGATTACCCGAATGCGGTGCGCGAGCTCGAAATCCTGGAGCGCAAGGCTCCTGGCGCGAGCCAGCATCTGTCGCGCGAGGTCGTCGGTTTCGTCCAGCGGCTGCGCACGATGGATCTGTTCAAACTGCCCGGCATCGCCGAGACCATCGACTGGACCGAGGCGCTGATGCAATTGGACGTGCTGGAGCTGAGCCCACAGGCGATCAACGACACCCTGGGCGTGCTGCTCAAATACCAGGACGACATCGCCCGCCTGCAAGGCAGCGAGGCCGCGCGGCTCCTCGACCAGGTCAAAGCCGAAGCCGCCGGCGCAACCCGGGATGGGTGAGGCGATGGGCCGCCGCGTTGTTCCTTTCCTCGCGGCGCGATATTGCTTCGCTGCGCTCGCAATGACACCAAAAGAGGCGGTCATTGCGAGGAGCGAAGCGACGACGCAATCCCGACGAGATTAATGTCATCCGGTTCACATGCGCGCTCAAATTCGGGCGCCGGGTACGGGTCGCTGCTCGCCAATCTGATGCATTTCGCGCGCACCCTGCGCGCGGCGGGGCTGCCGGTCGGGCCGGGCAAGGTCATCGATGCGGTCGATGCGGTCCGCACGGTCGGGATCACCGATCGGCGCGATTTTTACTGGACGTTGCACGCGGTCTTCGTCAACCGGCCGGACCAGCGGCTGATTTTTGACCAGGCCTTTCACATCTTCTGGCGCAACCCCGACCTCCTCAAAAAGATGATGGGGCTGGTCTTGCCGGAGCTGCGGGTCGAGGGCGAGGAGGACCAGCGGGCCGAGATGGCGCGGCGGCTGGCCGAGGCGTTGCACCCGAACAATCAGGACCCCCCCGGCGAAGCCGAGGAGCGCGAAACCGAGCTCGACGCGGTCATGACCTTTTCCGACCGCGAGCAGTTGCGGACCATGGATTTCGAGAAGATGTCGTTGGACGAGCTGGCGCGCGCCAAGGCGGCGATCGCCCGGCTGCGCCTGGCCGTGCAGAATGTCCCGACCCGCCGCTTCGCGCCCGACCGGCGTGGTGCGCGGGCCGATCTACGGGCGACGATGCGGGCGGCCCTGCGCTCGGGCGGCCTGATGGAGCTGAAGCGCAAGAGCCGGCGCCGGCGCCCGCCGCCGCTCGTCGTGCTGTGCGACATCTCGGGCTCGATGAGCCGCTACAGCCGGGTGTTTCTGCATTTCATGCACACCGTCACCAACGACCGCGACCGGGTCTACGATTTTGTCTTCGGCACCCGGTTGACCAACATCACCCGCTATCTGCGTCACCGCGATGTCGATCTGGCGTTGGAGCGGGTCGGCGAGGCGGTGGCCGACTGGTCGGGCGGGACCCGCATCGGCCACTCGATCGCCGAGTTCAACCGGCTGTGGTCGCGCCGCCTCCTGGGCCAGGGGGCGATCGTGCTGCTGATCACCGACGGGCTCGACCGCGACGCCGGCGCCGGCCTCGCCCGCGAGATGGACCGGCTGCACCGCTCGTGCCGCAGGTTGATTTGGCTGAACCCGCTGTTGCGCTATGAGGGGTTCGAGCCAAGATCACTGGGGATGAAGGCGATGATGCCCTATGTCGACGAGTTCCGGCCGGTGCACAATCTGGAAAGCCTCGAAGCCCTGATCGCCGTGCTGAGCGCGCCGATCGCGCGGCGCGGCGCGGCCGGTGCGGCACGGCAGCACAGTGGAGAGAGGGCGGCATGAGCGATACGGCAGACATCCTCGAACAGGCGGCGCGCTGGCGCGAAGCCGGCGCCGGCGTGGCCTTGGCGACCGTCGTCACCACCTGGGGCTCCTCGCCGCGCCCGGTCGGGGCCAAGCTCGCGGTCGACGACACGGGCGCGATGGTCGGCTCGGTATCGGGCGGCTGCGTCGAGGGCGCGGTCGTCGGTGAGGCGCTCGCAGCGATCCGGGACGGCAGGCCGCGGCTCCTCGATTTCGGGGTCAGCGACAATGAGGCTTGGGAGGTCGGCCTCGCCTGCGGCGGCAAGATCCAAATTTTCGTCGAGCGCGTCGAATGAAGGGGCGCATCCTCGATCGCGTCGTCGTCGCCGGCCGCGACCACCGCACGGTGGCGCTGGCGACCGATATCCTCACCGGCCGGCAATTGCTGCTCGACGGCGACGCGGCCGACGGCGATCTGGCGCTCGACGAGGCGGCGCTCGCCGCGATGCGCGAGGCGTTGCGCGCCGACCGCAACCGCAGCATCGAAACCCCGGCCGGGCGCGTATTCGTCGAGGTGTTCAGCCCGCCGCGGCGTTGCTTTGTGATCGGCGCCGTGCACATCGCGCAACCGCTGGCGAAGATGCTGACCTTGGCCGATTACGCGGTGACTGTGATCGATCCGCGCCAATCCTTTGCCACCGAGGCGCGGTTTCCCGGGGTCGAGCTCGCCCAGGAGTGGCCCGACGAGGCGCTCGAACGGCTGCGGCCCGACCGTGCGTCGGCGGTGGTGACCCTGACCCACGACCCCAAGATCGACGACCCGGCCTTGGCCATGGCGCTGCGCTCGGAATGCTTCTACATCGGCGCGCTCGGCTCGCGCCGGACCCATGCCGGGCGCTGCGCGCGACTGAAGGAGCAGGGCTTCACCGACGACGACCTCGCCCGCATTCACGCCCCGGTCGGCTTGCCCATCGGCGGGATTTCGCCGGCGGAGGTGGCGGTCTCGATCGTCGCCGAGATGATCCGGGTGCTGCGCCGCGGCGAGGGCGCGGAGCCGGCATGAGGTTCGGCGAGGTCCCGGTCGCCGAGGCCGCAGGCGCGATCCTGGCGCACAGCCTCAAGCTCGGGACGACGGCGCTCAAAAAAGGACGGGTGCTGTCGCCGGCAGATGTCGAGCTGATCGCCGCGGCCGGCCTGTCGGCGATCGTCGTCGCCCGGCTCGAACCCGGCGATGTCGGCGAAGACGACGCGGCGCGGCGGGTCGCTGCGGCGGCGGTCGGGCCCGGCATCTCGGTGGCCGCCCCGTTCACCGGGCGCGCCAATCTCCACGCCGAGGCGCGCGGATTGCTGGTTTTCGCGCGCGAGCGGGTCGACCGGCTCAACCTCGTCGACGAAGCGGTGACCCTGGGGACGTTGCCGCCATTTACCGTGGTCGAGCCGCGGCAGATGGTCGCCACCGTCAAGATCATCCCGTTCGCCGCCGCGCAGCAGGCGGTCAAACAATGCGTCCAGGCGGCCATTTCGGAAGGCCCGCTGCTGCGCGTCGCACCGTTTCGGCCGCTCTCGGTCGGCCTCGTGCAGACCCGGCTTCCGGGCCTCAAGGAGAGCATCCTCGACAAGACCCGCCAGGTGACCGAGGCCAGGCTCGCCGCACTCGGCTGCAGGCTCGTGCTCGAGACGCGCTGTGCTCATTCGATCGGCGAGCTCGAGGCACATATCCGCGCCGCGCTCGGCCATCCGATCGACCTTCTGCTGATCCACGGCGCCTCGGCGATCCTCGACCGACGCGACGTGATCCCGGCGGCAATCGTCGCCGCCGGCGGCCGGGTCGACCATTTCGGCATGCCGGTCGATCCCGGCAATCTGCTGCTGCTCGGCCATGTCGGCGAACTTGCGGTGCTGGGGCTGCCCGGCTGCGCCCGGTCGCCCAAGGTCAACGGCTTCGACTGGGTGCTGGAACGGCTGGTCGCAGGCCTCCCGGTCGGACCGGCCGAAATCATGCGCATGGGCGCCGGCGGGCTTCTCGCCGAGATCCCGTCGCGCCCGCTGCCGCGCGCCGAGGCGAAGCCCCCCGCTCCGCAGCAGAAGGAAACCCCGCCAGGCCCGCGGATCGGCGCCCTGTTGCTGGCGGCCGGCCAATCACGACGCATGGGCGGGCCGAATAAGCTGCTCGAAGAGATCGATGGGACGCCGATGGTGGCGCGCGTGGCGCAACGGCTGCTCGCCTCGCGGGCCCGGCCGCTTGTCGCCGTGCTCGGCAACAAGGCCGACGAGATCGATGCCGCTCTCGGCAAGCTGCCGATCGAGCGAGTGCGCAACCCCGACTTCGCCGAGGGCCTGTCGACTTCCTTGCGGCGCGGCATCGCGGCCTTCCCGGAGGATCTCGACGGCGCGCTGGTTTGCCTCGGCGACATGCCGCTCGTCACCGGCCGGCACATCGACCGGCTGATCGCGGCGTTCAACCCGCTCGAAGGCCGCGCGATCATCGTGCCGACCCGCCGCGGCAAGCGCGGCAACCCGGTGCTGTGGGCCAGGCGCTTCTTCGCCGAGATGGCCCAGATCGCCGGCGACGTCGGGGCCAGGCACCTGATCGGCGAACATGCCGAATTGGTCGCCGAGGTCGAAATGGACGACGACGCGATCCTCGTCGACATCGACACCCCCGAAGCGCTCGAGGCACTGCGGGCGAAAGGACAGCCGGCCGGCGCGGTCGCCGCTTCCGGCTAAGCTCCCGCTCAGGTCAGGAACTTGTCCGGGGTGAGTGGCAGATCGCGGACCCGGCGGCCGGTGGCGTTATAGGCCGCGTTGGCGATTGCCGCGGCGGTGCCGACGATGCCGATCTCGCCGATGCCGCGCGAGCCCATCGGGTTCGAATTCGGGTCGAATTCGTCGAGCCAGACCGCCTCGATGTCGAGGACGTCGGCGTTGGCGGCGATGTGGTAGCCGGCGAAATCGTGGTTGACGACATGGCCGAAACGCGGATCGAGGACGCTCTCCTCATGCAGCGCCATCGACAATCCCATGGTCATCCCGCCGATCAGCTGCGAGCGCGCCGTGCGCGGATTGATGATCCGGCCGACCGAGAAGACGCCGAGCATCCGCGGTACCCGGATTTCGCCGGTGCCGGCGTGGATATGGATTTCGGCGAATTGCGCGCCGAAGGAGTGGATGGCGAAGCGTTCGGCATCCGGGTTCTCCGGCATCGAAGCGCCGATTTCCGACCCTTCGCCGGGATCGGCGCCGTGCTGGCTGCGGAACGCGCGCGCCGCGGCGACGATCGTCGAGCCCCAGCTGCTGATTCCTGACGACCCACCCTCGACGGTAGCCATCGGCAGGCTGGTGTCGGCGATCTCGAGCCGGATTGCGGTCAGCGGGCAGTCGAGCGCATCGGCGGCGATCTGCGAGAGGGCAGTCCGGGTGCCGGTGCCGATATCGACGGCGCCGATCCGCACCACGTATTTCTGGTCAGATCCATAGCGTATCGTCGCCGCCGAGCCCGGCATCGCGTAATAGGGATAGGTGGAGCTGGCGACACCCATGCCGATCAGCCAGCCGTCGCGCCGGCGGGCGCCAGGCGCCGGGTCGCGCCGGTCCCAGCCGAACCGGCGAGCGCCCTCGCGCAGACAGGCGACGAGATGGCGGCCTGACCACGGCTTTCCCGATTCCGGATCAAGGTCGGGCTCGTTGCGGATGCGCAGCTCGATCGGGTCGAGGCCGCAGGCGATCGCGAGCTCGTCCATCGCCGCCTCGCCCGCGTACATGCCTGGCGTCTCGCCCGGCGCGCGCATCCACGACGGCACCGGCACGTCGAGCGCCCTCAGCCGGTGGGTGGTGCGCCGGTTCGGCGCCGCGTACATGATCCGGCTCGCCACCGCCGTCTGCTCGGCGAATTCCTTGATTTTCGAGGTCTGCTCCACGACGTCGTGGGCGATCGCGCTCAGATGACCCTTGCGATCCGCGCCGAGGCGGATCCTTTGAATAGTCGGGGTGCGATAGCCGGCGAGCGCAAACATCTGCTGGCGGGTCAGCGCGAGCTTGACCGGCCGGCCGGCGACCATCTGAGCCGCGAGCGCGGCAAGCACGTTGTGCGCGTGCGGCGTCCCTTTCGAGCCGAAGCCGCCGCCGACATGCGGTGCTGCGACATGGACCCGGGCCGGGTCGAGGCCGAACAGCGGCGCCAGGGTGGTTCGCACCGAATGCACGCCCTGGGTCGAGTCGTAGAGGGTGAGCTCGCCGTTGGCCCAGCGGGCGATGGTCGTATGCGGCTCCATTGGATTGTTGTGCTCCATCGGCGTCGTATAGGTTTCGTCGATGGTCACCGCCGCTGCCGCCAGCGCGGCCTCGACATCGCCCTCGGCGGTGTCGGTCGGGAAATTCGGGTTCACCTGCTCGGGGGCGTAAAGATCGCCGCGATCGGCGCGCAGCTCGGCCTCATGCGGCTGCTCGGCATAGTCCACCTGCACCAGATCGGCGGCATGCCGGGCGATCTGCGGGCTTTCGGCGACGACCGCGCCGATCAGTTCGCCGCGGAAGTGGATCTCGTCGGACTGCAGCACCCACAGCTCCTTGTCCTTGTCGGAGGCGAGCCGGGGAGCGTTCTCGTGAGTGATCACCGCGACTACGCCTTCGAGCGCCTGGGCCGCAGCTGTGTCGATCTTGGTGATCCGCCCGCGGGCGATGGCAGACTGCAGCGGATGCAGGTAGAGCGGATTTGACACCGGATGCTCGAAGGCATAGGGCGCGGTTCCGGTGAGCTTGGCGGCACCATCGAGGCGCTCCAGCGGCATGCCGATCGCGCGCGGCTCCAAGAGGATGTTCATCGGGGTTTCTCCGCGGCGAGCTCAGCTAGCACCGCGACGAGGGTGTTGCGGGTCATCGGCACCTTGAAGGCGTTGCCGGGCAACGGCCGGGCATCGCAGAGCTCGGCGTCGGCCGCCCTGCGGAAGCTCTCTGCTGTGGCCGGCGACCCGCGCAATGCCGCCTCGGCGCGCGTCGCCCGCCACGGCTTGTGCGCGACCCCGCCGAGCGCCACGCGCACGTCACGAATGACGTCGCCGTCTAGGTCGACCGCCGCTGCCACCGAGATCAGCGCGAAGGCGTAAGATGCCCGGTCGCGCACCTTGCGGTAGGCCGAGCGGGCAGCGAACGGCAGGTCGGGCAGGTCGACCGCGGTGATCAGCTCACCATGCGCCAGCACGGTATCCCGGTGCGGCGCGTCTCCCGGCAGGCGGTGGAAATCGGCGAGCGGGATATGGCGTTTGCCGTGCTCGCCCAGAACCACGACCGTGGCATCGAGCGCCGCCATCGCCACTGCCATGTCCGAGGGGTGCACCGCGACGCAGTGCTCGGACGCGCCGAGGATCGCGTGATAGCGGGTATAGCCGCCGTTCGCCGAGCAGCCGGCGCCGGGCCGGCGTTTGTTGCAGGGTGTGGTGGCATCCTGAAAATAAACGCAGCGGGTGCGCTGCAACAGGTTCCCGCCGGTGGTCGCGAGGTTGCGCAGCTGACCCGACGCCCCGGCGAGCAGGGCCTGGGCGAGCACGGGATAGCGGGCGCGGATGAACGGGTCGGCCGCCAGGTCGCTGTTGCGCACCGCGGCGCCGATCCGCACCCCGCCGCCCGGCAGCTGCTCGATCCGGTCGAACGGCAGCCGGCTGACGTCGACCAGCAATTCGGGGCTGGCGATCCCGAGCTTCATGTGGTCGACGAGGTTGGTGCCGCCGGCGAGGAAGGCCGCATCGGGGCGGCTGGCGACCGCGGCGACCGCGGCCGCGGCATCGACGGCCCGCGCATAGGCAAAGGGCTTCATGATGCGGCGTCCCGGATCGCCGCGACGATATTCACATAGGCGCCGCAACGGCAGAGATTGCCGCTCATCCGCTCGCGGATCTCGTCGTCGGTCAGCTCCGCGGCGCCGCTCAGATCCTGGGTCACGTGGCTCGGATGGCCGGCCTTCAGCTCGTCGAGCATGCCGACAGCAGAACAGATCTGGCCCGGCGTGCAATAGCCGCACTGCAACGCATCATGGTCGAGGAACGCCTGCTGCACCGGGTGCAGCTTGCCCCCGTCGGCGAGCCCTCGAGCGGTCGTGATCGCGGCCCCGTCATAGGCCACGGCAAAGGCCAGGCAGGTCAAGGCCCGGCGCCCGTCGAGCAGCACCGTGCACGCGCCGCACTGGCCATGGTCGCAACCCTTTTTTGGCGACATCTCGCCCAGATGGTCGCGCAGCGCGTCGAGCAACGTCGTCCGGGTGTCGACGGTCAGCGTGCGCTCGACGCCGTCCACCCTCAGCGCAATCCGGGCATCCATCGAAACCTCCGCAACCTGCGGTCCGAAGCCCTCGATCTCCTGAGATTTAGCCTAGGATGCGAGCGGTCCGGCTGTCCGAGCCAAACGACCGGCCGAATCAAACGTTCCGTTGCCCGCCGGACGACGCGCGGGTGAAATGTCGGCGGCGGTAGCGGGATCGCCGGATGGCGCTAACGGGCGGCGCGCTTTGGCGGCGCGTCGGCGAAATGCGGCGTTACTTCGCGGGCGAAGCGGCGCAGGCTCAAGCGGCCGCGCATCCCGCCACCCGAGCCGCCGCCGTTGATCAGCACGTAGCCCGCACCGGCGGCGCGCAACTCGTCGAGCCGTTCGGCGATGTGGTCGGGATTGCCGTACATCGCACTCGCCTCGTTGACCGCCTGCGGGTCGCCGGTGGCGCGGTCCGGCCCGCCATGGATGGTGCCGTCGGGCGTGGTCGCGAGCTTTAGTTGGCGCAGCCGGTTGGCGAGCCGGCGCTCCATCGCCGCCGCCCGCTCGGCGGCGCTGTCGCAGACAAAAAAGGCGCGGGTCACCGCGACCTGCATCGGGTCGAAGCGGCGGCCCTGGGCTTCGACCTCGGATTTGTAGGTCGCGATGCTGGTCCCGACGTCCGCGGGCGAGGCGTACTGCCCGAGCAATAGGTTGCAGCCTTGGGCCGCGACCCGGCGGATCGAGCGCTCGCTGCCGGCTCCCATCCAGATCGGCGGGTGCGGCCGCTGCGCAGTCGGCGGCTCGACCACGATATTGTCGAACTGCCAATATCTGCCGCGATGCGAGAACGGCTCGTCGGCGGTCCAGGCTTTGAGGATCACGGCGAGGCATTCGTCGTAGCGCGCATCGGCCTCGTCCATCGGTACACAGAAGCCGGCGAACTCGTTGTAGCGATAGCCCTTGCCGACGCCGAAATCGAGCCGCCCGCCGGAGAGGAGGTCAAGGGTCGCGGCCTGCTCGGCCAGCAGGACCGGGTTGTGCCACGGCAGCACCATGACCGCGGTGCCGAGCCGCAGCCGGCGGGTCCGCGCGCCGAGCCAGGTCAAGAGGTTGATCGTCGCCGAGACCTGGCCATACCCGGTGAAATGGTGCTCGACGACGAAGGTGCTGTGAAAGCCGAGCGCTTCGGCCTCGATATTGTATTCGATGAAATCGCGAAAGCCCTCGGCGCTGTCGAATTCGGCCTCTTCGGGCCCCTTGGCGCGCCTTGCCGTCGCACTGCCGAACAGGCCGAACTGCATCGCCTCACCCTCTTGCCAAGCCGTTGCTGGGATGGACGCTACGCTAGCGCAAGCAATGTTCGAAATGCCATCTGCCGATCGCCGGCATAGCCAATCGGCATGGACTGAGCAAATGGCCGCGCTGCACACTCTTGCCCTCTCCGCCCTTTTGAGGGGAGAGGGAGGGGACCCATCGCTCGGCGGTGGGGAGGGTGAGGTGGGCGCCGCCGCGGCTTTGCATGCCCGGCCCCGTCACCCTACCCTCTCCCCGGCCGGCGGGGGGGGGAAAGATCGATCCGACCAGCGACCGCCTACGCTCGATCAAACCGGGCGGTTCCAGCCGAGCCAGGCGCAGATTGCGTCGCCCATCACCAGCTCCTTGTCGCGGCCCTGCAGCCACGGCAATTCCTCGGTGAACATCGTCACGCATTGCCGGTACGAGCACGGCATGCGGGTGATGTCGGTGCCCCAAAAGCAGCGCTGCGGGCCGAACGCGTCGACGATCTGTCGGATGTATTTGTGGATATTGCGATAGGGATAAGGCTCGCTCGAATAGCTCGGCGCGCCCGACAATTTGACCGCGACGTTCGGGTATTTGGCGAGCGCCAGCATGTCGCCGAGATTGGCGAAGGCCGCATCGTCGGTTCCCGAGCCGCCCCCGCCGCCACGGCCATGATGGTCGATATGGAGCTTGAGCCCGGGATGGCGCTCGGCGATCCGGCCGAGATCGGCCAGATGCCCGCCGGCCATCAACCCAACCGGCAGCTTCTCGCGCTCGCAGGCCGCCCAGAACCAATCGAGCGAGCCGTCATTCCACCAGCTCTGCTGATGCGGCTGGTTGAAGGTGAAGCGGAACCCGAGCATGCCCGGCCGCTGCCGCCAGTTCTTGACGATCTCCTCGCGGTTCGGCGCTAGCAGGTCGAAATTGCCAAGGATGCAGAACTTGTCCGGGTGGGCTTTGACCGCCTCGACCGCTTGCGCGTTCGGCCCCTCGCCCAAGGTGCTGGGCGGATGGATGACCGCCGCGTCGACCCCGGCCTCCGCCATCTCCTTCAGCGCATCATCGACATTATAGGTCGGGATCTGCCGATGCTGCGGCGACATCCGCGCGTTTTCCCACAGATGGATCTGCGAATCGACGATCTGCATGGGCTGTCCTCCTCTTGGGTTATCCGGTTCAGGCTGGGCCGGCTTCTGCGCCAACCCACCCCCGCATGCGGGGGAGCGGCTGGGAGGGGGCGACGGCCGTCGGGTCTGCGATCTGCGGGCGCAGCTTGCCGTCGGCCTCGATATCGGCGAGGACCTGGGTGACGAGTTCGGCCACCGCCTGCCGCGCCGCTGACGGACCTCGGCTTACTGCCGTGCCGAGCGCCAAAGTACGGAAGATCCCGCCGGCGGTGATGCGGTGCGCCTCAGCCAAGCCGCGGGCGCATTCGCGATAGACAGAGGCATGCGGCAGGATCGAGGCGCCCACCCCCTGCTGCACCATCAGCCGGATCGTCTCGTGGTCGTTCAATTCGGTGTCGACCTGTAGGGCGATGCCGCGCCCGGCCAGCAGCATTTCGAGGGCCGCGCGCAGCCCGTCGCCGAGGATCAGCGGGGTGCGGTTCAGCTCCTCGGCCGAGACCACCCCGCGCGGGCGCGCCCCCGGACGCGTCACCAGCACCATCTCCTCTTCGGCGAGGCGGGTCGAGGCGATCAGCCGGCTGCGCGAAATCTCGGCCAACAAG
>DASYNW010000208.1:0-3423 GCA_036008325.1 Allostellaceae bacterium
GGCGCGCCGCGCGCGACCTTGCGGCCGACAATCCAGTCCTTGTAGGTGTTGCCCGGCATCGGCCCCTTGGAGTGCGCGTCGAGTGCGGCCTGGTCGCGCCACTTTTCGATCAGCAGGACGTGCCGCTCGTCGTCCTTCGGTAGCATCAGGTCGAATTGCAGGCAGCCATCGTCGCGGCGCGAGCGCTGCGCGTGGCTCTTCATCAGATCGAGAAACTGGCCGCGGTGCTCCGGCTTGACCTCGAAATCGACGACGATCATGACCTGGCTCATCGGCGTTCCCTTTGCGCATGGTTTCGGAGCATCATCTTCCATCGCCCGGCGCCGAGGCAAGCGCCGGCTTTCCATGGGGAGATCCGAGGATGGCCTACGACGCCCTGCGCACGATATTGCCGATCGCCGGCTGGCCGGAGGAACGGGCCCGCGCGGTCGAGATCACCGGGGGCGCCGACCCGGTATTGCCGACCCCGTTCCGCATCGGCGCCGCCGGTGCGGCGGCGTTGGCCGCGACCGGGCTCGCCGCCGCCGATCTGTGGGAGTTGCGCACCGGGCGCCGCCAAGAGGTCGCGGTCGACCTGCGGCAGGCGGTGGCCTCGTTGCGCAGCGGGCATTACATGCAGATCGACGGGGCCGCGATCTCGACCGAGCGCAACCCGGTGATGGGCGTCTATCCAGCGAAGGCAGGCCGCTGGAGCTATATTCACGCCAATTTCCCGAACCACCGCGCCGCCGCGATGCAGGTGCTGGGCGTGCCCGAAGAGCGCGAGGCGGTGCGCCAGGCGGTCGCCAAATGGGACGCGGTCGAATTGGAAGAGGCGATCCTCGCCGCCAAGGGCGCGGGCGGCATGGTGCGCAGCATGGCCGAATGGGCCAGGCATCCGCAGTCGGCGGCGATCGCCTCGCTGCCGCTGATGGAGATCGTCAAGATCGGCGACAGCGCGCCCGAGCCCCTACCCGAGGGCGAGCGGCCGTTGTCCGGGATTCGCGTGCTCGACCTGACCCGGGTCCTGGCCGGCCCGACCTCGGCCCGCACCTTGGCCGAGCACGGCGCCGAGGTGATGAAGATCACTGCGCCGCACCTGCCGAATATCGGCTACCAGGAATACGACACCGGCCACGGCAAATTGCAGGCGCATCTCGATCTGCGCCAGAAGCAGGATCTCGACACCCTGCGTGGGCTGCTGCGCGAAGCCGACGTCTTCACCCAGGGCTACCGGCCGGGCACGCTCGGCAATCGCGGGCTGTCGCCCGAGGAATTGTCGCGGCTGCGGCCGGGCCTCGTCTATGTGTCGATGTGCGCGTTCAGCCATATCGGTCCCTGGGCGTCGCGCCGCGGCTTCGACACCGTGGTGCAGACCGTGAGCGGGATCACCACCCGCCAGGGCGAGCTGTTCCCCGGCGCGAACCCCGGCCCGCAGTTCTACCCGGTTTCCGCTATCGATTACTTAACGGGCTACTTCATGGCGTTCGGCGCGATGGTGGCCCTGGCCCGGCGGGCGCGCGAGGGCGGCAGCTGGCTGGTGCGCATCTCGCTGGCGCAGACCGGGCGCTGGCTGGTCGAGCGCGGCCAGGTGCCGGAAACGGCGCTCAAGGGGGTCGACAAGGAGCTCTATCCGGCCGAGATCGCGCGCTGGTCGATCGAGAGCGACACGCCGGTGGGCCGGCTGCGCCATCTGGGGCCGACCGTGCGCCTCTCCGAGACCGCACCCTATTGGGCCCGGCCCACAGCCCCGCTCGGCTATCACCAGCCGGTGTGGCCGGCCCGCGCCGCCTGAGGCGCGGGATTTTTCGCCCAGTCGGATGCAGGGGATCGGAGCAAAGCGGGTCGTGGTGATCGGCGCCGGCATGGTGGGCGTGTGCGCGGCGAGCTATCTGCAGCGCGATGGCCACAAGGTGTTCATCGTCGAGCCCGGCGAGCCGGGTCACGGCGCCTCCTTTGGCAACGCCGGGGCGTTCAACGCCTCCTCGGTGACGCCAGCCTCGATGCCGGGGGTGATGTGGAATGTGCCGCGCTGGCTCGCCGACCCGCTCGGGCCGCTGTCGTTGCGCTGGTCCTATCTGCCGATGATCGCGCCGTGGCTGGTCCGCTTCATCCGCGCCGGCACCCCGGAGAAAATCCACGCCCAGGCCCGCGCCTTGCGCCCCCTGGTCGGCGCCGCCCTCGACGCGCTGACGCCGCTGGTGCGCGACGCCGGCGCCGAGGATCTGGTGCATCGCCTGGGCCACCTTTATGTCTACCGCTCGGCGCAGGGCTTGGCAAAGGACCGGCTGGCCTGGGAATTGCGCCGCGAGAACGGGGTCGAGGTCGACGAGTTCGATCAAGACGAATTGCGCCAGCTCGAACCCGCGCTGTCGCGCGATTACGTGCGCGGCCTGCTGGTGCGCGAAAACGGGCACACCTCGGACCCGTTGGCGCTGGTCGAGCGCCTCTTTGAAAATTTCCGGCGCTCGGGTGGCGCCATCGAGCACGCGCGGGCGGTGGGCTTCCAGCTCGAAGGCGGCCGGCTCGCGACGGTGCGCACCGAGCGGGGCGAGATCGCCGCCGACGCCGCGGTGGTCTGCGCCGGGGCTTGGTCGAGGCCGCTCGCCGCTGCGCTCGGCGACCGGATCCCGCTTGAAAGCGAACGCGGCTATCACCTGATGATCCGCGACCCGGAAGTCATGCCGCGGATCCCGACCGCCGACGCCGACGGCAAGTTCGTCGCCACCCCGATGGACGCCGGGCTGCGCTTTGCCGGCACGGTGGAACTTGCCGGGCTGGCGGCGCCGCCCGATTGGCGGCGCGCGCGAATGCTGCTCGAGCAGGGCCGCCGGATGCTGCCGGGCCTTGCCGCCGATCACCCCGAGGAGCGCCTCTCGGTGTGGATGGGGCACCGGCCGAGCCTGCCCGATTCATTGCCGGCGCTCGGGCCGTCGCGGGCCTCACCCGACGTGATCTACGCCTTCGGCCACGGCCATGTCGGCATGACGTCGGCGCCGATGACCGGCAAAGTCGTCGCCGATCTGGTCGCCGGACGGGCGCCATCGATCGACATCGCGCCGTTCGCCGCTTCCCGGTTCGCCTGACAAAGCGGCGTCGCGTTCCGCGCGACTGAAGGTTTCAACTCGGTCTGGCTAAGAAATATAAGGAGAACTCCTGTCCGTTCCCATTTTTCCAAGGGATAGTTCGGAACCGTGCAATCATTATCTCCGTTAAATCATCAAGCCGTTATCCAAACTCTAAGGATGATCGGTGAAGACTTAACCAGTGGAGTCCGTTATCATGGCCGATCGGGACCAATCCAACACGTCAAACCGTGGCTTTGCCTCGATGGACGAGAAAAAGCAGCAGGAAATCGCCAGCAAGGGCGGCCAGGCCAGCGGCGGAAATTTCAAGAACGACCCCGCGCGCGCCGCCGAAGCCGGACGCAAGGGCGGACATGAC
>DASYNW010000209.1:0-15134 GCA_036008325.1 Allostellaceae bacterium
TGGATCATGAACGAGCAGCCGCCGACCGCGGTGCCGTCGACCCATTTCGGGGTGAGCCCGAGATAGTGTGCGATCGTCGTCGGCGTCTCGCCGGCGGTGGCGACGCCGTCGATGTCCTTGGGCTTGAGGCCGGCGTCGGCCATCGCGTTGAGCGCGGCGTCGGCGTGCAATTGGATCTGCGACATGTCGGGAATGACGCCGAGCTTGGTGGTCTCCGCGGCACCGACGATGGCGATCGATTTCGGCTGCATCGCGGGCTACCTCGCGGCCGGGCGGAAGAGCGGCAGGGTGATGGCGTCGTCGAGCTTTTCGAAGGCGACCTCGACCGGCATATCGAGGGTTAAGGCCTCGGGCGTCTGCGGGCACCCGGTGATGTTGG
This sequence comes from Allostellaceae bacterium, assembly GCA_036008325.1. Taxonomy (GTDB): domain Bacteria; phylum Pseudomonadota; class Alphaproteobacteria; order ATCC43930; family CGMCC-115725; genus AP-15. The sequence goes on from DASYNW010000209.1 coordinate 380, forward strand.
TCATCAGCCGCGGCCCCTCGTCCAATTCGACGACCGCGATCGCGTAGGGCGGGGTGAAGCCCGGCACCGGGCGGTGGTGGATCACATAGCTGTAGAGCCGGCCCTTGCCCGAGGCGCGGAAGACCGCGACATCGCGCGAGGCGCAGGCGGGGCAGAACGGTCGCGGTGGGAAATAGGTCTTGGCGCACGTGTTGCAGCGCTGCAGCCGCAATTCGCCGGCGCGGGTGCCGTCCCAGAAATGCATGGTCTCCGGCGTCGGCACCGGCCGCGCGCGTCGTCCCTCTGACATCCGTGCCTCCATCGAGCGATCCCGATTGCGACTTTGACGCCTGCCGCGAATTCGGGCAAATGGAATGGAGCGTTGCGGCAGGAGATCGAAAGCGATGGCGAAAAGCATCACACCGCAAGAATTGCGTGGGCGGCTGCATGATGGCGGCGAGATCGCGATCGTCGATGCGCGCGAGGAGGGCAGCTTTCACCACCGGCATCTGCTGATGGCGTCGTGCCTGCCCTTGAGCCGGCTCGAGCTCGTGGCCACTGCCCTGTTGCCGCGGCGATCGGCGCCGGTCGTCGTCTGCGACGATGACGCCGGCGGCGGCGGGCTCGCCGAGCGCGCGGCGGCGCGGCTGATCGCCGGCGGCTGGAGCGATGTCCAGGTCCTGGCCGGCGGGGTGTCGGCCTGGGCGGCGGCGGGCTTCCCGGTCTACAGCGGGGTGCACGTGCCGAGCAAGGCCTTCGCCGAGGTCGTCGAGCACGAATACGAGACACCTTGGATCAGCGCCGAGGAATTGGCGCGGCGCCAGAGCGAGGGCGAGAAGCTCGCGATCTTCGACAGCCGCTCCTATGAGGAATACCATTCGAACAGCATCCCCGGCGCGATCAGCGTGCCCGGCGCCGAACTGGTCTATCGGTTTCACGAGCTGGTCGCGTCGCCCGACACCTTTGTCGTGGTCAATTGCGGCGGGCGCACCCGCAGCATCATCGGCGCGCAGGCGCTGATCGACGCCGGCGTGCCGAACCGGGTCGTCTCGTTGAAGGACGGCACGATGGCCTGGCATCTGGCCGGGCTCAATGTGGTCAACGGGGCGACCGGACGCGCGCCCGAGGTCTCCGCCGACGGTGTGGCCGCGGCGCGACAGCGGGCCGATGCGGTGGGCCGCCGCTACGGCGTGCCGGCGATCGACCGCGCCACCTTTGCCCAATGGCAGCGCGAGGCCGACCGGCGCACGCTCTACGTCCTCGATGTCCGCGACCCGGCCGAATACCGCGCTGGGCATCTGCCAGGATCGCTGATGGCGCCGGGCGGCCAATTGGTCCAGGAGACCGACAGCTGGCTCGGCACCTGGGGTGCGCGCGTTGTGCTGGTCGACGACACCGGGGTTCGGGCGCGGATCACCGCCTCGTGGCTCCGGCGGATGGGCTGGGATGCGGCGGTGCTCGACCGTGCTCTCGACGGCGTCGAACTGGAGCGCGGCGCCCCGGCCCCGCGCCAGGATGTGTTTCCGCTCGCCGGGCCCGAGCCGGCGCCCGTCTCGCCCGCCGAGCTGCGCGCCGATGCCGCGGCCGTCGTCGTCGATCTGGCATCGAGCCGCCGCCATCGCGAAAGCCACATCCCCGGCGCGTGGTTCGCGATCCGGGCGCGTCTCGGCGCGGCGCTGGCGAAATTGCCGGCCGAGGGCGATCTGGTGCTGACCAGCGAGGACGGCGCGATCGCCCGCCTGGCCGCCGCCGAGATCGCACCATCTGCCGGGCGCCGAGTGCGGGTGCTGGCCGGCGGCACCGGGGCCTGGCAAGCAGCCAGGCTGCCGCTCGAAACCGGCATGGGGCGGCTCGCCGACGAACCCGACGATGTGGCGCTGTCGGCCCGCGACCGGCCGGCCGAGCGCGAGCGCTACATGCGCGAATACCTCGCCTGGGAGATTGATCTCGTCAACCAGATCGCCCGCGACCTCGACTGCCGCTTTCGCCTGGCGCCGGCGGCAGCATGATGGATGCCGGGGAAGCCGCCGGCGGCAAGCCGATCTACACCGTGGCCTATATTGAGGTTGCCGCGTCGGCCGCGTTGCAGGCCGCGACACTGGCCCGGCAATTGGCGGTATGTGGCCGCGAAGAACCGGGCAATGCCGGGTTCGAGGCGCTCGCTGAAATCGGCCGGCCGAACCGCTTGGCGCTGCTCGCGAGGTGGCATGGCGAGGCCGCCGCCACGGCGCACGCGCCCGGCGCAGCGGCACGCGCGTTTGGCGACCAGCTGCAGCCGATCCTGGCCAGCCCGTTCGAGGTGCGATCCTTTGACGGCCTCTCGGTCGAGCGGCCAGCCGGGCCCGGCGGACCCATGGCGGTATGGGTTCTGACCCACATCGACGTTTTTCCCGCCGGCAAGGACCGCGTGGCCGATCTCGCCCGATCGTTGGCCGAAGCCGGGCGAAGCAGCGAGGGAAACCTGCGCTTCGACGTGCTGCGATGGGCCGGCCACCCCAACCATTTCACTCTGGTCGAGTGGTGGTGCCACCGCGACGCTTTCGAGGCGAGCGCGATGGCGGCGCCAACCCGGGAATTTCGCCAGCAGCTGACGCCGCTCGAGGGCGCTCTCTATGACGAGCGGCTCTCTCACGCGCTGCGCTAGCCGTTGCAGGCGCATCGGGCTGAGCGACGGCCGGACGCGATCGAGCGCGCTCCGGGCTCGCTGCGGCGGCCGAAACGCGCCCGAAGACGCGCCGGGTTATTCGTAGACGGCGCAATTGGGGGGGCTGACCGGAGTGGCAACCCCAGTGAACGTGTTGCCGATCAGCTCGATCGGAATGCATGCCGAACTTTCCAGAATGCCGGTCGCCCGATTGGGCCCGATATTGGTAAAAGTGTTGTATGATGCCAGCACCAGATTGGTGCTGTACAGCAGACCCTCCTCCCCATAGGAGACCATTGTATAGTTTGGCGAAGCGACGCCCTGGATGATTTGATTGCCCGATATGTTGGCAATGCCACCATTGGCGATTTCAATGGCAAAGCTGGTAGAGCCGGCGTTGCAGCCAATAGCCGGATCGGCTTGGCCATCGTAAAGCTGGTTGTCGGACACGCTCGTGACCATCGCCCGGCTCTTGATGTCGTGCCCGATCAGCTGCCCGCAAAATACGCTGCTGCTGACGGTAAGATTGCCCGCATAGTTGACGTAAAGCGCGTGCTGGTAGTAATTGACGTTTGGGTTGCCATTGTTTATAAAAGTGGACTTGGATACTAATATCGACTGCGCGGAGTTATACCCGGTCAGAATTCCGGTTTGGTTGTTGACGAAGCTGCTGTTCAAGACGATCAGGTAAGGGCCGGCCGTCGAAACGTTGCCGAGGGTGGTATTTTGATCACGGATGCCGGCGCCGTTGCCGCCGAGCCCATTGGATATCTCCGCCCCTTGAAAGGTCAGACCATCGACGATCAGGTTCGAGAAATTGAGGATGATGCCCTTCTCGTTGGGCAGCGGCACCGTGGCGTTGAGGATGACCGCCCCGCCGACAGTATTGCTCTGGATGGTCATTGGCCGGGTCACTGTCGAAAAATCGTTGGTGTAAGTGCCCGGTGCGACATTGATCACATAGTAGTCGCTCGCATTGGCATCGGCATCGGCGGCGGCTACAGCGGCGCTGATCGTGCTGTAAAGGCCGCTTGGACCTACGCTCAAGGCAACAGTGCCGGCGAGTGCTGTGCGCGCCCCAAGCATGATGATCGCTGCGCCAAAAAGCGCCGAAAAAGATCGCATGTGCATCGCTTTCCTCCTGGCAAGAGTCGGCCCTGGCCGACCCGCGGTGTTCTCAGGTGCGGTTTGGCGCCCGAACCCAGTTGATTTGCCGCCGCAGCGGCGCGGCTCTCCGGAGCGTTGGATCGTCGTGTCTGCGGCGCGGGCGGAGTCGGAGTGCTGCTGGACGCGGCCAAATCGGCTCGCCGCGCGATTCGCCATCTGCTCGATCGAGCAGTGACCAACTAGCCGATAACGTTGGTCGGTCAGTGCGCCCACGTCAATGGCGCAGAGGGGTCATGACCGAAGGAGCGATTGGCCCGATCTCATGCTCGGTTGCGTCAATCGATTGAAATACTTGAAGTTATCACGTCACTGCGGCGCTGGAGGCCGATCGACGCCCGATAAATGACACGGTGTGGCGTCAGACTGCGGACGGGTGAATGACCGGCAATGGACGCGGCTTCCGGCTGAAGTCAGCTCCGCGCTGTCTACAGGCTCCAATAATGAACATTCGGCGGCACCCGGTCACGAGCGACCGCCGATTTGACGTCGACAAAGACGCCGCCCGGAGCCAGCCTGGCGAACAGCTTGTCCCACCCGGCCTTTCTGAGCACCCGGTGCGGCACGGCGAGGATCAACCCGTCGAGCCCGTCGAGCTGGTCGAGGGCAACCAGATCGATGCCGTATTCGCGCTTGGCTTCCGCGGCGTCAGCGAGCGGGTCGGCGACCAGCGCGGCAATGCCGTATTCGCGCAGCTCGGCGAGGATGTCGGGGACCCGGCTGTTGCGCAGATCGGGCACGTCCTCTTTGAAGGTGAGGCCGACGATGCCGATCCGCGCTTCCTTTACCGGGCGCCCGGCGGCGATCAGCAATTTAACCAGGCGCTGGGCGATGAAGCCGCCCATGCCATCGTTGATGCGGCGGCCCGACAGGATCACCTGCGGGTAATAGCCGGCCGCCTCGGCCCGCGCGGTCAGGTAGTACGGGTCGACGCCGATGCAATGGCCGCCGACCAGCCCCGGCGTGAACTGCAGAAAATTCCATTTGGTGCCGGCCGCCGCCAGCACCTCGCGGGTCGGGATGCCGAGCCGGTCGAAGATGATCGCCAGCTCGTTCATCAGCGCGATGTTCAGATCACGCTGGGTATTTTCGATGACCTTGGCCGCCTCGGCGACTTCGAGCGAGGAGGCGCGGTGGAGGCCCACCTCGACGATCTGCCCATAGACCGCGGCGACCCGCTCCAATGTCTCGCGGTCTTCGCCGGCGACGATCTTGACGATGTTTTCGAGCCGGTGATGCCGGTCGCCGGGATTGATCCGCTCCGGCGAATAGCCGAGCTTGAAGCCCTCGCCCTGCGCCAGCCCCGAGGCCTCGGCCAAGAGCTTGCCGCAGACCTCGCGGGTGAGGCCCGGATAGACGGTCGATTCGAAGACGACAACGGCGCCCGGCTTCAGCCGCGGCCCGATCAGCGCGCAGGCTTGGCTGAGCGGGCGCAGATCGGGGCGGCGTTCGCCGTCGATCGGCGTCGGCACGGTGACGACCAGAAAGCTCGCCTCGGCCAGCGCCTCGGGATCGAGGGTCAGCCGCAGCCGGGTCGCGCGCAACGACGCCGCCGGCACCTCGCCGGTCGCATCGTGCCCTTGGCGCAACGCCGCGATCCGCCGCTCAGAAATATCGAAGCCGATGACCGGCTCGAACTTTTTGGCCAATGCCAGCGCCACCGGCAAGCCGACATAGCCGAGGCCGATGACTGCAAACCCGCGTTCCATGTCAGCCTTTGCCCGTCAGCCCCCGATCGGCGATCGCGATTGAATTCCGCCCAGGCTGATCCAACGCAGTTAACAAAGCCTTTCGCGCGGCACGATCATCGCCGGCGCAGACCCATCAGTTGATGCGGTGGTAGCGCTTGTACCATTGGACAAAGCGCCCGATCCCCTCTTCGATCGAAATCTTCGGCTCGAAGCCGAGATCGCGGCGCGCGGTTTCGATGTCGGCAAAGCTTTCCGGCACGTCGCCGGGTTGCAACGGCAGCAGCTCCTTGATCGCGGTGCGCCCGAGGGCCCGTTCGAGGATCGCGATGAAATCGAGCAGCCGTTCCGGCCGATGATTGCCGAGATTGTAGATCCGGTGCGGAACCTCGTCGCCGACGGCCCCGGCAGCCGGGGCGCGGTCGTGTGCCGCGATCGTGCCGGCGACGATATCGTCGATATAGGTGAAGTCGCGCGCCATATGGCCTTCATTGAACACCTTGATCGGCTCGCCGGCGAGGATCGCCTTGGTGAACAGCCAGGCTGCCATGTCGGGCCGGCCCCACGGGCCATAGGCGGTGAAAAACCGCAGCCCGGTCGCCGGCAGCCGGTAGAGGTGGCTGTAGCTGCGCGCGATCAATTCGCAGCTGCGTTTGGTCGCGGCGTAGAGCGAGACCGGCTGCTCGACCGGGTCATCGACGCTGAACGGCTGCTTCTTGTTGGCGCCGTAGACCGAGGAGGAGGACGCGTAGGTGAACGCGTCGAGCCGGTCTAGGCGCCGCGCCGCTTCGAGCATGACGATCGTGCCCATCACATTCGCGTCGATATAGGCGTAAGGGTTTTCGAGCGAATAGCGCACCCCGGCCTGGGCGGCGAGATGAATGATGCCGGAAAGGTCCCGATGGGCGCGGAGCACGGCCGAGATGCCGTCGCGGTCGGCGATGTCGAGCTTGACAAAGGTAAAGCCGGCGAATTCGGCGAGCTCGTCGAGACGGGCTTCCTTGAGCCGCACATCGTAATAATCGTTGAGGTTATCGATGCCGACGACCCGGTCGCCGCGCTCGAGCAGCGCCCTGGCGACGTGAAAGCCGATAAACCCGGCGGCGCCGGTGACAAGGGTCGACATGGGGCTCCTGGCGAGCAGCGGCGGCCCTGCCCTATCGTTTCGCCCGGCCGGCGGCAAGCGATTTCATTGTGAACGCCCGGGCGAACGGCTGGACCCGCTGCTTCAGCCGGCGGGCGAGATGCTCGACCCGAAACCGCAGGCGCGGCTGCTGCACCACCTGCCACAGCATCGGCTCGCAGCTTGTGGCAAAGCTCTCTTTCAAGCGGTTATGGCCGGCCATGAAGTCGTAGACCCGCAGGCCGGCGCGCCAGGCGTGGCGGATCGCCAGCACGTGGGCGACGACCCCCGGGCGCTCGCGCGGATCGGCATCGGCAAACCCGCTTTGATAGGCGTAGACCCGGCCGTCATGGCGGAAATTGTAGAGATAAGCGATGGTCCGCTCGCCGGCGCGGATTTCGAGCAGCTGGATTGCGCCCTCGGCAAAATTGCGCTCGATCAGCCGGCGGTGGAACGGCTCGAAAAATCCGTGGGTAAACGCGTGCGCCTTGCCGCGCCGGGCCCATGAGGCGCAATGCAACGTCTTCATTGCGCCGAACCAGCGCTGCGCCTCGGCCTCGGTAGAGGCTTCGCTCAGGCCGAGCGGACCCTGCGCCTCGAAATGCCGGATGGCGCGGCGCAGCTGATGGCGAGCATTGGCGCTGAGCACCGGGTCGAGGGCGCCGTCGCCGGCGGCGAGCAGACCGAGCTCGACCGAATAGGACGGCATGGCAGCCGCGCTGCACAGCAGCCGATGCGCTGCGAGCATGGGCTCGAGCAGACGCAGCAGCGAGCCGCTCAGGTGCAGCTCGTCGGCCTCGCCGCGCATCCCGGCGAACCAGGCCAGGAGCGCCTCTAGGATGGCGGCCTCGCTGCCGGCCGCGGTAAGCACGCCGTTGTGCTCGATCGACATCGCATCGAAGCGCGGGTCGCCGGTCTCGTTCAGATAGAGGCCGCGCGCGCGGATCAGCCCGTGGCGGCGGGTCACCGCCTTGCCGAGCAAGGCCAGCGCCACCGTGCGGCCTGGCGCCCGGCCGCGCAGCAGCATCGGGCGGCTCGCCGCCGGGATCGCCGCGAGCAGGCTGCCGATCCATGCCCACGAGACGAAGAATGACGGGTGGCCAGCGGCTTCGAGCGCCCGCCATTCGCGCTCGAGGTCGGGGAGCGGCGGCAAGGCCTCGCGCCGCAACGCGACCCCGCCGGCCAGGCCGGTTTCTGCGGGCACCGGGGTTAACTCCGATTGAGCCAATGCGCGCTAAGCTCGGGAAACCCGCCGATCCTGGTATAAGGGCGGGCGGGCGGCCAACCAACTCGATCCGGGCGATGCGGGTTCTGCATATCCTCGACCATTCGCTGCCGTTGCAGAGCGGCTATGTGTTTCGCACGCTCGGCATCGTCGACCAGCAGCGGGCATTGGGGTGGGACCCGGTGCTGCTGACCAGCGGCAAGCATTATGCGCCAGGGCCGGCGCGCGAGCGGATCGGCGCGTGGGAATTTCTGCGCACGCCGCCGCCGCAGGGGCCAGGCGCCCGGCTCCCTTGGGCGCGCGAGCTTAAGCTCATGGCCGATCTCGGCCGCCGTCTAGACCAGGTGATCGAGGAAGTCCGGCCGCAGATCCTGCACGCCCATTCGCCCGTGCTGAATGCGTTGCCGGCGATCGGCGCCGGGCGCCGCCATGGCCTGCCGGTGGTCTACGAGGTCCGCGCCTTGTGGGAGGACGCCGCCGGCGGCGGCACGCGCGGGATCGCCGGGCTGCGCTATCGCGCGACGCGGCTCCTCGAAACCCGCGCGCTGCGCGGGGCCGATGCGGTGACGACGATCTGCGAGGGTTTGCGCGGCGAGATCACAGCTCGCGGGATTGCGGCCGAGAAGGTCACGGTCATCCCCAACGCGGTCGACCGCAATGCCTTTCGCGGCGCGGCGCGCCCCGATCCGGCGCTCGCCGCCCGGCTCGGCCTCGGGGGCAAGCGGGTGCTCGGCTTTTTCGGCTCGTTCTATTCCTATGAGGGCTTGCACCTGTTGCTGCGCGCGCTGCCGGCGATATGGCGGCGGCGCCCGGGTATCGCCGTCCTGCTGGTCGGCGGCGGCCCCGAGGAGGATCGATTGCGGGCGCTCGCCGGCGAGCTCGGCCTCGGCGATAGCGCCGTTTTCACCGGGCGGGTTCCGCATGACGAGATCGGCTGCTATTACGACCTTGCCGACATGCTGGTCTTTCCGCGGCTGTCGTTGCGGCTGACCGAGCTGGTGACGCCGCTGAAGCCGCTCGAGGCGATGGCCCAGGAGCGGATCGTCGCCGCCTCCGATGTCGGCGGCCATCGCGAGCTGATCCGCGACCACGAGACCGGCTATCTGTTTCCCCCCGGCGATCCAGAACAGCTCGCCGCCGGCGTGCTCGCCGCCTTCGACGACGAGCCATCCTGGCCGCGCATCCGGGCCTGCGCCACCGGCTTTATCGACGGCGAGCGATGCTGGGCGCACTCGGTTGCCCGCTACGCCCCAATCTATGACCGGCTGCTGCGCCGATGAGTGGCCGAAGCTGGCCGCGCGGGCTCGGGATGGCGCGCGCAGACTTCGCCGAACAGCGCGATCTGGCCATCGGTCGTGCTCCGCCAGTCGAATTGCTCGGCGTAGGCACGGGTCGCGGCCCGGTCTGGGAGTGTTACGAGAAAATCGCGGATCGCGGCGGCGAGCGAATCGGGCGTCACCTGCGAAACGATGCGGCCGGCTTCGGTCGCCGCGACGATATCGCCGATGCCGGGGAGGTCGGCGACCACGACCGGGGTGCCGCAGGCCATGCTCTCGAGCAGGACATTGGGCCAGCCCTCATGGGTCGAGACCAGCAGCAGGAGATCGGCCGCGGCGTAGATTTCGGGCAGCTCTTGTTGCGGCAGGCGGCCGAGGAGACGGACCCGTCCGGCGACGCCGCGCGCGGCTGCCAAGGCTTCGATCGCGCGCCGTTCCGGGCCCTCGCCGACGATGACCAGATCGGCATCGGGCAAGAGCGCCAAGGCCTCGACCATCAGGGGGTGCCGCTTCAGCGTGACCAGATTTCCGACCGCGAGCAGGGTCGGCCGGGTGAAGCCGAGCCGGCGGCGCGAAGCGGCCCGGTCGCCGGGACGGAATTGCGCGAGATCGACGCCGTTGCGCAAAACCCGCACCCGCTCCGCGGCGACGCCGAGTGCGCAGAGCCGGTCCCTGAGCCCGCTCGACACGGTGATGAGCCCGGCCGCACGCGTCGCGGCCCAATAGATCCAGCGCCGCGGCACCCTATGCTCGGCGATCAGGTTGAGATCGCTGCCGCGCGCGGTCACCACCACTGGCCGGCCGAGGGCGCGTCCCAGCAGCACCGCGGCGACCCCGTCGGGATAGAAATAATGCGCGTCGATCAGGTCGAAATCTCCGCCCATGGCGATCTGCCGGCGCAGCCGCGGCAGGCAAGCGGCGAAGAGGGCCAGGGGCGCGCTGCTCATGCCGATCTTGGGGACGAGCGGATAGCGCGGATGCTCGATGTGGAGCCCGCCCCGGGTCTCCGCGCGCGGCACCCGGGCCATCGCCGCATAGGCCCCGAACCGCTCCGAGGAAAACGGGAACCACGGACAGGGGGCGACGATTCGCGCCTCGACCCGGCCGCTTTCGACCAGCTTGCGCAGGCGCGTCTCGACAAAGATGCCATGCTGCGGGCGCACAGCATTCGGGTAGAGCGTCGTGAAGGTCAGGATCCGCACCTTGTGCCATCGGATCAAGAGCGGCAGCGGGGCCGGCGCCGGGTAATGCCGGGCTGCTGATGCCAGTCTACCGCAACCCCGATTTTCGGCGACTGCCGCAGGGGCTCGCCGCGCTGTTCGAGGCGGCGGCGCGGGAGTCATTTTTCGCGCTGCCCGGCTGGTACGACCTGATGGCGCGCCACGGAGTCCCTGCCGCGAGCGAAACCCGCCTCTACAGCGACGAGCGGCCCGGCTCGGCGGCGGCGCTGGCGTTCCAGGTAGGCACCGGACAAGTGGTCGCGAGTCCTGGGGGGCGGCGCTTGGCCAGCCTCGCCAACGCCTACAGCGTCGAGCACGGCATCCTCGCGGCACCGGCGGCCGATGTCGCAGAGGGGCTCGGCGCAATCCTCGGCGAGGCACTCGGCGAATCGCCGCGCTGGGACATCATTGCGCTGGAAGAGCTCGATGCAAGCGATCCGTCTTATCGCGCCATCGTCAGCGCCCTGCGCCGCGCCGGGCTCCTGGTCGAATGCAGGTTTCACTCGGGAACCTGGTTCGAAGAGACCGCCGGGATGAGCTTTGCCGACTACCTCGGCGAGCGGCCTTCCGAGTTGCGCAACACTTGGCGCCGCAAGCGCCGGCGGCTGGACGCGGGCGCTCAACTTAAAACCGCTTTCTACGCCGGACCCGCCGGCATCGAGCGGGCGATCGCCGATTACCAGGCGATCTATGCAAGGAGCTGGAAGCCGGCCGAGGCGTTCCCGGATTTCATCCCGGCGCTGATCCGGCTGGCCGCCGGCGAGGGCGCGCTGCGTCTCGGCATTGCGTCCCTCGACGGCGTCCCCGCGGCGGCCCAATTCTGGATCGTGTGGAACGGCCGCGCCGTCATCTATAAGCTCGCACACGACCAGCGGTTCGACGAGTTCTCGCTCGGCACCCTGCTGACGATGGAGCTGATCGAGCGCGTGCTCGCCGACGACCGCCCCTATGAGATCAATTTCGGCCGCGGCGACGACCCCTACAAGAAATTGTGGCTGCCCAAGCGGCGGGAGCGCTGGGGAATTGTCGCGGCCAACCCGCGCACCCGGCTGGGCCTCGGCTTCGGGCTGAAGCGCGAGGCGGCCAAGCTCTACCACCGCCTGCGCGGCGAGCCCGTCGCCCCGCCCGGCTGACCGGCTGACAAAATCGGCATGCTCCAGTGGATTTCGTACTCGTCGCTGATCCCGCCCAACCTTTTCATCCTGTTGGCGATGATCGGGGTGGTGCTGGCCTGGCGCTGGCGGCGGACGGGACTCGTGCTTGCGACCGCGGCGATGGCCTGCCTCTATCTGGCGGCGACCCCGTTGGTGGCGTATTTCCTGTTGGAATCGGCCGATCGCATGGCTGGGTTCATCCCGGTGCTGCCGGCGCCGGCGCCGCCCGCAGCGATCATCGTCCTCTCCGGCGATGTCCGACACAGCCTGGTGCCCGGCGGCAAGGACGCGGTCGGGCCGCTGACCCTCGAGCGGCTGGCCCAAGCGGCCAGCGAGCAGCGGAGGCTCGGATTGCCGATCCTGGTCAGCGGCGGCTGGATCGAGGGCGCCGATGATTCCCTGGCCGGCATGATGGCCGAGGCGCTCGAAGACGATTTTCGGGTGCCGGTGCGCTGGCGCGAGGCGCGCTCGCAGACGACCTATCAGAATGCGCTCTATTCGGCGGCGATATTGAGCCGCGCCGGGGTGCCGGCGGCGCTGGTCGTGACCAACCCGTGGCACATGGCCCGGGCATTATGGTCGTTTCGCGCGGCGGGCTACCCGGTGGTCGCCGACCCGACCCCGAACGGCCGCCGGCTGCCGCTGTCGGCGGCGATCTTTCTGCCGCAGGTGCCCTCATTGCTCGACAGCTATTACGCCCTGCACGAGCTGATCGGGCTGGCATGGTACGTCTGCCGCTATGGCCCGTGGTGAGCGGACCTTGGTGCGGGCGAGAGGACTTGAACCTCCACGTCCTTACGGACAACAGATTTTGAGTCTGCCGCGTCTACCATTCCGCCACGCCCGCATGCCGGGGCGCGACTATAGTCGGGGCGGAGGAGCGGTCAACGGCCGGATCGCGGCGGCAAACCCGAGGAGGCGGCGATGGGGACGCGGATCAACCGGGCGATCGAATTGCTGGCACGGGACCAGGCGATCTATTACGCCGGCGGCCATAGCGGGCATGTGCTGACCCGCGCGCAGGGCCGCGAGGACGCCCGCACCTGGGCCGACTATATCAATGTCGGGATGGAGCACGGGGCGTTCGACATGGCCGGGCTTGCCCTCTACATGGCCGGGCTGGCCGAGGCCGGACCGACCCGCTCCGGGCACCCGACCCCGGCGATTATCGTCGAGGCCCCGGTCAACGGCACCGACGCCGCCAATGTCCGCTTCAACGCCTGGCAGTTCCGCCAGATCCTGGGCCGCGGCGTGCACGGGGCGCTGCTGTGCCAGGCCGAGGGGGCGGACGCGGTGCGGGCCTTTGTCGAATCCTGCCGCTATCCGCACCATTCGGCCGGGGTCGACCCGGCCCTGCCCTCGCCGCTCGAACGCATGCGGGGTGCTGTTCGCGACGCCGGGAGCGGGCTCGGCATCGGCACGCGGGGCCGCGGCTCGGAAGGGACGGCGGCGCCGATCTGGGGGATTTCGGCCGAGGAATATCTCGAACGCTGCGAGCCGTGGCCGCTCGATCCCGCGGGGGAATTGCTGCTCGGGGTCAAGCTCGAATCGCCCGAGGGCATCGCCAATTGCGAGGAAATCCTGGCGGTGCCGGGGCTCGGCTTTGCCGAATTGGGGCCGGGCGATCTTGGCCTCGCGCTCGGCTACACCGCGGTGCCGCGCGACCCCTACCCGCCCGAGATGGCCGAGGCGCGCCGGCGCGTCTTTGCCGCCTGCCGGAAAAACCGGGTGGCGTTTCTCGAGACCTGCTCGCCCGGAACCATCGCCCAGAAGCTCGACGAGGGCGTGCGCGTGATCGCCGGCCACCGCGAGGACACCGCGATCATCGGCCGCGCCCACCAGCGCCGTACGATGCCGGAGTGACGGGAGGACGTCCCGCAGCCGCCGAAAAGGCCTATGTGGACGCTTAGTGAAGCTTCAGAACGGCGCCGAGCAGGGTCAGCCCTGCTGCGAACATCACGCCCAGACGGACGGTGAGCCGCAACGACAGCCCGTCCATCCGCAGTGACAGGTTCTCGATCTTGGCGTCGACATCGCGCCGCACCTCGTCGAGACCTCGGCGCAGGTCGTCGAGGCCGACCCGCAAGTCCTCTTTTGTAATCAGCTCGTTCATGATGAATGTGCGAGCCGCTTCGGCGTGCGCTTTCGCTTCCGTTGGGGGACGCCATGGTCGCGAAGGTGCTTGGCATAGGCGAGACTGTCAAACGTAAACGCCATGGCTTTCCCCCGCGCGGTGTCCCGACAGGTTCATAGCACGCTCAGGGTGGCCTCCGTGTTGCCGAGCCAAGACCGCCGCTCTCGCGCCGGTCCGCGCTCCGGGCTAGACTGCGCCGACGCGATTTGCGAGCGAAACGACAGCCGGGAGGACGATGATGGAATACGGCCTCTTCACGATGCCCTCGCATCCGCCGGAACGCGGCCTCTATGACGGCCATCGCTGGGATCTAGAGACCCTGCGGCTGGCCGACGAGCTGGGCTTTTCCGAGGCGTGGATCGGCGAGCACCACACTGCACCCTGGGAGCCGCACCCCGCACCCGACCTGTTGATCGCCCAGGCGCTGATGCAGACGAAGAAGATCCGCCTCGCCCCCGGCGGGTTTCTGTTGCCCTATCACCACCCGGCCGAGCTCGCCAACCGGGTGGCGATGCTCGATCACCTGGCCCAGGGCCGGCTCAATTTCGGGGTCGCCGCCAGCGGGCTGCCGAGCGACTGGGCGATGTTCAATGTCGACGGCAATGCCGGCCAGCACCGCGAGATGACCCGCGAGGCGCTCGACATCATCTTGAAGCTGTGGACCGAGGAGGAGCCGTTCGACTACCCCGGCAAATACTGGAAGGTCAGCAAGACCGACCTGATGCTGCGCACCCTGCGGCCGCACATCAAGCCCTTGCAAAAGCCCTATCCGCCGATCGGCGTCGCCGGGGTCAGCAAGGGCTCCGACACCTTGAAGCTCGCCGGCGAGCACGGCTTTCTGCCGATGAGCCTCAATCTCAATCCGACCTATGTGGCGAGCCATTGGGAATCGGTCGAGGAAGGGGCGCGCCGCACCGGGCGCACGCCGCAGCGCGGGCAATGGCGGCTGGTGCGCGAGATCTTTGTCGCCGATACCGACGAGGCGGCGTGGCGGCTGTCGGTCGGAGGCATGATGGGCCGGATGATGCGCGAATATTTCCTGCCGCTGTTGACCGATGTCGGCGTCATCCAGTTTTTGAAGCACGATCCCGAAATCGCCGACAGCGACGTGACGCCGGAATACTGCGCGCGGCACAACTGGCTGATC
>DASYNW010000210.1:0-18949 GCA_036008325.1 Allostellaceae bacterium
GCCCGCCTCGGCGGCGAGCGTGACGGTCTGCGGCCCGATCGTCGGCCGGTCGGCGCGCGGCTCCTGACCCGGCTTCTCGACCTTGACCAGCACCCCGCCCGGCCCGTCGCGGCGCAGCCCGGCGCAGCGGCGGATAAGCGCGTCGGTGCCCTCGATCGCCTCGACGCCCAGCACCAGACCCTGCTGCACCACGACCGCCTGGCCGATATCGAGCGCGCCCAATGCCCGCGCGATGCGCTGCCCGTGCGCGATGTCGGCCAGCGCCTGGGCATCGGGGCGCCGCTCGCCGAGCACGCCCTCCGGCGCCAATCCATCCCCTGAGTCGCCGGCCGCCAGCAGCTGATCGGCGCCGATCACGCGAAATCCCTCGCGCTCGAACTCGCTGACCACCGCCGATAGGAGGCCGTCATCGCCCAGCGCTTTGTAGCCGATGCGGGCGAACAGCCTGGCCGCGCGCCAGTCGGGGCGCAGCATAATGAGCGAAGGTCGGGCTATCCCGCCGGCCAGCACCAGTTCGCGCACCTTGTGCTGGCGCAGCAAGGCAAGCCCGCGGGCGGCGGCGCCGAGCCGACACCAGGCATGCGCCACCCCTTCCACCGTCTCGGGCTCTGCCGCCCCTTCGAGCGCCAGCACGAATACTTCGCGCCCGGCGCTGCGGCAGGCCTCGACCAGGCGGCGCGGCAGCCCGCCACCGCCGGCGACGATGCCCAGCCGCGTAATTTGCGGCCCGTCCGCGGTTCGCCGGCCAGCCTGCGGGCTATCCGCCATTCGCCTCCGCCGGCTGGCAGATGGCGCGGCTCGAATCGGCGCGGATAAAGCGGATGATGTCGTCGACCGGGGCCACCCCGGCAAAGCGCTCGGCGGTCTCGTTGACCCGGTCGCTCAAGGTCCCCGCCGAGTGAAACAGAAACTGATAGGCGTTGCGCAGGCTCTGGATGTCCTCGCGGCTGAAGCCGCGGCGCTGCATGCCGATGATGTTGAGCCCGGTCAGCCGGGCGCGGTTGCCGATCACCTGGCCATAGGGGATCACGTCGCGCTCGACCCCCGACATGCCGCCGATCATCGCGTGCCGGCCGATGCGCACGAACTGATGGACCGCGCACAGGCCGCCGAGAAAGGCGTAGCCGTCGACGACGACATGGCCGGCGAGCGTCGCGTTGTTGGCCATGATCACGTGATCGGCGATCTGGCAGTCATGGGCAACATGGGCGCCGACCATGAACAGGCAGTCGTCGCCGATGCGAGTGACCAGCCCACCGCCGGCGGTACCTGGGTTGATCGTCACATATTCGCGGATCGTGTTGCGGCAACCGACGACGAGAAACGATTCCTCGCCGTCATATTTGAGGTCCTGCGGCTCGAGCCCGATCGAGGCGAACGGGAAGACCCGCGTCCCCTCGGCGATCGTCGTATGACCGTCGACCACGACATGGGCGCGCAGCACCACCCCGGCCCCGAGCGCCACATGCTGGCCGACGACGCAATAAGGCCCGATCACGACGTCGCGGGCGAGCTCCGCGCCCGGCGCGACGATGGCGGTCGGATGGATGTCGGCCATCTCTGCCAGTCTATTGATCGAGGATCATCGCGGCGTACACAGCCTCGGCCACCAGATTGTCGCCGACCTTGGCCCTTCCCTCGAATTTCCACACATTGCCGCGATGGCGCTGCTTGACGACATGAACGCACAGCGTGTCGCCCGGGAACACCGGTCTCCGGAAGCGTGCATTGTCGACGCTCATGAAATAAACGAGCTTGCCCTCCGACCCCGGACCCAGGGTGTGGACGACCAGAACCGCCGCGGTCTGCGCCATCGCCTCGATGATCAGCACCCCGGGCATGACCGGGCGGGCGGGGAAGTGGCCCTGAAAATATTGTTCGTTGATCGTGACGTTTTTGATCCCGGTGGCCCGGTCGTTCGCCACCACGTCGACGACCTTATCAATCATCAGAAAGGGATGGCGGTGCGGGATCATCTCCATGATCCGCCGGATATCGATCTGGGTGGTTTCGCCATCGGCGCAGACCGGATCGATCATCTCCCGTCCTTCTTCTTCACCAGCCGCTGCAAGGCCACCGCCCGCCTCATGAACTCGGTCATCGGGACCGCCGGGATGCCCGACACCGTAGCCCCAGGCGGGACGTCGCGCATCAGCCCACTCTTGGCGGCAATTCTGGCGCCACGGCCAATATGCAGATGGCCGGCGAGCCCCCCTTGTCCGCCGATCATGACGAAATCATCGAGCTTCGTGCTGCCGGAAATCCCGACTTGTCCGGCAAGAATGCAGCACCGGCCAAGAACGACGTTGTGTCCGATCTGAACGAGATTATCAATCATCGAGCCGGCGCCGATGACGGTATCGTGACCAGAGCCGCGATCGATCGTGGTATTGGCGCCGATATCCACATCGTCGCCGATCAGGACGCGCCCGAGCTGCGGGACCTTGACCGGCGCGGCTGGATCGGGGGCAAAGCCGAACCCCGGCTGCCCGATGCGCACCCCCGGATGTAGCACGACGCGCGCGCCGATCAGCGCGTGGGTGACCGTGACATGGGCGCCGATGGTGCAATCCTCGCCGATCTCAACGCCGGCGCCGATTACGGCATGGGCGCCGATCCGGCAGCGTCGGCCGAGCCGAGCACCGGCTTCGATAATGCTATAGGATCCGATCGCGCAATCCTCCGGCACGACCGCCGAGGGATCGATCAAGGCCGACGGGCTGAGCCCGCCGAGGACCGCCGGAGCCGGGTAAAACGCCTGCGCCGCCAATCCATAAGCCTTATAGGGCTCGCGGGTCAGCAACAAGGCCATGCCCGGTGGCGCCCGATCGATCGCCCACTCGTCGACAAAGGCCGCGCCGGCGCGCGATTTTTGGAAAGCGCCTAGATACTTGCGGTTATCGAGAAAGCTCACCTCGTCCGGACCGGCGGTCTCGAGCGGCGCCACATCATCGAGGAGCTGCTCGGCTATATCCGAAGCCAGTAGCTGGGCGCCGCTCACCCGGGCCAATTCGGCAAGCGCGAACGGCCCGGCGCGAGCGAAAAAGCGCGGATCGGCCATTTGTGCGATCGCGGGCCGGCCGACCTAACGCCGCCGTGCCCGGGCAGTCGGCGCGGGCGGTGCTTTCGGCGTTGGTACGGCGGCAACCGGGACCGGCGCCACAAAATTGACGTTCAGCACCGGCAATTCTTCATCGAGCTTTTGCAACACTTCGTCGGTTACGTCGAACGAGCGGTCGAACAGCACAATATCGGTGCGTTGAAACACCAAATTCGCTCTGCGCTGTTTGGCGATGTCGGCGATTATCCTCAGCATTGCCTGCTGGATTTTGGATAACGCGTCATTATTCGACTTTTCGAGGGCTTGGCGCTTACTCTGGACATCGAGGTCGAGATTGTTGACCTTCTGCTGGAATTCGCGGCCCCGCTGGTTCAGGGCCGCCGGCGACAGCGACGCCTGCTGGCGCTGCAGGACGTCGCGCTCGGCGCGCAGCACTTCCTCTTCGTGCGAAATTTCCTTGCTGTATTCGTCGCGCTTCTGCTCGATCTGGCTGCGCACCATTTTGGCGGCTTTCGAATTCTGCAGCAGCGACTGAACGTCGACAACGAGCACGCTCAGGTTCTGCGCGGCGGGCAAGGCGGCGGGGGCCGGCGCCGCCGGAGGCGTCTGGGCGAGCGCGGCAGGCGCCAATCCGGCGCACATGACCGCGAGCAGCGCCGTCAATCGGACAAGGAACGTCGACATTAGAATTTTGTCCCGAAGCTGACCCGGAAGAACTGGGTCTGATCGAAGGATGCCTTCTTGATCGGCAGGGCGAGGTCGAGCCGGATCGGTCCGACCGGAGACTGCCACGACACGCCGACCCCGGCGCTGACCCGGATCGCCGACGACTGCTCGACCACCGGCTGGATGCCGCCGGTTGTCGCCAACTGAGCCGGCGTCAGGTTGAGCGTTGTCGGGGAGAGGTTCATCAGCGAGCCGAAATCGCTGAACACCCGGCCGCTCAGGCCGAGTTCCTTGGGCAAACCGAGCGGCACGCCCAGGCTGACCGAGCCGACATAGTAATCCTGGCCGCCGAGAGCGTCATCGGTGACCGAATCGCGCGGCCCGATCCCGGCATCCTGAAAGCCGCGCAGGTTGTCGCCGCCGACAAAGAACCGGTCCTGCAGCAGCACCTGCTGACCGTTCCAGCCATTGATCGCTCCCGCCTCACCGGTGAAGCTGAGCACCCATTCGGGCGCCACCGAATAATAATAGCCGAAATTCACCTTGGAGCGGACATAGTCCACACCGAACCCGACCCCGGCAAAGTCATTGCCTATCGAGGCGAAATAACCGCTGGTCGGGTTGAGCCGATCATCGCGGCGGTCGTAGAGCAGAACCTGGCCGACTTGGGAGGTCAGATGCTCGCCCTGCTGCAAGGCAATGAACAGCGAGGCGTCGCTCTGAATGTCCTCGATCGTGTCGGAGCGAGCGGTATACGTCAAGGTTTGGCGCAAATTGTCGGTGATCTGATAGCCGGCGCGCAATGCCCCACCATAGGAGAATTGCTGATAGGGAGGGATCACCCCCGAAAAAAACGAGGCAGTCGGGCTGGTTTTGATTTCGAAAATATCGAAGCCCGCGGCGATGTTCTTGTTCAGAAAATACGGCTCGGTGAAGCTGAGATCGATTTGCTGCGAGCGGAACGAAACCACCGCGCCAAGGCGCAGATCCTGACCGCGGCCGAGAAAGTTGCTCTCGTGAATGTTGATGTCCGCGAGCGGGCCGTCGCTGGTCGAAAAGCCGAGCCCCAACGATAGCGAGCCGGTCGATTGCTCTTCGACCTCGACGGTCACCACCGTCTCGTCGGGCGCAGATCCCGGGGCGTTGGTCACCTGAACCTTTTTGAAAAATCCCAAATTCTTGATCCGCTGCTGCGAGCGCTGCATTTTCTCGGTGTTGAACGCGTCGCCCTCGACCAGCTGGAACTCGCGGCGGATCACCTTGTCGAGGGTGCGAACATTGCCGACGATGTCGATGCGCTCGACATAGACCCGCGGCCCTTCTTGCACGTCGAAGGTTATGTCGATCGTATGGGTTTTCTGGTTGCGGGTAATATCAGGTTTTACCTCGACAAAGGCGTAGCCGCGGTCGCCGAGGGTATCGGTCAGCACCGAGATCGATTTTTCGACCTGCCCGGCGTTGTACCAATCGCCCGAATGCACCGTCAGCAGCGGCAGCACCGCCGAGGCCGGCAGACCCTTGAGCTTGATGTTGACGGCGATCTTGCCGAAACGGTAGCGGTGGCCCTCGTCGAGGGTGAAAGTGATGATGAAGCCGTTGCGCTCCGGGGTCAGCTCGGCCACCGCCGAGAGCACGCGAAAATCGGCATAGCCTTC
Source organism: Allostellaceae bacterium (assembly GCA_036008325.1). Taxonomy (GTDB): domain Bacteria; phylum Pseudomonadota; class Alphaproteobacteria; order ATCC43930; family CGMCC-115725; genus AP-15. Next base: position 5,383 of record DASYNW010000210.1, read on the forward strand.
GGTCAAATAGAATTTTCGCAGCAGATCGCGGTCGTAGGTCAGCCGGTCCGGGTCGTAGCTGTCGTCGGTCGACAGAAAGCGGTACCAGCGGCTTTCCTTGGTCGAGATCACGCCGCGCAGCTTGTTCTCGCTGAATTCCTTGTTGCCGACAAAGTTTATGCTGCGAATGCCGGTGAACTCGCCTTCGTTGATCTCGAAGACCAGATCGACCCGATTTTCCGAGAGCTGGATGATTTTGGGCTCGACCGTCGCGCCGAACCTGCCGTGCCGGCGATAGAGATCGAGGATGCGCCTCACATCGCTCAGCACCCGGGTGCGGGTATAGACGACGCGCGGCCGCAGCTGGATCTCGGCGGTGAGCTCCTTGTCGTCGAGCTTTTTATTACCTTCGAAGGCGATGCGGTTGATGATCGGGTTTTCGACGACCTTGACGACGAGCGTGTTGCCGACCCGGCTCAGCCGGACATCGGCAAACAACCCGGTCGCGAACAGGGCTTTCAGCGACTCGTTCATCTTCTCGTCGTCCCACGGATCGCCGGGCTGGATCCGAAGATACGAGCGGACGGTTTCGGGCTCGATCCGCTGGGTGCCGACGACCTGGATGTTGGCGACGGTTCCTGCGCCCATGGTCGGAACCACGGGTCCGAGCCCGGCAGAAGGCGCCGGCCCGCCGACAGGTTGCGCGCCCGCCGGCAGGGTCGGGCCGGCCGTCCGGGCGGCGCGGGGTGCCGGATATGCGCGGCGCGTAAGCGGCCGAGCGGGCGCTGCCGGCTGCCCCGACGGCGGTTGTCCCGATGACGGTGCGGGGCCGGTCTGGCCGGGCGGGGTCATGCCGCTTTCGAGATTGGGCGCTGCCGGCGGCGCCGGCTGCCCCGACGGGGGCGCCGGGGCGGTCTGGCCGGGCGGGGTCATGCCGCTTTCGAGATTGGGCGTTGCCGGCGGCGCCGGCTGCCCCGACGGCGGCTGTCCCGATGACGGTGCGGGGCCGGTCTGGCCGGGCGGGGTCATGCCGCTTTCGAGATTGGGCGTCGCCGAGGGCGCCGGCTGCCCTGATGGCGCGGAGGCGGCTCCGGCCGGGGCGGGCCCGGCCGGAACGGGTGCCGGACTGCCGGCGCTCTGGGCGAGCGGCGCGACGCCGCTCTCGAGCTCGGGCGCCGGCTGGGCCGGCGGTGCCGCTCCGCTAGCCTGGTGGCCCGGTCCGGAGCGCGCGCCCGGTTGCGCCGCGCTGCCGGCCGACTGTGCCATTGCTGGCCTGGGCATTTCGGCGGCAATCGAGGCCAGGAGGCCGACAACCGCCCACAGCACGCAAATCCGTTGATTGAAACGCAAAACCCCCCACCCCCGGCTCGAACCCCCATCCCCGCGCCCAGCCTCGCGTCAGGTCACAAGCCCCTTTACGAACTCGACGATCCGAAGGTGGACGAGATCATTCCAGGTGGCGAACACCATCAACGTGAGCACCAACGCCAACCCGATGCGAAAGCCATATTCCTGGGCACGCTGGCCGAGCGGCTTCCCGCGCAGCGCTTCGGCGGCATAGAACAGCAGGTGCCCGCCGTCAAGAACCGGGACCGGGAAGAGGTTGATCAAGCCGAGATTGATCGACAGAACGGCCATGAACCACATCACCGCCACGACCCCGCCCTGGACCACCTCGCCCGACATCTGGGCAATGCGCAGAGGGCCGCCGAGCTCGTCGGTGCCGCGCATCCCGATCACGATCTGCCACATCGCGTGCAAGGTTGAGGCTGATAGATTCCAGGTCTCGGCCCCGGCCTGCAACAGCGCGGTCGCCGGACCGCGCCTGACATAATCGACCCCGTTTCGGGAGATGCCGAGCAACCCGATCTCATAATGGTTGCCAAAGCGGTCGGTCAGCTCGGTCTTGGCCGGGGTGACCTGGATCGCGAGGTCGTGGCCGGCCCGCCTGACCTCGATGGTCATCGGCACGCCCGGATTGAGGCGTACATCCTGCTGAACATCTTCGAAGCTTTGCACCCGACCGCCATCGATCTTGACGATCAGATCGCCCGGCTTGATCCCGCCGCGCTCGGCCGCGCTGCCCGGCTGCACCTGACCCACCTTCGCCGGGGTGAACGGCTGGCCGAACGTCATGAAGAGAACCGCCAGCATGGCGATCGCAAAGATGAAATTGGCAGCCGGTCCGGCGATGACGATCGCCGCTCGTTGGCCGAGCCGCTTGTAATGAAACGAAACCTCGCGCTCGGACGAGGTCATGCGGGCGAGCCCCGCGGTCGGCAGGCCGGAACTCGCATCGCTGTCGCCGAACATCTTGACATAGCCGCCGAGTGGGATCGCGCTGAATTTCCAGCGGGTTCCGGCACGATCGTACCAGCCGAACAATTCGGGTCCGAAGCCGATCGAGAAGACGTCGATGCGCACCCCGTTGCGCCGGGCGATAAAGTAATGGCCGAACTCGTGGACAAAGACGAGGACGGTCAGAACGAACAGAAACGGGACGATATAGGTCAGCCCGCTATGCACAAATGCAATCATCGCAAACCTACTGGTGCGTGGGCGCGCGCGGCGGCGTTGTGGCCCGACAGACGGGCCGCCATCTCCCGCGCCGTTCTGTCGTAATTGTAGACATCTTCCAGCGATTCAAGATTATCGGCCGGAATCGCCGCCAAGGTGCGCTCGACCGCCTCGACGATATCGAGGAACCCGATCCGGCCTTCGAGAAAGGCGTGGACCGCGGTCTCATTGGCGGCGTTGAGCACGGTGGGGGAGCCGCCGCCATGCAGCAGCGCCTGGCGCGCGACCCGCAGGGCGGGAAACCGGCGCTCGTCGGGCGGCTCGAATGTCAAACGTCCGATCGCCGCCAGGTCGAGCCGCTTGGTCGGGGTGGCGATGCGCCCAGGCCACGCCAGGGCATAGGCGATCGGGGTGCGCATGTCGGGCGAGCCGAGATGGGCGAGCACCGAACCATCGCGATAGCTGACCATGCTATGGATGATCGACTGCGGATGCACGACGATGTCGATGCGCTCGGACGGCATCTGGAACAGGTGATAGGCCTCGATCACTTCGAGGCCCTTGTTCATCAGGGTGGCCGAGTCGACCGAGATTTTCGCGCCCATGCTCCAATTGGGATGAGCGACGGCCTGTTGCGGGGTAGCCCTGCGCATCTCCTCGACGCTGCGTTCGCGAAACGGGCCGCCGCTGCAGGTCAAGGTGACTTTCTCGATCCCCTCGACCCGGTCGAAATCGAAGCATTGCCAGATCGCGTTGTGCTCGCTGTCGACCGGCAGCAAGGTGGCGCCCGATCGAGCCACCTCCTGCATGAACAGCGAACCGGCGCACACCAGAACCTCCTTGTTGGCGAGCGCCACGATGACGCCGCGCCGAATCGCCGCGAGGGTCGGCGCCAAACCGGCCGCGCCGACGATCCCGGCCATGACCCACTCGGCCGGGCGCAGCGCTGCCTCGACCAGCGAGGCTGGCCCGCTGGCGGTCTCGATGCCGGTCCCGGCGAGCGCCTCCTTCAGCGCTCGGTAGCAGTCGGGATCGCCGATCGCAGCAAAGCGCGCGCCCAGGGTGCGGGCTTGCTCGGCCAGGCGCGCGGCGTTGCGGTTCGCGGTCAGCGCCTCGACTTCGAACGCATCGGGATTGCGCAGCAGCAGATCGACGGTGCTTTGCCCGACCGAGCCGGTCGAGCCGAGGATCGTCACGCGTCGCATCGGTTTACTCCGCGTTCGTCGCGTCGGCGGGGCTCGCGACATGGGCGGCCGGGAAGCGGCAACGCGCTGATCGACCTGGCCGCTGCCGATGGTCTCATCGCCACGCCAGGACGCTGTGACCCCCGATCAAGGTCAGCAACGCCACTGCCGGGATCGCCGCGAGCAGCCCGTCGAGACGATCGAGCAGCCCACCATGCCCAGGGATCAGGCCGCTCGAATCCTTCACGCCGAACCTGCGTTTGGCTAACGACTCGGCAAGATCGCCGAACTGCGCGACAATCGCAAGGCCGGCGCTGACCAGCATCAAGGGCGCGGCCGAGGCGATCCCGAGCGCGAGCGCGGTCGCCCCGCCGGCGAGCGCTGCGCAGATCACGCCGCCGAGAAAACCGGACCAGGTTTTGCGGGGGCTCCAGCGCGGCGCCAGGCGCGGGCCGCCGAGGCTGCGTCCGATCGTATAGGCGCCGATATCGGTCGCCCACACCACCGCGAGCAGCCACAGCAGGGTCATCCGACCGCCGGTCTGCTGGCGCGCCAGCCACAACAGCGCGACGCAGGGCAAGCCGACCCAAAGCGCACCAAGCGCGGCCCAGCCGGGTTTCGCGCCGGCACTGCGATGCGCCGCCCAGAACACGAGCCCGGCGCCGGCGAGTGCCGCAGCCACGGCAAGCCCCGCGCCGCCGAGCGCCGCGATCGCGACCGCGGCAAGCACCACGGCGACGAGCACAATTTCGACCGGCATCGCGTCGGCGGCCCAGCTCGACGCCGGCGGGCCAATCCGCCGGCGATGGCATAGCCGCCCCCATTCCCACGCCATCACCGCGGCGGCGAGTGCCGTCAGCAGCGCCAGCCATGGCCCATCGAACCAGATCGCGGCGATCGGCAGCGGCGCCAGCGCCAGCGCCGAGAGCACCCGCAGACGCAGCTGGCCGGGCTTGGCGCCGGCCAATTCGAGGCGCACCGGTTCAGCGCGAGCCAACCCCGGCCCCGTAGCGGCGCTCGCGCCCGCAATACTCGTCGATTGCCTGATCGAGATCGCTCTTGGCGAAATCGGGCCACAAGGTCTTGGTAAAGACGAGCTCGGAATAGGCACACTGCCAGAGCAGAAAGTTGCTGATCCGCTGCTCGCCACTGGTGCGGATCAACAGGTCGGGATCGGGCAGGCCCTCGGTGAACAGATGGCGGGCGAGGCAATCCTCGTCGATCGCGGCGGCGGCGAGACTGCCGCTGGCCACCTGTGCGGCGATCGCCCGCACCGCGGCAACGATCTCGGCGCGCCCGCCATAGGACAGCGCCATCGTTAGGGTGATGGCGCAGTTGCCGCGGGTCAGCGCTTCGGCCTCCTCGATCAGGGAGATGATATCGGGGGCGAGACGGCCGATTTCGCCGATCACCTTTAGGCGGATGCCGTTGCGATGCAATTCGGCGATCTCGCCGAACAGGTAATGGCGCAACAGCCCCATCAGGTCGTGGATCTCGGTCGACGGCCGCCGCCAGTTCTCCGACGAGAATCCGAACAGGGTCAAATAGCGGATGCCGAGGTCGCGCGCGCCGGCGACGGTGCGGCGCACAGCCTCGGCGCCGCGGCGATGGCCGGCGATCCGCGGCAGGCCGCGGGCCTGCGCCCAGCGCCCGTTGCCGTCCATGATGATTGCGACATGCCGCGGCAGCCTGCGCGGCGCGCCTTCGGCGCTGCTCGGAGCGGCCATCAGACCTGCAAGATCTCCCTGTCCTTCTGCGCCAAGGTCTCGTCGATGCGCCGGATCGCGTCGTCGGTCAGGTGCTGGACCTCCTGCTGCAGCTTGCGCTGCTGATCCTGCGAGATCACGCTGTCCTTCTCCTGGCGGCGCAATGCCTCGATGCCGTCGCGGCGAACGTTGCGCACCGAGACGCGGGCCTGCTCGGCATATTTGGCGGCAACCCTAGTCAATTCGCGCCGCCGCTCCTCGTTCAGGTCGGGGATCGGGACGCGGATCACCTGCCCTTCGGTCTGCGGGTTGAGCCCGAGACCCGATTCGCGGATCGCCTTGTCGACCGCCTTGACCATCGCGCGATCCCATACCTGCACCGTAATCATCCGCGGCTCGGGCACGCTGACATTGGCCAGCTGGTTGATCGGCATGGTGCCCCCATAGGCAGCAACGGCGACCGGCTCGAGCAGGCTTGCCGAGGCCCGCCCGGTGCGCAACCCGCCGAATTCCTTGCGCAGCACGTCGAGGGCGCCGTCCATGCGGCGGCCGAGATCCTTCAGCAGCGAGTCTTCGGGCATGGTCTCACTCCCGGTCGATGACTAACTTTCCGCGTCGATGACTAACTTTCCGCGTCGATGCCTAATCTTCCGCGTCGATGCCTAATCTTCCGCGTCGATGCCTAATCTTCTGCGTCGATGCCTAATCTTCCGCGTCGATGCCTAATCTTCCGCGTTGATGATCGTGTAGCGCCCCTCGCCGCGCACAACCCGTGCGAACCCGCCGTTTTCGAAAATCGAAAACACCAGGATCGGGATATGGCTGTCCCGCGCCAGCGCCACGGCCGAGGCGTCCATCACCCGCAGATCGCGGGCCAGCACTTCACGGTAACCCAGCCGTTCAAAGCGGACCGCGCCCGGGACGCGGAAGGGATCGGCATCGTAGACGCCATCCACCTTGGTCGCCTTCAGGAGCGCGTCGCAGCCCATCTCCGACGCGCGCAGAGCCGCCGCCGTGTCGGTGGTGAAGAACGGGTTGCCGGTGCCGGCGGCGAAGACCACCACCCGCTTTTTTTCCAGGTGACGCAACGCCCGGCGCCGGATATAGGGCTCGCACACCGCCTGCATCGAAATCGCCGATTGGACCCGCGTCGTCACGTTGCGCTGCTCGAGCGCGTTCTGGACGGCCAGCGAATTTATCACCGTCGCCAGCATGCCCATGTAATCGGCCGAGGCGCGCTCCATCCCGGCGGCGGCCCCCGATATGCCGCGAAAGATGTTGCCGCCGCCGATCACCATGCACAACTCGACGCCGAGCGCGTGCACCGATCGGATTTCGTCGGCGATGCGGGAGACGACCTCGGGATCGAGGCCGCCTTCGCGCGCGCCCATGAGCGCCTCGCCCGAGATTTTCAGAAGAACGCGGCGATACCTCAGATCGGCTGCCATCCGGCCCACGCTCACCCGCTTGCCCGCCCCGACGAAGCCCGCAGCCCAGGACGGCCGGCACGACGAGTATACACCAAACCTGCGGCAACGTCGCAGGCTTTGCAGCGAACCTTCAGGGCCAGAATTAATTCGGCCTCGGCCGGATCAGTGCTCCAGCTGCGCCGCCACCTCGGCGGCAAAATCGGGGCGCGGGCGCTCGATCCCCTCGCCCAGCGCGAAGCGGGCGAACCCGCTGATGGAGATCGGCGCGCCTGTGGTTTTGGCGGCGTTCTCGACCACTTTCGCGATTGTCGTCTCCTGGTCGACCACAAAGATCTGCTCGAGCAACACGACCTCCTCGTAGAACTTGCGAAGCCGCCCGTCGACCATCCTCTCGATAATCCCTTCGGCCTTGCCGCTGGCGCGCGCCTGCTCGCGCAGCACCTCGCGCTCGCGCTCCAGCGCCGAAGCCGGCACCGAGCCGGTGTCGAGATAGAGTGGGTTCGCCGCCGCGACATGCATCGCCAGCTGCTTTCCGAGCTCCGCCAGGCGATCGAGCGGCACGCTCGACTCGAGCGCCACGATCACGCCGATCTTGCCGAGCCCCGCAGCCAGCGTATTGTGCATGTAGGAGAATACCCCGCCCTGCCCGACCGCCAGCCGCGTCGATCGGCGCAGCACCAGGTTTTCGCCGATCGTCGAAATCAGATAGGTCAGCTCGGCCTCGACCGTGCGCCCCGAGCCTGGATACGGGGTCCGGATCAGCGCTGCGATTTCGCCGTCGCCGCCGACCGCAAGCTCGCTGACCGTCTGCACGAAACTCTGAAAAGCCTGGTTGCGAGCGACGAAATCGGTCTCCGAATTGACCTCGACGAGGGCACCGGCGGCGCCGCGCACGGCAGCGCCGATCAATCCTTCGGCGGCGACCCGTCCAGCCTTCTTGGCGGCGGCGGACAGCCCCTTCTTGCGCAGCCAGTCGACCGCCGCTTCGACATCCCCACCGCTGTCGCCGAGCGCCCTTTTGCAATCCATCATGCCGGCGCCGGTCTTGTCGCGCAGCTCCTTGACCAGCGCCGCGGTCACCTCGGCCATCATCGCACCCTTTCGTTTTCGCCGCCCGCCAACCGTGGGCGGCAGCTCAACTCGGCGCGGCCCTCGGCCGGCCGCGGTTCAAGCTTGGGCCGCAACCGCATCGGCCTCGGCCGGTTCGCCCGCCGCGGGCGGCACGGCCGCTTCGGCGTCCCCGGCCGGAACGGCGAACTCCTCGGCCGTCTCCCGGGACAACCGGTCGACGGCAGGCTCGGCGCGGGCTCCAATATCGACGCCCGAGGCCGCGAGCTCGGCCTGGAGCCCATCGAGAACGGCATTCGACACCAGGTCGCAATAGAGGTGGATCGCCCGCATCGCATCGTCGTTCCCCGGGATCGGATAGGCGATCCCCTCGGGCGATGAATTCGAATCGAGAATGGCGACGACCGGCAGATGGAGCGTATTGGCCTCGGCAACCGCGATCGCTTCCTTGTTGGTGTCGATGACGAACAGGATATCGGGCAGGCCGCCCATCTCCTTGATGCCGCCGAGCGCGCGTTCGAGCTTGTCGCGGTGGCGGGTCAGCTCCAACAGCTCGCGCTTGGTCAGTCCGCCCTGTTCGTTGGCGATCCGCTCGTCCAGTTCGCGCAGCCGGCGGATCGATTGCGACATCGTCTTGAAGTTGGTCAGCATGCCGCCTAGCCAACGGTAGTTGACGTAGTACTGGCCGCAGCGCTTGGCGGCTTCGGCGACCGGCTCCTGCGCCTGGCGCTTGGTGCCGACCATCAGAACCCGCCCGCCGCCGGCAACGACGTCGCGGATCGCCTGCAGCCCCTGGTGCAGCATCGGCGCGGTCTGCTCGAGATCGATGATGTGAACGCCGTTGCGCACGCCGAAGATGTAAGGCGACATTTTCGGGTTCCAGCGCCGCGTATGATGGCCGAAATGCACTCCGGCTTCGAGCAGCTGACGCAAGGTATAGGTCGGCAAAGCCATGACAATTCCTTTTCCGGTTGAGCCGCCGCAGGAGAAATCGGTACCCGCAACCATGGGACCGACACCGGAGCGGGTCGCGCGCGGGAACGCCGCGCGGCAGCAACCGCAGCCCTGCGTGAGGTATCGAACGGCGATTACTTACGGTGCACGCGCCCTTTTGACAAGGCCGATGCGGGATCGCGCAATCACGATCGAGCCTCGACCCCGATAAAACGAGCGAGACATTCTTGCATGGCTGCGATACAATTCGTGCGGGGCTCTGGAAGAGAGCGTCTGGGAAGCGCGGGTCATGGCATCGCCGGTTGCGCGTGCGGCCGGCGATGCCGTCGGACCCGAAGATAGCGGCCGGCAGAGCGGCGCACGGTCGATCGGCGCAATGTGCCCGACGCTCTGATATCGCCGGCGCGATCCAGCGTTCCGGAGGTCCCGGGGCCCGCGCCCCCGACGAGCGACCCAGCCCCTCGCCGGCGTGCAGGCAACGCCGGGCACGGCATCCTTCCGGGCGTCTGGTTCCGGAGCCCTCTGATCGGCCAGAGGGGCGATTGTCCGACCGACACAGACGCCCTGGCGGCAGCGGCAGCCGGGCGGATGAGTATCGCCGGTATGCTCGGGAAATATTAACCGCACCCCACTAGCGTCAAGACGCATCTCGGTAACACGCAGCTCGGCGCGGATCGTAGGCGCGGCCACGGCGTCCAAAGCCGGGCCCGCACTGGCAATCGCGATCCAAGGAGGCGAAGCGATGCGAGCAGAGAGGCGGTGGCGGCGGCGCGGCCACGTCAGCTCGTGGCTCCGGGTCCGGCAGTTCGAAACGACCGCTGCAGGTGAGCGGTGAGCGCCGGCACGGGCGCGTGAGCCGGATGATGCCGCTTGCTCCCTTCGCGCCTCGCCCCAAGCGGCCGCGCGGCACGGTAACCGTGCTGGGCGCAATGCTGCTGATCGGCGCCTATGGTGCGAGCGTCTTCTGCTCGCTTCGGTGGGCCCACGATCAGGCGCTGCAGGATGCGGCCGCGACGCTCGCCGGCACGGCACGGTCGGCCGAGAGCGGAACCGCGCGGTCGCTGTTCGAGATCGACACGATGCTGACCGGCATCGAGCGAATTGTCGACCGGGTATTGCCGACGACGGCGCTCGACAGCCCGGCGCTCAACACCGTGCTCGGCCAGTTCGACGCCCAGAGCCTCGCGGTCAGCGACATCCTGATCCTCGATGCCGAGGGCAGAGAGGTTAATCAGACAGAGTCGAGACCGGGCGACGAGCGCAGCTATCGACACAGCGCTTTCTTCACGGCCCATCGCCCCGGCGCGCCGCCGCGTCTGTTCATCGGCGGCCCGGAGCCAAGCGCGGCTGGCGGCGGCTGGGTGATCATGCTCAGCCGGCCGCTGATGCGTGACGGCGTCATGCTCGGCGTCATCGCCGCTCGGGTCCCGGTCGCCACCTTCACTGACCTTTATGACGCGATCGCCGGAAACGGCGATACCCGTATCGCGCTGCTGCTCGACAACGGCACTTTGGTGGCGGGCAGCCTCGCCGGGCGCGCCGCGATCGGCGCCAAACCCGCCGCGGCCGCGGCGCTGCTGGCGGCAGTGGCGCGAGTTCAGACGGGGCTGCTGGAAACCCCGGCGAACCGGGGCGAAACCGGAGCGCTGAGCGCCTTTCGCCGGGTCCCGGCGCGACCGCTGATCGTCGCCGCGACGCGCGCCCGCGATCGGATCCTCGGCCGATGGTATCGCCAGCGCAGTGCCTCGCTCGCCGGCTTCGGGCTGTTTGCGGCCGCCGTCGGGGGTCTTGCCTGGCTCGCCGACCGCGCCCTGCGCGCGGGCCACTTCGCGGGCGCCTATCTGCGCCGCAGCGAGGCGCGGCTCAAACGCCGAAATTCGCTGTTGCAGAGCACGCTCGAAAGCATCGGCGAGGGGCTCAGCGTCTTCGACGGCCGCGGTCGGCTGATCGCGCGCAATCGCCGGTTTTGCGAGTTGCTCGATCTGCCGGACGATCTGGCGCGCGGGGTGCCGCTGCGCGAGGTTTTGACGCGCCAAGCGCTGCGTGGCGATTTCGGCGACGTCGAGCCCCAGGGCGAAGTCGACCGGCGCCTCGATCAATTCTACCGCGAGGTGCCGGCGATCAAGGAGCGGGTAACCTCATCCGGCCGAGTTTTGCAGATCCGGCGCAGCGCCATGCCCGACGGTGCGGTCGTCTCGGTCTATTCCGATATAACCGACCTCAAGGCCGGCCAAACCAGGCTGCTCCAGGCCCGCAGCCAGGCCGAGCTCGCCAACCACTCGAAGAGCGAGTTCCTGGCCAATATGAGCCATGAGTTGCGCACCCCGCTTAATGCCGTGATCGGCTTTACCGAAATCATCTCGCTGGAGCTGTTCGGGCCGATCGGCAACGACAAATATCTCGAATACATCAAAGATGTGCATGCCAGCAGCTTGCATCTGCTGTCGATCATCAACGATGTCCTCGACATGTCGAAAATCGAGGCGGGCAAGCTGGAGCTGCAAAAGGAGGCGGTCACCCTGCAAAATCTGATCGCCGATGTGCTCCGCATCGTCCACGAGCGGGCCGGCGTCCGCAGGATCGAGCTATTGTGCGAATTGGCCGAGGAGCCAGTGGTTATCTGGGCCGACGAGCGGGCGATGAAGCAGATTTTACTGAACCTGCTGTCGAACGCGATCAAGTTTTCTCTGGACGGCGGCACGGTTCACATCCGGGTCAGCGCCGCGCGGCCCGACGCGGCCGTGATCGAGGTCGAGGATCATGGGATCGGCATGGATGCGGACGAGCAGGCGCGTGCATTGCAGCCGTTTGGCCAGGCCAAGCCGGCGACCACCCGCACCTATGGCGGCACCGGGCTCGGTCTGCCGATCACCAAAGGGCTGGTCGAGGCGCATGGCGGGACCCTGACGATCCTCAGCCGTCCGGGCACGGGCACGACGGTCCGGCTGGTGCTGTCGACACAACTGCCGAGCCTGCTTCCGGCGGCGGCGACCGGCACGCGATCGGACGCAGCGCTCGGGTGATAGCGCCCGAACGGTTTTCCCGGGCTCCTCGGCGATGCGCCCGGCCGAGGTTCGCCTCAGCCGGCCGTCCCTATCGGCGCCTCGCGGCGCATCACCCGGAACAGAAATAAACCGGGCGTCGTCGCCACGGCTCCGATCGCCAACGTTCGGAAGCAGCCCGTATAAGCCGCGAACGTCGCCGCCTCGAGAGCGCCCATCGGCGACAACCCGGCGAGGCCGCCGTGATGGTAAAGGGCGAGGACGCCCGTTTGAATTCTCCCCTGGAGCAGCGCCGTCATCACCGCCACTCCGGCGGCGCAGCCGAGCTGCCGCGACAAATTGTATACGCCGGCGGCATCGGTTCGAAGTTCTGGGCGGACAGTCGAGAAGGCAATGGTGCTGAGCGGGGTGAACAGCAGCCCGACGCCGATGCCTTGCGCGGCACTGGTCGCGGCCAGCCAGAGTTCGGCCCCTTGGGGCGAAACTCGCGACATCAGCTCTAGCCCGCCTGCGGTTATGACCAGGCCGGTCGTAAGCAGGACGCGGTGATCGATGCGATCGATCAGGTAGCGGACCGCGAGCATCGTCGCCATCGTCCCGACGCCGCGCGGGGCGATCGCCAGGCCGGCCTGCATCGCGTTCCAGCCGAGCGGGCCTTCGCTCAGCGCCGGCACAAACACGATGGTCGTGAACAAAAGGGCGCCGATCATGAAATTGTAGGCGGCGGCGAGAGCAAAATTGCGGTCGCGGAACACGTCGAAGCGGAACAGCAGAAACCTCGATCGCCGGCTCTGCACCGCGATCGCGGCAAAGGCGAGGATTGCGGCCGCCGCTTCGACAATGGTTTCCGATGCCGGCGGCCAGATCCGGCCGATGCTGCGCTGCAGCGCCAGCTGGAGCGAGCCCACCGCGATCACCAGCAGCGCGATTCCGAGCCCGTCGATCCGGCCGCCGCGATCAGCGGCCGTGCGCGAGGGAACCGAACCCGCGCCCAGCAGCGCGATCGCCCCGATCGGCGCATTAACCGCGAAGATCCACCGCCACGAAGCCAGATCGGTGATGACGCCGCCGAGCAGCGGACCCAGCATCGGGCCGGCCATGATCGTCGCCCCCCACAGCGCCAGCATGCGGCCGTGCTGCTGCTTTGGATAAATGTCGAGGATGATCGCCTGCGATAGCGGCTGGATCATGCCGGCGGCGGCGCCCTGGACCAGACGGAACAGGATCAGCGCATTCGGGGTGGTCGCCAGCGCGCACAGAACGGAGGCCGCAACGAACAGCCCGGTCGCCGCGGAGAAGACCAGCCGCGCCCCGTAGCGGCGGCGAAGCCCGCCGGTCAGGATCGCCATGACCGCGGACGCGCACAGATAGCTCGTCATGACCCAGGCGCCGAGATCGATGCCGCCGCCCAGGCTGTGCTCGAGCTGCGGCAGCGCCACATTGGCGATCGTGGCGTCGAAGGCCTGCATCGCGGTGGCGATCATCAGCGCGATCGTCGCCTGACGGCGGGCCGCCCGCGATAATCCACCCGACCCGAGCGCGATCAGGGCCGGCGATTGCGCGGCCTCGGTCGGAAGGCTGCGTCGCGCCGAAGCGCTCGACCTCCTCATCGGCGGATTGGTCGTCCGGTTGAGAGAGGGCAGGCAGTTTTAGCCGGCACGCCGCGGAGAGTCGCCCCCGGCCGTGCGCAGCAATCATCGGCAGGCAATGCCGAGCCCGCACTCGTT
>DASYNW010000211.1:0-3250 GCA_036008325.1 Allostellaceae bacterium
TCAGCTGTTTGCGAGCAGGGCCGCGCGGAAGCGGTTGCGGCAGGCCGACGGGTCCATGTTGCGCTTGAAAGCGGGCGGGTCGGTGGGCCGCACCCGCAGCACGACAAAGGCGGTGCCGTTGCCCTCGCGTAAGAGGCGCGCGCCGTCGGCGAGGTCGCGCTCGGCGGCGATCGTGCGGGTCGCCTTGAGCCCCGAGCCGATCGCGATCTTTTCGAGGTCGACGCCGAGGCTGGTATGGCTCTGCTGGTAGCCGGTCTCGCCGTAATGGCCGTTGTCGACGCACAGGATCGCTAAATTGGGCGGGTTGATCACCGCGATCGTCGCCAGCGCGCCCAAATTCATTAAGAGCTCGCCGTCGCCGGTTACCACCAGCACGCGCCTTTCCGGGTGGGCCAAGGCGAGGCCAAGGCCGATCATCGCGGCCCCGCCCATCGCCCCGGCCATGGTATAGGTGTGGGCGCCGTCGCCGGTCAGCGCGGCGACGTCCCGGCTGGTTCCGGCGAGACCGCTGACGATCAGAAAATCCTGGTGCCGGCCGACCAACGCCGGGACCGCCTCGCAGCGGTCGAGGACAAAGCCGGCGGCGACCGCGGCCGCGATCACTGCGGGCATCTCCTGTTGGGTCGGCATTTCTCGTCTCCTCAAAAATTGCGCGGGCGAAAGATCCCCTCGCCCCGCCTCTGCCCGCCCCCTCTCATCCCCTCCCCCGCTCGCGGGGAGGGGATGAGAGGGGCACGCGGAGCGAAGCGCCAGCCGGCAATTTTCAGAACTGCTTGGCGCCGAGCAGCTTTTGGGTCAGCAGCACGGCGACCGCATGGCCGCTCTGGAACACCATGGTCAAGGCGGCGGCGACGGTCGGCACGACATCGTCCGGAGATTCGACCCGCAGGCAGATGACGCCCATCGCCGACAGCACCGGCTCGACCGCCTGGCCCATCGGAAACTGCCACGGATTGCCCTCGCCGAAATCGCCGCGCATGCTGACGAGGGTCAGAAACGGAAACCGCCCGCCCTTGATCAGGGACAGCATGTTGATGCAGTTCCCGGTGCCGCTCGACTGCATCAGCAGGACTCCGCGCGCGCCGCCGAGATCGGCGCCGGCGAGCAACGCCACCCCTTCCTCCTCGGTGGTCAGCGCTACCGAGCGGGCCTGCGGGTCGGCGAGCGAGCGGTCGATCAGCACCCGGTGGCCGGCATCCGGCACATAGGCGAACTGGGTGACGTTGTTGCGGCGCAGCAGATCATAGAGCGAATCCTGCCAGCTCGCCGCCGCGCCTTTGCTCGTGTCCATCGCCGCCTTCCTCGATCCTTGCCGATCAGGATTGTCGCCAACCCGGCCCGAACGCAACTCTCAAATGCCGCAGCGCTGTTGCCGCGGCGCCTGCGCTGCTTGTACTGACAGGCAGCTTTTGCCGCGAACCCAGCAGATGGCCCAGCCGGCGCAATCGACCGCCTTGCATTTCTCGCGATCGGAGATCGTCTCGGTCCTGTCCGGGCTGATGCTGGCGATGTTCCTCGCCAGCCTCGACCAGACCATCGTTGCGACCTCGCTGTCGACGATGGCGCAGGACCTCGACGGCTGGTCGCTGATGTCCTGGGTGGTCTCGGCCTATCTGGTCGCCTCGACGGTGACGACCCCGATCTACGGCCGGCTCAGCGACCTCTACGGCCGCCGGCCGATTCTGTTGACCTCGATTGCCTTGTTCGTCGCCGCCTCGGTGTTGTGCGCGTTGTCGCAGACGATGCCGGAGCTGATCGCGGCCCGGCTGCTGCAGGGGATCGGCGGCGGCGGGCTGCGCTCGGTGTCGCAGGCGGCGATCGCCGACGTGATCCCGCCGCGCGAGCGCGGCAAGTACCAGGGCTATTTTTCGAGCGTGATGGCGATCTCGAACCTGTTGGGCCCGGTGCTGGGCGGGTTTTTCGCCGATTACCTGACCTGGCACTGGATCTTCTGGATCAACATCCCGTTCGGCGCCTTGGCGCTCGTGCTGTGCAACCGCAATTTGCGGCGCCTGCCGCGGCCGCGGCGCAAGCCGGTGATCGACTGGCTGGGTGCCGTCCTGATCATCGCCTCGACGACGCCGATCCTGATCGCGGTCTCCGGGGTCGAAGCGGCCGGCGGCTGGCTTCGGATCGATGTTCTGGTCCCGCTCGCGATCGGCTTCGTCTTGCTCGGGCTTCTCATCGTGCGCGAGCGCGAGGCGCCGGAGCCGATGATCCCGCTGCGGCTGTTCGCCAACTCCATCTTTGCGGTCGGCAGCCTGACCGCCTTTGCCATGTCGATGGTCATGATCGCGCTCATTATCCTGGTGCCGCTCGACTTCGAGCTGGTTTCGCGGCTTGCGGCGAACCAGGCCGGCATCCGCCTGGTGCCGATGACCGGCGGCACGGTTCTGGGCTCGTTCATCGCCGGGCAGCTCGTCACCTGGACCGGGCGCTACCGTCTCTATCCGATCCTCGGCGCCACTGCGATGACCGGTTTGTGCGCGACGATCGCGATCTACGGCCTCGGCAATTCGGCGCTCGCCGACACGGCGCTGACCGGCGGGCTCGGCCTCGCCTTCGGATTTCAGCTGTCGCCGGTCGTGGTGGCGGTGCAGAACGCGCTCGAATTCGACGATACCGGGATCGGGCTGTCGGTGCTGATGTTCTTTCGCCTGATCGGCGGCGCCTTCGGGGTAGCGCTGCTGACCGCACTGCTGGTCGGCGAGCTCAATGCCGGCGCGCTGGCGGTGCCGGGCCATCATGTGCTCGGCGCCAATCCCGGCATCGCGCTCTTGCATCTCGATCGGACGCAAGTGGCCAACCGGGCGCTGCTGGCGGGGCTCGCGCATGCGATGCGCGCCGCGTTTGCGCACGTCTTCCTCTATACCGCGGTGATTTCCGGGCTGACCGCGCTCGGCTCGCTCGGGCTGAAGGAGATCCCGCTACGCACCGCCTGACCGAAACACTGAACCGGCGGTCGCTCTGCGCAAACGGGGTAATGGCGGCGGTCGGGCGGGCGTGGTAGGCTGCGCCGTTCATTCTTGCCAAAAGGGGCGCGGCGATGAAGGTTCGGATCGAATACTGCGTGCCTTGAAACTATCTACCCAGAGCCCTCCGTGCGAGGGCGCAGCTCGAAGAAAAATACGGCGCCGAGGTTGAGCTGGTGAAGGGCGTCGCCGGTGTG
Organism: Allostellaceae bacterium; assembly: GCA_036008325.1. Taxonomy (GTDB): domain Bacteria; phylum Pseudomonadota; class Alphaproteobacteria; order ATCC43930; family CGMCC-115725; genus AP-15. The sequence continues at coordinate 3,170 of DASYNW010000211.1, forward strand.
TTCGAGATCACCGTCGACGGCAAGCTCGCCTTTTCCAAAAAACAGCTCGGCCGATTTCCCGAAGATGCCGAGATCGACGCG
>DASYNW010000212.1:0-2239 GCA_036008325.1 Allostellaceae bacterium
GGCAAGATCACCAACGGCGTGCTGCTGTTGCAGGGCAACACCGGCACCGGCGCCAACTGGCTGCGCCCGAGCCTCGCCGACGAGCTGTTTCGCCCCGGACAGCCGCTCGATGCGGCCGAGCATTTCCTGATCATGCCGGACGCGATCGGGCGCGGCGGGTCGAGCAAGCCGTCGGACGGGCTCCGCGGCAAGTTTCCGCGCTACCGCTACCATGACATGGTCGCGAGCGGCTATCGGCTGCTCACCGAGGGTCTCGAAATCGCCCATCTGCGCCTCGTGATCGGCAGCTCGATGGGCGGCATGCACGCTTGGATGTGGGCCGAAATGTATCCCGACCTGATGGACGGGGTGGTGCCGCTCTCATGCCAGCCGATCGAGATCAGCGGGCGCAACTGGATCAGCCGGCGCGCCGCCGCCGAGGCGATCCGGCACGATCCCGAGTGGGACAACGGGAATTACCGCAAGAACCCGAGCACGTACATCTGGACCGCGGCGGCGAACTCGCTGCGCACCGAGAGTGCGACGCGCATCCAGGAATTGGCGCCGACCCGAGCCGCCGCCGACAAGCTCTACGAAGAGCGCCTGGCCCAAGCCGCCAAGGGCGACGCCAACGACGCGCTGTGGGCGGTCGAGGCGATCATGGACTACAACCCCGAACCCGATCTCGACAAGATCAAGGCCAAGGTGCTGCTGATCAATGCCGCGGAGGACGAGGCCAACCCGCCCGAGCTCGGCACCGTCGAGCGGGCGATGAAGCGGGTGTGCCACGGCCGCTATGTATTGATCCCGGCGGGCCCGAAGACGCATGGGCACTTCACCCACTTCTACGCCGAATTGTGGAAGCCCTATCTGATCGAGTTCCTCAAAACCCTCGGCCGGGCAGAATAAGCCCGGACCAAGGAGACCCGGACCATGGGCATGCTCGATGGACGCGTGGCGCTGGTGACCGGCGGCAGCAAGGGCCTCGGTGCAGCGACCGCGCGCCTGTTCGCCGATGCGGGGGCGCGGGTCGTCGTCACCTTCGGCAATGACGCCGAGGCGGCCCAACGGCTGGTCGCGAGCCTGCCCGGCGAGGGCCATCGCGCCAGCCATACGCCGGCGCAGGATACACCTGCGATCGAGAGCCTGGCCGCCGCGATCGGCGCGACCGAGGGCCGGCTCGACATCCTCGTCAACAATGCCGGCAGCACGCGGGTGATCCCGCATGCCGATTTGCGCGCGCTCGACGACGCGTTCTTCGACTTCGTGCTGGCGGTCAATCTGCGCGGGCCCTTTGCCACGGCGCGTGCATTTGAGCCATTGCTGAAGGCGAGCGGGCAGGGCCTTATCGTCAATGTCGGCTCGGTGGCGGGCGTGCGCGGCGGCGGCAGCAACATCGCCTATGCCGCGGCCAAGGCCGGGGTCCACGCGATGACGATGTCCTTGGCGCGGGCGTTAGCGCCGGCGATCCGGGTCGTCGCCGTGGCGCCCAGCCTGATGGAGACGCCGATGACCGCGATGTGGACCGCGCAGCAGCGCGCTCAAAGGATCGCCAGCAACCCGCTGAAGCGGATCGCCGAGCCCGAGGAGGTAGCGGCGGTGATCCTCGGCCTGGCGACGACGATGACCTTCGTCAACGGCGCGGTCATCCCAGTCGACGGCGGCAGCCTGCTTTGACGGGGCAGCCGCTCGGCCGGCTGACACCCGGCCAGGGCCGGTGAAATGGCAATCGGCCGTCCAACCGGAGTTGGTCAATACGATCGAGCTGAACCCCAGTTGGCTCCGAGCTTCTGCTTTGGCCGGACGCTTGCTCGGCCGCAAAAACCGGCGCAAGCTGTGCCTTCGCCTTCGGTTGCGCCTGGGCGATCCATCCGGAAAAGGCTGATGGAACGCAAAAACAACAGCAAGTCAAAACAGGGAGGAAGCGTATGCCGATTTACATGTATCAGGCTGCCTACACTCCGGAATCCTGGGCGGCACAGCTCAAAAATCCGCAGAACCGCGTCGAAGCCGTAGGCCGTGCGGCGTGCGAGGCGGTCGGGGGCAAGCTCGTTGGCGGCTGGTATTGCTTTGGCGAGTACGATCTCGTCATCATCGCCGATGTACCGGACAATCAGAGCATGTCGGCAATCGCCTTGGCGATCGGCGCGGGTGGCGCTCTCAAGACCGCGAAAACAACCGTCATGATGACCGGAGCGGAGGCTGTGGCGGCGCTGAAGAAGGCGGACACCGTGGCCAAAACCTATACGCCCGCCCGATA
>DASYNW010000213.1:0-5306 GCA_036008325.1 Allostellaceae bacterium
GGGCGGTCCGAAGGGCCGAGCCCGGAACCCAAGAACACCTGCATTTCCAATATGTCTGCGGTCCGATGTTCATGGGTTCCGGGTTCGCGGGCTGCGCCCGCGCCCCGGAATGACGGGGTTTTCGTATTTCTTCACACGCTCCTGCGCGGGGGCGACGGGTCAGAGGCGATGGGGGTCATTTGTTAGGTTAGCACCCTCAAGGCTGAGCTTACCGGGGGATCCTCAGCCGGGGGTCGAGGCTGGCTTTTCGTTGACGCAGCGTAGCAGTTTCCAATAGCCGAAGAGGTTGCTCGGCCTTACCTCGCGGATCGACAGGCGGCTGTCGCGCTGGAAGGCCTCGAACGGAAAGTCGGCGTGAAAGCCGATATGGCGGGCGAGGTGCGCCAGCCGCTTTTCCATGAACCGCGCCGCCCCGTTCTCGCTGGTGAAGTGGTTGACCACGACGATTGCGCCGCCGGGAATGCACACCCGGCGCATCTCGGCGGCAAACCGCGCCGGGTCGGGCACCACCGAGGCGACATAGAGCGCCAGGACCGCATCGAACGAATTGTCCGCGAATTCGAGGTTTTCGGCATCCATCAGGTGCAGGCCCTCGACCTGCGCCAGCCCCTGGCGCCGGGTGCGCCGTTTGGCTTTTTCCAGCATCTCGGCCGACACGTCGATGCCGGTCACCCGCGAATCGGGCCGGAAATACGGCAACGACAGGCCGGTCCCGACCCCGACCTCCAAGATGCGCTGCCCCGGCCGGTCGTTGGCGATGCGCACTGCCTCCTTGCGTCCGGGGTGAAACACCGGGCCGAAAACGATGTCGTATGAGCCCGAAAACAAACGGTAGGTCCGGATCGTGTCGTGCAGGTCCATCGTCTCGCTCTCGTGATGACCGACAGATCAACGTCGCGACGTGCGGCACCGCTCCGGTGTCGGCGACTCCGGGCGTATTTTGTTGCGATACGCGTATCACGCCGCGTCGGCGAGGTCATCCTCCTCCTTAACAAAGCTGTCATTCTGGTGAAATTCGCAGCCGACCGCCGGCCGCGGCGCGAGCATGACGCGGCCGTGCGGAGCCGGCGCTCAGCGCGGCGCTCAGATCAGGGTGACGCGTTCGGCCTCCGGGCCGTTCTTGCCGTCGACCACCTCGACCAGGACCCGCTGCCCGGGATCGAGGGCGGCCACCCCGCTGCGGCGCAGCGCGGTGATGTGGATGAACACATCCTTGCCGCCGCTATCGGGCGCGACGAACCCATAGCCCCTGCCGGGATCGAATCGTTTTACCACGCCTTCCAGGGTCGTCGAATTCCCGCCGATGCGACGCTCAAACCCACCGGCGCGGCCCGATTGCGCCATCGCCGTGCCGTTGTCGACGCTCAGCACGCTGGTCACCAGCGGACCCTTGGCCCCGGCGCCGACCTCGCAGCTGATCGAGGCGCCGTCGCGCAGCTCCTCGTAGCCGGCGCGGCGCAGCACCGCCATCGGCAGAAACGCGTCCGGCGACCCGTCGGTCGGGGTGACGAAACCGAAACCCTTGCTGGCGCTGAACCATTTCACTTTGGCGTCGACCCGGCGGCCCGAAGGGGCGTCGTCGCGAAAGAAGCCGGGGCGGCGCTCGTGCATTTCTATCCGCCGAACGCGACGACGCGCTGGTTCTGCTCGCCCAGCCCCTCGACCGACAGCCGCATCCGGTCGCCGGGCTTGAGGAATTGCGGCGGCTTCATGCCGAGCCCGACCCCCGAAGGCGTCCCGGTGGCGATCACGTCGCCCGGCATCAGGCTGAGGAAGTGGCTGACGTAGCTGACGATCTCGTCGATGCCGAAGATCAAATCGGCGGTGCTGCTGCTCTGCACCCGCTTGCCGTTGACCTCGGTCCACAGCGCGAGCTTGCCCGGGTCGGGCACTTCGTCGGCGGTGACCACCCAGGGCCCGATCGGGCCAAAGGTGTCCGCACTCTTGCCCTTGGTCCACTGACCGCCGCGCTCGATCTGAAACTCGCGCTCGGAAACGTCGTTGACGATGCAGTAGCCGGCGATGTAGCGGCGCGCGTCATTGGCCGCGACATAGCGGGCGAGGCTGCCGATGACGATGCCGAGCTCGACCTCCCAATCAGTTTTTTGCGAGGCCTTGGGGATCATCACCTCGTCGTCGGGGCCGCAGATCGACGACGTCGCCTTCATGAAGATGATCGGCTCTTTGGGGATCGCGGCCCCGGTCTCAGCCGCGTGCTGGCGGTAGTTGAGCCCGATGGCGATGAATTTCGGGACCCGCCCGACGCAGGGGCCGAGCCGCGGCGTGCCGGAAACCAGCGGCAGGCTCGCCGGGTCGATGCCGCGCAGCCGGTCGAGCGACGCCGGCGCCAGCGTCTCGCCGTCGATGTCGCCGAGCGTGCCGGAAAGATCGCGGATCTTGCCGTCGCGATCGACGAGGCCCGGCTTTTCCCGGCCGGCGGGTCCGTAGCGAAGCAGCTTCATCGCATTGCCTCCTGTTCTGGCTCACAAATTCTGGCTCAAAGGGTAAAGCCGCCGTCGATCACATGGATCGCACCGGTGGTGAACGAGGACTCGTCGGCGGCCAGATAAACCGCGAGTGCCGCCACCTCCTCCGGAGTGCCGAGCCGGCCCAAGGGTTGGCGCTCGACAAAGGCGCGCCGCGCCGCCTCGCTGCCGCCGACGATGCGCACGCCCTGCGCGGCAATGCGGTCGTCGAGCGACGGGGTCTCGATGGTGCCCGGGCAGATCGCGTTGCAGCGTATGCCTTGGGTAATGAAATCGGCGGCGACCGATTTGGTCAACCCGATCACCGCCGCCTTGGTCGCGCCATAGACGCAGCGATTGGGGGCGCCTTTGACCGAGGAGACGGTCGAGGCCATGTTGATGATCGAGCCGCCCGCTCCGCGCTCCAGCATCTTTGGCAGAAAGGCGCGGATCATTACGAACATCGAGCGCACGTTGAGCGCGAACGAGGCGTCCCAGTCGAGCGGCTCGGCGTCGAGGATCGTGCCGTGATGGACAAAGCCGGCGCAGTTGAACAACACGTCGACCGGCCCGAGCTCGGCGGCGAGCGCCGCCACCGCGTCGTCCTCGGTCACGTCGAGCCGGCGGGTCGCGATCAGCGCGTCGGCCAGCGGTGCGAGCTTGTCCTCGGCGACATCGGTCGCCAAGACGCTCGCCCCCTCAGCGGCAAAGGCCAGCGCCGTCGCCCGGCCGATCCCCTGCGCCGCCGCCGTCACCAATGCGCGCTTGCCCGCGAGCCGTCCTGCCATCGTCCGAAAGTGCCACGCCGGCCCGACCGCTGTAAATCGGCAAAGCCGACTTTTGGTGATCCGGCGGGCAGCCGGTCAGATCACGCCGCCGGCCTCGAGCTCGGCGATTTCGCCAACCAACAGCCCGAGCCAGCCGCCGTAGATCTCGGCATTGTGCTGGCCGATGGTCGGGCTCGGGCGGGTCTCGACCTTGTCGGCGCCGTGCAGGCGCAAGGGCGTCGTCGGCACCACGATCGGCCCCAGCTCGGGGTGGTCGATCCGCTCCAGCATGCCGCGTTCGTGCATGTGCGGGTCGTTCATGACCTCGGGCGCGTTGCGCACCGGCGCGCACGGAATACGGTATTCCTTGGTGCGGGCGAACACCTCCATCTTGCCGAGGGTGCGGGTCCAATCGGCGACCAGCGCGTCGGTCTCGTCCATGTGGGCGACGCGGCCGGCATTGGTCGCAAAGCGCGGGTCCTCGGCCAGATCCTCACGGCCCATCGCCTTCAGCAAATTCTGGAAATGCGCCTCGGTCACGATATGGATCGCGACATGCCCGTCATTGGTCGGGAAGACGTTGTAGGGCGCGCTGTTCAGCGCCGATTGGCGGTTGCCGGTGCGCGGCGGGACCTTGCCGGTGCGGTGATAGTATTCGAAGCTGCTGGCGAGGCTCGGATACACCGTCTCCTGCATCGATACTTCGACGAGCCGGCCCACCCCGCTGCGGTCGCGGTCGTAGAGAGCCGTCACCACGCCTGCGTAGAGATGAATCCCGCCCATGAAGTCGACCAGGGTCGGGCCGGCCTTGACCGGCGGGCCGTCGGGGAAGCCGGTGACGCTCATGATCCCGGAGGCCGCCTGGATCGTCATGTCCATCGCCAGATTGTCGCGGTCGGGGCCGCTCAGGCCAAAGCCGGTGCCCGAGGCATAGACCAGCCGCGGGTTCACTTCGCGCAGGCGCTCATAGCCGACGCCGAGCCCGTCCATCGTCCCCGGAGAGAAATTTTCGAGCAGCACATCGGCGCGCTCGACCATGCGGAACAGGAGTTCGCGGCCGCGCGGCGCCTTCAGGTTCAACGTCACCCCGTGCTTGTTCTGGTTCAGCATCGCGAACGGCAGGGTGGCGCTCTTGCCGGGCTCGGCGCGGCGCCGCCCGGGCTCGCCGCGCGGCGGCTCGATCTTGATCACAAAGGCGCCGGCCTTGGCCATCAAGAGGGTCGCATAGGGCCCCTGGAAGATCTGGCCGAAATCGATGACCGTAACCCCCGCCAACGGCATGTTCGCCCGAGTCTCGCCCATAGCTGTTTCACGCCTCGCCGCAGTGGAGATTTCAGTCGCGCCCGCGCTTTATGCCAGTCATGCTAACGCTGGGTCCGCACGGAGGGTAGAAAATGAAATACGACGTGATCTCGGCCGATTGCCATGTCGATCTGATCTGGCTGCCGCCCGATCTGTTCACCGCCAACGCGCCCGCGGCATTGAAGGACCGCATGCCCTATGTGACCGAGGGCGAGCGCGGCCCGGAATGGGTGACCCGCTCGGGCGCTTCGTTCGGGCTGATGAACGGCATGGGCTCGGCCGGCCGCCTCTACGAGCCCGGCAAGATCCACCGCTCCGACCGGATGGCCGCGCAAGGGCTCTATGACGACGGCAAAAAGGGCGTCCGCCGGCTGACCGACCCCGAATTGCGGATCAAGGACCAGGATCGCGACGGCATTCAGGCCGAGGTCCTCTACGGCATCCTCGGCGCCACCAGCCGGATCAACGACGACGAAGCCGCCGGGGAGATGCTGCGCATCTACAACGAATGGCTGTCCGGCTTTTGCAACAGCCATCCCGACCGCTTTGCCGGGCTCGCCTGCATTCCGAACCACGACATCGACGCCGCGGTCGGCGAGATCGAGCGGGTGGCGCGACGCGGCGGCGTGCGCGGCCTCGAAATCTCGCGCCGGGCCGGCATGACCCCGCTGTGGGACCCGTGGTGGGAACCGATGTGGAGCGCCGTCGCGGCCAGCGGCCTTCCGGTGCATTTCCACACCATTGGCAGCGGCGTGCGGCGCGACCTGACCCA
>DASYNW010000214.1:0-2906 GCA_036008325.1 Allostellaceae bacterium
GCTGCCGACGGCCAAGCCCGCGAATTGCACGGTTGCGAACATCGCCATCCCCCGCCCGCGGACCCAGCCCGGCAGTGCAAATTGGGCCGATACGTTCAAGGTGGCGATCGCGCCAACCCAGGAAATTCCGGCAAGCACGCACGCGATCAAGCCGGTTGCGGGCTCACGAGCGATGGCGAACAGGACGAGCGCAAGTGTCGTCCCGACCGTCGCCCCGGCCATGACCCGATCCGCACCCAGCTTTGCCGCTGCCGGCAATACGAATGCGCCGCAAACAGCGCCGGCGCCGATTGCGGCGAGGAGTATGCCGTATGTCTCCGGGCCGCCCGCGATTCGCGCGCGCACCAGAAGCGGCAAAAGCGCCCAATAGACGCTCGCGAGCGGAAAAAAGCCGGCGGACCGGATCAGCGTCGCGCGCAAATCCGGATTAGAGCGAGCGTAGCGCAAACCGCTGCGAATCGCGGTGACGAAGCGCTCGGCGGGCAGAGACTGTGCGATCGGTTGGGGAGGGCGCCACCAGATCAGCGCGGCGATGACGGCGAACGTGCTCAAGGCATTGATCCAATAGGGCGCAGCCATGCCGAGGGCGCCAATCGTCAGGCCGGCCAACGCCGGACCGATGGCTCGGCTGATATTTAAGCCCACGCCGTTGAGGGCGACCGCAGAACGGAGCTCTTCCTTTGGCACGAGCTGCGGTACGATAGCCTGCCACGACGGCATAGCCAGAACCGTCGCGATCCCGGACAGGGAAATAAATGTCAGCAGCCAGTTGGGTGTGATCCACTCCAGCCGTACGAAGATCGCGAACAGGGCGGCGACCGCCACCGCCGCGATCTGCACCACGATAAGAAGGCGGCGGCGGTCGAAGATGTCGGCCAATCCTCCGGCAGGGAGGCTGAACAGGAACATGGGCAAGCTCGTTGCTGCCTGGACAAGGGCCACTGTGAATGGCTCCGGGCTGAGGCTGGTCATCAGCCAGCCCGCCGCGGCGTTCTGCATCCAGCTGCCGATATTGGAAAAGACCGTCGCCGCCCAGAGCACGGCAAAGGTAGTGTACTGGAACGGACTCCATGCCGACCCGGCACCATCCGCCTTTGTGGAGAGCGATGTCTGCATCTGCATCGCTCGTGTCATGGGCGCCCAGACGCCTCGAGTTAGAATGCGAAGCAGCTGCACCCAAGCGCGCCCCAGAAGGACCTCAGATCGCTGACCGGCAGCCGTGCCGAACGGGCGGCGGCATGATCGTGTCCATGGATGCCGCAATGGTTCGCGCAACTGCAGCTGGCGGCAAGCGACCGCCGGGCCGCTGCCTCTCCCGAACCGGAGCGGTCGCCCCAAGCGGCATACCCGCCAAACCGCCGGACGGGCGACCAATCGGGCATCGCCGGCGGTGGCCCGGCGTCGTCGAGGGCGCCAAAGTCCCCGGCGCCATACACCACGTTGCCGCCGACGATTGTCAGGTCAGCCGCGATGCCGGCGATCTCGTCCTCTGAGCAGGCAAAATAGTCGCGGTCGGGGACGATGAGGTCGGCAAGCTGGCCGACCTCGATGCGACCCTTCCTGCCTTCCTCGTTCGAGAACCAGGTGACGTTTTCGGTCCACATCCGTAGCGCCGTCTCGCGATCCAGGCAGTTGCGCCGCGGATAGAGATGCAGGCCGCCGACCGTCTTTCCGGTGACGAGCCAGGCGAGCGACACCCACGGATTGTAAGAGGCGACGCGGGTGGCGTCGGTACCGGCCGAGACCGGGATGCCGGACTGCAACATCCGGGCGATCGGCGGTGTCGCTTCCGCGGCGCCGAGGCCGTAGCGCTCGACAAAATATTCACCCTGGTAGGCCATGCGGTGCTGCACGGCGATGCCGCCGCCGAGTGCCGCGATGCGGTCGATCGACCGGCCCGAGATCGTCTCGGCGTGATCAATGAACCAGTGGAGTCCATCGATCGGGATGTCCTGGTTGACCCGCTCGAACGCGTCGAGCGCGCGGGAGATCGTCTCGTCATAGGTCGCGTGCAGCCGCCAAGGCCAGCGGTTGTGTGCCAAAATGCGCACCACCTCTTCGAGCTCGTTTTCCATTTCCGCCGGCATATCGGGGCGCGGCTGGCGGAAATCCTCGAAATCGGCGGCCGAGAAGACCAGCATCTCGCCGCCCCCGTTGTGGCGAAAATAATCCGTGCCTTGCTGGTATTTCGAGGTTTTCGTCCAGTTGAGGAAATCGTCTTTCTCGCCCTTTGGTTTCTGGGTGAAGAGGTTGTAGGCGATGCGCACGGTCAGCTGGCCTTCAGCGGCCAGCTTCTCGATAACGGCGTAGTCTTCCGGGTAGTTCTGAGAGCCGCCGCCGGCGTCGATCGCGCCGGTCACGCCGAGCCGGTTCAGCTCGCGCATGAAATGCCGCGTGGAGTTGAGCTGGTAGTCGAACGGGAGCTTCGGGCCCTTGGCAAGCGCCGCGTAGAGGATGCCGGCATTCGGCTTCGCCAACAGCAGCCCGGTCGGATTGTCGTAGCTGTCGAAAACCATTTCGCCGCCGGGTGGCACCGGCGTCTCCGCGGTGTAGCCGACCGCGCGCAATGCCGCCTTGTTCAGCAGCGCACGATCGTAGAGATGCAGGATGAACACTGGCGTGTCGGGAGCCACCGCATTGATCTCGTCCAATGTCGGCAGCCGCTTCTCGGCAAACTGGTGTTCGGTGAACCCCCCAACGACGCGCACCCATTGTGGCGGCGGCGTGATTTCGACCTGGCGCTTCAGCATCGCCATCGCGTCGGCAAGCGAGCGCACACCGTCCCAGCGCAGCTCCATGTTGAAATTGAGCCCGCCCCGGATGATGTGGAGGTGGTTGTCGATCAGGCCGGGCAGGACGCGCTTGCCCTTCAGGTCGATGATCCGTGTCCGCTCGCCGGCGAGCGG
>DASYNW010000215.1:0-3266 GCA_036008325.1 Allostellaceae bacterium
ATGCGCGGGTGCGGCTTTGCCGGCAGCCGGGCCAGACGCGCCGCCGGGTCGGCGATGATCTGATCGATCGGCTGGCCCTCGTCGACGATGCGGTTGACAAACGAGGTGTTGGCGCCGTTTTCGAGGAGCCGCCGCACCAGATAGGCCAAGAGCTCCTCATGGCTGCCGACCGGCGCATAGACCCGGCACGGCCGATCCAGCCGCTCGGGCCCGACGATCTGGTCGTAGAGCGCCTCGCCCATGCCGTGCAGGCGCTGGAACTCCCAGTCTCTGCGCTCGCCGGCGAGCTCGGTGACGGCGGCGACGGTGTGCGCGTTGTGGGTGGCAAATTGCGGATAGAACGCGTCGCCGGCGCCGAACATCCGACGCGCGCAAGCAAGATAGGAGACGTCGGTGGCGAGCTTGCGGGTGTAGACCGGATAGCCGTCGAGCCCGCGCTCCTGGCTGCGCTTGATCTCGCTGTCCCAATAGGCACCCTTGACCAGGCGGACCATCAGCCGGCGGCGGCCGCGGCCGGCGAGGTCGGCGAGCCAGTCGAGCAGCGGCAAGGCGCGCTTTTGATAGGCCTGGACGGCGAGGCCGAGCCCGTCCCAGCCGGCGAGCTCGGGGGCGAGCGCCAATTCTTCGACCAGATCGAGCGACAGATCGAGCCGTTCGGCCTCCTCGGCGTCGATGGTAAAGCCGATGCCGGCGTCGGCTGCCCGGCGCGCGAGCCCCAACAGATTTGGGGCCAGCTCGGCCAGCACCCGGTCGCGCTGCGCCCTCTCAAAGCGCGGGTGGAGGGCCGACAGCTTGACCGAGATGCCCGGCGCCTCGCTCACCGGCCGCCCGGCCACGGACGCCCCGATCGCCCCGATCGCCTCCTCGTAGGCGTGGAGGTAGCGCGCCGCATCGGCCGCGGTATGCGCCGCCTCGCCGAGCATGTCGTAGGAGTGCCGCCAGCCCTGCCGCTCGGCGGGGCGGGCGCGGTCGAGCGCCTCGGCGATGGTCCGCCCGATCACGAACTGGCGGGCGAGGATACGCATCGCCGCGACGACCGCCTGGCGCACCACCGGCTCGCCCGAGCGCGCGACAAAGCGGTGCAGGGCGGCGCGCAGATCATGCCCGCCCGGCTCGGCATGCAAGAGCCTCCCGGTCAGCATCAGCGCCCAGGTCGAGGCGTTGACAAAGACCGAATCCGAATGCCCGAGATGGCGCGCCCAATCGGCCTCGCCGAGCTTGTCGCGGATCAGCTGGTCGATCGTGTCGGCATCGGGAATGCGCAGCAGAGCCTCGGCGAGGCACAGCAGCGCCACCCCCTCCTGCGAGGACAGCGCGTATTCGTGCAGGAGCGCGTCGATCCCGCCGCGGCCCTGCCGCTCGCGGCGCACCGCGGTCACCAGATCGTGGGCTCGCTTGGCGATCCGGTCGCGCATCTGCGGCGGCATTTCGGCGGCGGCGAGGATCTGCGCCACGGCCTGCGTTTCATCGAGCCGGGTGCACTCGCGGATGGCCGCGCGCAACCGGGAGGCGGGCGCCAACGGGGCGGCGAAGACGACATCCATGGTGGGGCCTTCTCTGATGCACCCGCGCCGGTATCGCCGGCAAAGACAAAGATTCCGTCGCCGACCGGCAATGAGGCGGACTTGCTTGAATGTGGTGCGCCGAGCGGGCCCCGGCAGACCCCCCGCCGCTGCGACCGGAGCGCGGCGGGCCGGGCCGCGGCGGCTCAGCCGGGTTTGGCGGAGCGGCGGCTGGCGGCGACCTCGGCGCGCATGCCGCTGCCGGCCATGAGCATTTCCGCGGTGTACGCGGCGATCGCCCCGATCGTGCAGATGACCGCAAGCCCGAAGGTGGTGAACAGCACCGAGGCGACGGTGGCGTCCTTGAGCGCGCCGACAAAGAGGGTCAGCACCGAAATGCAGGTCGCCGCCCCGCCGATCGCGCCGAGCACGACCGCCACGTCGAGCGCCAGCGAGCGCCGGCGCAAATGCGACAGATAGGTGGCCAGGTCCGCTGGTAAGTCCGCCTGATCGGTGTCGGTCGCCTTGGCGATCAGGTCGGCGACACGCGCGAGCCGGGTCGAGAACACGTTCAGCAGCGTGGCGATGCCGGACAGCAGGAAGACCGGGGTCAGCGCCACCTGAATGACGTGGGCGACGAGGTCGAGCGGTGCGTTGGAAATGGCAAGGCCGGGCATGATCGGTCGGGGTGCTTGGCTGGGGCTGCGGCCAGCATACCGCGCGTCGTGGCCCCACCCAATCCATCGCGGCGTCCCGCAATGGAGTCCCGACCAGAACCTACCAGGCGCGGGTCTGCCCGGCGGGCAGGGGCGGCTCCACGCGGTCACTCGCAGGGCTTTCGGGGCGTATCGCGCGGGAACGAGCTGTAGCCGTGATTGGGCAGAATGACGGTGCGGTCGAAACGGTAGTCGATCCGGATCGTCCCGATCCTGCGCACCGGAACGGTCGTGTGCGCGGCGCAGCCGAAATCCAATATCAGCACGAGCCTGTCGTCGCCGCGCCATTTGAAACCGACGAGGTAGTGGCTGCTCTCCGCCGTAAGCAAGCTCGTGGCGAACCAATGATGCACCGGTTTGAGCCTGATCACCGTCTTGGCCTGGAGCCCGGCGATATCGTCGCGATCGGTTTCGGCGGTTACCTCATCCCCGCGGCCATTGATTGCCGAAGCGTCGCCAAGAAACCGATTGAGACCAGGGATATCCACAAAAGATACGTAAAGTGAGGCGGCCGCATAGTACAGGATACAGAGGCCGGCAAGCCCCCAAGTGATATACATCGCGAACTTCAAAAGGCGCAATCCAACTCGGCGAATAGAGCGCGTCAATCGCACGGCTGCGCGGAATTAAGACGGGCCGATGGTTCGTAACCGGGGTGCAGGGCGAAGCCGGTTGCGCCGAAGCGGTAGGTGATATGGATCGGCCCGACGGTCTCGACAGGCGCCGTGTGGTTGCCGTCGCACCCGAACTCAAGCTGCAAGACGAGGTGACCATCGTCTCGCCATTTCATGGCAACCGATACGTCAAAGCTGTTCGCCTCCAGCAAGGTGGTTGAAAATAGATGACCGGCGCGCCTCAGCCAGACCACCGTCTTCCATGGATGGGTCTCGCCACCGTTAGAATCCGTCTCCGCGAATACCTTGTCACCCCGAGTGTTACCCGCTATGTCGTCATCGACACCACGAAGATATAGACTCCTCGACAGCATAAATACCAAGAAACTCAAATATATAATGTAAGTGCTGACCGCCGTCAGCGCAGCGCATCC
>DASYNW010000216.1:0-3829 GCA_036008325.1 Allostellaceae bacterium
TCGCGCTCGATCCATGGGAAGGCGTTCTCCTGGCCGACCGCGATCAACACATCGTCGCAGGCGATATGGGTATCGGGCTCGCCGGTCGGGACCAGGTTGCGGCGGCCGCGCTCGTCGTGCTCGGCCTTGACCTTTTCGAACAGCACCCCGGTCAGCCGGCCGTCCTCGTGGGTGAATTCTTTCGGCACCAGCCAGTTGAGAATCGGGATGCCTTCATGCGTCGCATCCTCCTTCTCCCAGGGCGAGGCTTTCATTTCCTCGAACCCGCTGCGCACGACGACGGTGACCTCCTCGCCGCCGAGGCGCCGCGACGAGCGGCAGCAATCCATCGCCGTGTTGCCGCCGCCGAGCACGACGACGCGGCGCCCGATCTTGTCGACATGGCCGAACGAGACGCTGGAGAGCCAATCGATGCCGATGTGAATGTTGGCCGCGGCCTCGTGGCGGCCCGGGATCTCGAGGTCACGCCCGCGCGGTGCGCCGCAGCCGACGAACACCGCGTCCCAATCCTTGGCGAGCAGGGCCTTGAGGCTGCCGATCGATTCGCCGAAACGCGGCTCGACCCCCAGATCGAGCACCAGGTCGACCTCCTCGTCGGTGACTCTCTCGGGCAGGCGGAAGCGCGGGATCTGGGTGCGCATCATGCCGCCGCCCTTGGCGTCGCCGTCGAACATGACGCACTGATAGCCGAGCGGCAACAGGTCGCGGGCGACCGTCAACGAGGCCGGCCCGGCGCCGACCAAGGCGATGCGCTTGCCGTTCTTCTCGCGCGGGATCTGTGGCAGATAGGGTGTGATATCGCCCTTGTTGTCGGCGGCGACGCGTTTCAGCCGGCAGATCGCCACCGGTTGGTCCTCGACCCGTCCGCGCCGGCAGGCGGGCTCGCAGGGGCGGTCGCAGGTGCGCCCGAGGATGCCGGGAAAGATGTTCGAGTACCAGTTGACCATATAGGCGTCGGTATAGCGCTGGTCGGCGATCATGCGGATGTATTCCGGCACCGGCGTGTGCGCTGGGCACGCCCACTGGCAATCGACGACTTTATGGAAATAATCGGGGACGCTGATGTCGGTCGGCTGCACTAGGCTCCTCCTCGCGGGCCGGGCGATGCCCGATCCGGCGTTGTCGCAGTCCCGGCGGTCCGCCCGGTGCGGATGCAGCCGGTGTGGGTGCAGATTGGGCCACCTATCGGCGGCGCCTTATAATCGGCCCCGGCCCGGTCGTCATCTTACTTCTCGTTCGATCCAGATGCACATATCGGCTGATCTGGTGGGGTGATCCGGCTGCCGCTCGTCCCCAGGTGCGGCAGCTTGCCTCATCCCCGCGGGTGGCGCAACAACGGCCGCGCGCAACAGCCGGCCGGGCAGCGCGGGTTGACTTTGAAATGGGGACGGCGCATTTGCCTTCCAGAGCATCGTGCTCGCCGGGGTAAGCGTCGGCGGCCATTCGGGGCAGCAGCTTCGAGCCGCGGCAAAACCAGAGAAAGCCGCCCCGCAGAACGTCTTCATCATCCCCCGACATCGCCGGTACGCCGCATCCGCAACTCTGGGCGCACGCCATCCTGTCCGGCCGTCGAACCAGAAAGAACTAAAATACGTGACTGAATTTCAAGACCTCGCACTCGTCGAACCGATTCGTCGCGCGCTCGCCGAGGAAGGCTATGCCGCGCCGACCCCGATCCAGATCCAGGCGATCCCGCATCTGCTGGCCGGCCGCGATCTCCTCGGGATCGCCCAGACCGGCACCGGCAAGACCGCGGCCTTTGCGCTGCCGATCCTGCAGCGTCTTTCGGCCGATCGCCGCCAGCCGGCGCCACCGGCGCTCGCCCGCAAGACAGCGCGCTGCCTGGTGCTGACCCCGACCCGCGAGCTGGCCTTGCAGATTCGCGACAGCTTTCGCGCTTACGGCCGCCATCTCGGGCTGCGTGCGACGGTGATCTTCGGCGGCGTCGGCCAGGCGCCGCAGGTCGCGGCGATGGCGCGCGGGGTCGATGTCCTGGTGGCGACGCCGGGGCGGCTCCTCGACCTGATCGGGCAGGGGCATGTCCGGCTTGACCGCGTCGAAACCTTCGTCCTCGACGAGGCCGACCGGATGCTCGACATGGGCTTTATCCGCGACGTCAGAAAGATCGTCCCGCTGCTGCCAAGGCCGCGCCAGACGCTGCTGTTCTCGGCGACGATGCCGCCCGACATCGCGCGCCTCGCCGCCGCGATCCTCGACGCCCCGGTGCGGGTCGAGGTGACCCCGGCGGCCTCCACCGTCGAATTGACCGAGCAGGCCGTCATGTTCGTCGAGCGCGCCGACAAGCGGGCCTTGCTGTGCGCGATGCTGCGCGACCCGGCGTTGGCCCGCGTGCTGGTCTTCACCCGCACCAAGCACGCCGCCAACCGGCTCGCCGAGCAGCTCGTCCGCGCCGGGTTCGGCGCCGAGGCGATCCACGGCAACAAATCGCAGGGCGCCCGCCAGCGCGCGCTCGAAGAGTTCCGAGCCGGTAAGGTGCGGGTGCTGGTCGCCACCGACATCGCCGCGCGCGGCATCGACATCGACGCGATCAGCCATGTGGTCAACTACGAATTGCCGAATGTTCCGGAAACCTATGTCCACCGCATCGGCCGCACCGCGCGCGCCGGAGCCCGGGGCGCCGCGATCTCGTTGTGCGACACCGAGGAGCGCGCCTACCTCAGAGACATCGAGCGCCTGATCGGCCGCCGGGTCCCGGTCGCCGCCGATCATCCGTTCCGCGTCGCCGCCCCGGCGCCGCAACCGCAACGGCGCCGCGCCGCCTGAGCCGAACCGGCGAGCCGAGGCGCGGGCACCGACACCCGGTTGCCTTGGAAAGAGATCCGCGGGAGAGATATCTTAGGGATATCTTCTAACGGCGGAGGTAGTGGTGTCACGCGCCGTCGTGGGCAAATGGGGCAAGAATCTTGCCATCAGGTTTCCGGGTGAGATCGTCCAGGCCATTGGGCTGTGCGATGGCGAACGGGTCGAGATCGAGGCGCATGACGGCGACATTCTGATCCGGCGCCCGGCCCCGCAATTCGCGTTGGACGAGTCGTTCCGAGGCAAGAGCCCCGAAGAATGGCGGGCGCTTTATGCCGGGGCCTTCGATTGGGGACCGGATATTGGGCGCGAGACGGTCGAGGAATGACGGCTCCGGCCTATGTGCCGAAAAGCGGCGATCTGATCTGGACCGATTTCGACCCGATCAGAGATCGAGAGCAAGCCGGTCGCCGCCCGGCCCTGGTGGTTTCGGCAGCCATCTTCACCGAGAACACGGGCCTCGCGGTCGTCTGTCCGATCACCTCGCGCACTCGCCCCTTCCCGACCAGCGTCGTGTTGCCCGCCGGTCTTCCGGTTGTCGGCGAGATCCTGCTCAGTCACATCCGCAGCATCGATACGCAGGCCCGTCCCATTCACTATGCCGGCGCCGCTGTGCCATGGGAAATCGCCCATTTGGTTCGAGCAAAGCTGAACAGTATTATCACGATCTGACCGCTGCGCCGATTGCCTCTCAGCCGGGCGACAGGTGCGCGACCTTGGGCATTACCTCCCGCGCCAGCAGTCGCATCGATTCGCGCCACGCCTCAGGGTTGCCGCTGTAGTCGAAACAGAACAGCAGCAGCGAGCCAAAGCCGCCGACCTCGTCATACATCCGCTCGATCTTCTCGACCACTGTCGCCGGCGAGCCGATCAGCCAGTTGTGCCGCGCGCAGTATTCCGGCGTCACGTCGCTGTCGGCGATTTCGGGATCGTGCTTCAAAAACTGGATGACGCCGACATCGGTCAACAGCGGCAGGAAATATTCGCGCATCATCCGGCCCATCATGCC
>DASYNW010000217.1:0-7338 GCA_036008325.1 Allostellaceae bacterium
TGCGCCATCGCCTGCACCAGGCCGACGCGGTTGCCGATCCGGGCGGTCGCGATCGCCGCCCCCATCTGCGAAAGCGCCGCGGCGATGCGCGCGGTGACGTTCGAACGCGGCGCCACGCGGTTTAGCACGGCCAGCATTTGCCGCCGCTCGTCGCGCGCCATCGCCAGGGTTGCCTCGGTCGCCCACAGATCGAGCGGCGAGGGCTGCACCGGGACCAGCACCAGCCCCGCGGCACGCACCGCGACGCGGGCCTCGGGCTCGATATGCGGCGGACTGTCGATCAACACGAAATCGGCCTGCAGCACCCGATCGCCGATCCACGATTCGGCGCGCCAGCCGGGCAGTGCGGCAAAATCGAAGCCGATCCCGATCTCGCCGAACCGGGCACGGCGCAGCCCGACCCAGGCCGAGAGGCTCGCCTGCGGATCGATGTCGAGCACCGCCACCCGCGCGCCGCCCAGCACCCAGGCGACCGCGAGCTGTGCCGCCAGGGTGGTTTTGCCGGCGCCCCCCTTGCGCTGCGCGATCGTGATCACCCGTCCCGCCATCGCTCGCCCGCTCGCTGCGCCGGTGGGTGAGGGTAGCGTAGGATGACCGGCGAGGGTAAGCCGGCTACTCCGCCGCCTCGCGCTCGGCCGCGAGCCCGAGCCGCTCGGCCACGCCCTGGCCATAAGCCGGGTCGGCCTTGGCGAAATGCGCGATCTGGCGGCGCTGGATCGCCTCTGGCACCCCCTGCATCGCGGCGGCGATATTATCGAACAACTGCCGCTTCTGATCCGGGGACATCAGCCGGAACAGGTTGCCGGGCTGACCGTAATCATCGTTGCCGAGGCGGTGGTCGTAGCGGTCGGCCGCCCCCGAGATCGGCAACGGCGGCTCCTTGAACGCCGGGTCCTCGACCGGCCCGCCAAAGCTGTTGGGCTCGTAATTGACGGCGCCGCCGCCATTGCCGTCAAAGCGCATCGCTCCGTCGCGGTGATAGTCGTTGACCGGCACATGCGCCCGGTTGACCGGCAGGCTCTCGTGGTTGACGCCGAGCCGGTGACGATGCGCGTCGCCATAAGCGAAGATGCGGAATTGCAGCATCTTGTCCGGACTGTGGCTGATCCCCGGCACGACATTGGCCGGCGAGAACGAGGCCTGCTCGACCTCGGCGAAATAACTCTCGGGGTTGCGGTTCAATTCGACGACGCCGACCTCGATCAGCGGATAATCCCGGTGCGGCCACACCTTGGTCAGGTCGAACGGGTTGTAGGGCGTCCTGTCGGCATCGGCCTCGGGCATGATCTGCACGCAAAGGCGCCATTTCGGGTGGTCGCCGCGCTCGATCGCCGCGAACAGGTCGCGTTGATGGCTCTCGCGGTCGTCGCCGACGAGGTGCGCCGCTTCGGCATTGGTCAGATTGGCGATGCCCTGCATCGACTTCAGGTGAAACTTGACCCAGGAGCGCCGGTTTTCGCGATCGATCAGGCTGAAGGTGTGGCTGCCAAAGCCGTGCATATGACGGAAGCTCTGCGGCAGCCCGCGGTCCGACATCAGGATCGTGACCTGATGCAGGCTCTCCGGCGACAACGACCAGAAATCCCACATCGAGGTCGGGCTGCGCAGGTTGGTCTTGGGGTCGCGCTTTTGGGTGCGGATGAAATCGGGGAATTTGTACGGGTCGCGGACAAAGAACACCGGAGTGTTGTTGCCGACCAGATCCCAATTGCCGTCCTCGGTATAGTATTTCATTGCAAAGCCGCGCACGTCGCGCTCGGCGTCGGCGGCGCCACGCTCGCCGGCGACCGTCGAAAAGCGCCAGAAGCAAGGGGTTTGTTTACCGATCTGGCTGAACAATCTGGCCTTGGTCCAGCGGGTGATGTCGCCGGTGACCGTCAGGGTGCCATAGGCGCCCGACCCCTTGGCATGCACCACCCGCTCGGGGATCCGCTCGCGATTGAAATGCGCATGCTTCTCAAAGAGCTGCCAATCCTGCACCAAAAGCGGCCTGCGCGGGCCGGCGGTCAGGCTGTTCTGGTTGTCACCGACCGGGATGCCGGCGGCGGTGGTCAGCTTTTTCCTCTCGTCCATTGATGCTCTCCCTCGCCTGGTAGATTAGACTCATTCTTAGATGAATTCCAATCTACGTGCGGTTCGGGGGGATGTCAATGCCGATGGTCCGGCGCCGACTTTTGGCCGCAGCGCGGGGTTGCACCGACCCGCCACGGCGGGCGAGAGTGCGCCGGTGTCAGCCCGGATCGTCCCCGCCTGCCCACCCGCGATCGAGCGCGCCGCCCGGTTGCTGCGCGCGGGAAAGCTCGTCGCGTTTCCGACCGAGACGGTCTATGGGCTCGGCGCCGATGCGACCGACGAGCGCGCCGTCGCCGCGATCTTCGCCGCCAAGGGCAGACCGCGCTTCAACCCTTTGATCTTGCATGTTCCCGGCCTCGCCGAAGCCGAGCCATTGGCGGTTTTCGACACCCGCGCCCGCGCCCTCGCCGCGCATTTCTGGCCGGGTCCGCTGAGCCTGGTCCTGCCGCGCCGCGCCGATAGCGGGCTGTCGCTGCTGGCCGGCGCCGGGCTCGATACGGTCGCGATCCGCGCGCCCGCCCACCCCGTGGCGCAGGCGCTGCTGCGCGGCGCCGGGCGGCCGATCGCCGCCCCCTCGGCCAACCGCTCGGGCCGGGTCAGTCCGACCGAAGCCGGCCATGTCGTGGCCGAGCTCGGCGACCAGGTGGCGCTGATCCTCGACGGCGGCCGCACCCCGGTCGGCCTCGAATCGACGGTGCTCGATCTGACTGGCGCGACCCCGGCCCTGCTCCGCCCCGGCGGCGTCACCCTCGAAGAGCTGGCGGCTGTGCTCGGCCCGATCGCCGCCGCGCCCACCGGCCCGCCGCGCTCGCCCGGCCTGCTGGCGAGCCATTACGCGCCGTCCTTGCCATTGCGCCTCGAGGCAACAGACGCCCGCCCCGGCGAGGCCCTGCTGGCCTTCGGCCCCGACGCCCCGTCCGGCTTTGCCGAGGTGCTGTGGCTCAGCTATAAGGGCGACCTCGCCGAGGCCGCGGCCAATCTGTTCGCGATGCTGCGCCGGCTCGACCGCGCCCCCTTCACCGGCATCGCCGTCGCCCCGATCCCCGAGCACGGCCTCGGCCGAGCTATCAACGACCGCCTCCGCCGCGCCGCCACTCCCCGGCCGGTCCGTTGACACGGACCGACGCGGTCAGGCGGCGAGCGCTTCGGCGTGGCGCAGGAAGCGGCGGTTCGAGGCGCTGCGCGGGCGGGTTCCAATGCGTTCGTGGGCGAGCGCGCGGGCGATGTCGCGCTGACCGGCGCGGATCGCGGCCTCCGTCAGGGTCCAATCGACGACGTCGCGTTGCGCATGGCTGCCGCCGATCTGCCATAGATCGAAGCGAACCGGCAGCAAGAGCTCGACCGCCTCGGCCCAGGCGGCGCGGCAGAACGCGGCCAGGCCCTCGACCACCGGGATGCCGACGGTGCGATAGAGCCCGGCCGCCTCGGCCTTGCTCGCCGCCGTCGCGCGCATCGCCGCGAGCCGCCGCTCGACCAGCGTTTCCTGGCCCGAGCGCAATTCGGCCATCGCGGCGTGGATGTCGGCGAAAACGAGGCACTTCCCATCGGCGTGGCCCTGCCACAACGCCGCCAGCTCCGGCCAGCGCCCGCCGATGTCGACGCCGATCGCGTCGAGCCGCCACAACAGCGCGGTGGCGTTGGTCAGGCTGAGCGCGACCGGGCGCTGCGTCGCGCGGATCGGCCCGTCATAGAGCGCGAGGGCTGCCTCGTATTGCCCGAGCTCGAGGTGGAACAGCGCCCGGTGCCACCAGATATGGACCTGGTTCAGGTGACCGGGGCCCGTCCACAGCGCCTCGCGCGCCAGCATCCAGCCGAGCCCGTCTTCCGGGCGCCCGGTCATTTCCATCACATGCGCCACCGTGTGATGCGGCCAGAAGCTCAGCGGTTCGAGCTCGGCGGCGGCGCGCGACTGGTCCTCGGCGCGGGCATAGTCGCCCGCTTCCTCGAGGCCGAAGCCGTAAAAGGCGAGCAAAGTCCCGTAGCCCGGCTGGTCCTTCGACCACAATGGCAGGGCGCGCGCCGAGCGGTCCCGCACCAACGGAAAGCGGCCGAGAAAGCCGTCGGTCAGCGCTGCCGCCTGGTGCGCCACCAGGTCGAACGGGTAATGCATCAAATGGCGGTCGAGCACCGCGACCGCGGCCGCTCGCGCGCCCTGCACCAACTGGGAGAGGGCTGCGAGGTGGGCCTGCTCGCGCTCGTTCACGGTCAAGGACCGGGCGGTTTCGACCAGCGACTTGGCCTCGGTCATCAGGCCGGGGTCGTTGGCCAAGGCGAACACCCAGGCTTTTCCCAGATATGCCATGGCAAAGCCGGGCGCCTCCTCGCGTGCCGCCTCGAACAGACCCACGGCGTCGCCGTGGACGAGGTTGAACGCCCGCACCGCCTGATCGTAGGCGGCGCCGGCCGTTGCGGAGGCACCCGAGAGGCGATGTCCCTGTGCGTCCTCGGTCATGGTCGGCTCCAGATGCGATCGGGAGGATCGCTCGACGCGGCTCAGTAGGTGGAGATTTCGATCGAGTTCTGGTCGGGATCGTCGATATAGACCGATTGGATCGTGCCGATCGCCCCGGCGCGCGGCCCCTGCATCCGCACCGGAACGCCGCAATCTTCGAGATGGGCCATGATTTCGCCGATCGGCGCCTCGGTGACAAAGCAGATATGCGCCGGCAGCCGCTTTTCGCCGCTCGCCGCCATCGCCCCGCCGGCGAGGTCGAGATGGATCTTCTGCTGGCCGAAATAGAGCGCGGCGCGGCCTTCGCCGATACTTTCGGCCTTCATGCCGAGCACCCCCTTGTAGAATTCGACGCTGCGGTCGATTTCGGCGACGGTCAAATTCAGATGGTCAATGCGCTCGATCTTCATGGCCGGCCTCGTGGGCTTGATGGAGCCGACAGCTTGCCACGATGCGCAAGCTCGAACCAGCCCGATCGCGCCGGCCGATCATGATGCGGCGCCGACAATGAGGATCGACGATCAGCCGCGCCCCGGCACGACAATGTCGAGCCAGCCGAGCGGGGTTGCCACGGCGCGGTCGCCGGGGCGCAGCAGGACCGTGGTCATCGCCCCCTCGATAATCGCCGGGCCGGGGATCGCCTGCGATGGGGCCAATGCATCGAAATCCCACACCGGCGCCGCGACCCAATCGTCGAGATAGATGCGGTGCTCGGCGCGGGGCGAGGCCGGCGCGGCCGCGGCCAGGGCGGGCTCCTGCGGCAGGGCGGAGAGGATGCCGCTGACGGCGACGCGGGCATTGACCAGCACCGTCTCCTGGTCGGGTGAGGCATAGGTGTAGAGCTCCTGGTGGCGGCGGTGAAAGCGCTCGACGATCTGCGGCAGCGGGTCGGCCGCTTCCCAATCGACATCGTCGAGCGGCACCGCGACCTCGAACACCTGCTCGCCATAGCGCATCTCGACCGAGCGGGTGGCCCGCGCCGGTCCGGCGAACCCGGCGCGCAGCCGCGCCATTCCCTCGGCCTCCAGCTCGGCGAAGAGCCGCTTGACCGCGCCCCCGTCGAGCGCCCTTGTGTCGCCGATATGGGTGCGCGCCACCTCGAAGCGCAGATCGGTCGCCAGCATGCCCCAGGCCGACAGCACCGCGGCGACCCGCGGCACGATGACCCGCGTGAGGTCGAGCTGGCGGGCGATCTCGGTCGCGTGCAGCCCCGAGGCGCCGCCAAAGGCGAGCAGCGCAAAGCGCCGCGGATCGACGCCGCGCCGCACCGAGACGAGCCGCACCCCCTCGGCCATGCCGGTGTTGACGACGCGATGGATGCCGTGCGCCGCGGCCAGCCGATCGACGCCGAGCGCGGTGGCGATGCGGTCGACCGCCGCCTCGGCCGCGCCCCGGTCGAGCTTGCGCCGACCGCCGAGAAAGCTCGACGGGTCGAGATAGCCCAGCACCAGGTTGGCGTCGGTGACCGTCGCCTCGGCGCCGCCCTGACCGTAGCAGGCCGGGCCCGGAACCGCACCGGCGCTTGCCGGGCCGACATGCAGGATGCCGCCCTGGTCGACCCGCGCAATCGAGCCGCCGCCGGCGCCGATGCTGGCGATGTCGAGGCTGTTGAGCGCGATCGTGTGACCGGCGGCGCGGCGGCTATTGGCCAGACCCGGCCGGCCGTCGACGATCAGCGAAATGTCGGTGCTGGTGCCGCCCATGTCGAACGGGATCAGATTGCCTTCGCCGACCAGCCGCGCCGCGTGGACGCTGCCGGCGACCCCGCCCGCCGGCCCGGACAGCACGGCACCCGCCGCCAGCCGGCCCGCCTCGGCGATCGGCGCCACCCCGCCATGCGACTGGATGATCAGGATCGGCCCGGCATACCCGGCTTCGGCCAGCCGCTGTTCGAGGCGGGCGAGATAGCGCGCCACGGCCGGCCCGACATAGGCGTTGACCACTGTCGTCGAGACCCGCTCGAATTCCTTGATCTGCGGCAGCACCTCGGCCGATAGCGAGACATAAACTCCGGGCAGCTCGTGTTCGAGCGCCGCGCGCGTCGCCTGCTCGTGGCTCGGGTCGCGCCAGGCGTGCAGATAGCACACCGCCACCGCCTCGACCCGCTCGCGCTTCAGCACTGCGATCGCGTGGTCGAGCGACGCCCGATCGAGCGGTGTTTCGACCCGGCCGTCGCCGCGCAGCCGCTCGCGCACCCCCAGCCGCAGCCGGCGCGGCACCAGCTGCTCGGGCGGCGGCAGGCGCAGGTTGTAGCGGTCATCCTTGAGCCCCTCGCGCATCTCGATCACGTCGCGATGCCCCGCGGTGGTCAACAGCCCGACCCGCGCGCCGGTGCGCTGCAGCAGCGCGTTGGTGGCGACCGTGGTGCCGTGCACGATGCGCTCGGTCTCCCCCAGCAGCGCCGCGCGCTCCAGGCCAAGCCTGAGGGCCAACAGATCGAGGCCGTCGAACACCCCGAGCGACGGGTCGTCGGGGGTCGAGGGCGCCTTTTCCAGGGTCGCCTCGCCGCGATCGTCGACCGCCACCAGATCGGTAAAGGTGCCGCCGACATCGATGCCGATCCGGAACATCGCTTACTCCCGGTGATAGGGATGGCCGGCAAGGATCTGCTGGGCGCGGTAGAGCTGCTCGAGCAGCATGCCGCGAACCAGCAGATGCGGCCAGGTCATCGGCCCGAGCGCCAAGGCCGCCTCGGCATGGTCGAGGACCGCAGCGCCGAGCCCCTCGACGCCGCCGATGGCAAAGGCGAGTTCGCCGCAGCCGCGGTCGCGCCATATGGCGATGCGGGCGGCGAGATCGCGGCTCGACCACGG
>DASYNW010000218.1:0-2569 GCA_036008325.1 Allostellaceae bacterium
TCGGGCAGGACCCAACTTGCCGTGGTGACGCCGATGACCGGGCACAAATTCGCCAGCACCGCCGCCCACAGCCCGGCCCGCGCGCCGAACAGTGCCGCGGTCACCCGGTACATCAGCCAGGTGGTCAGCGCGAACAATAGGATGAACGGCAGGCGCACCACGATCGGGCGGTCGCTGCCGGCCAGATGCGCCGCCGCCCAGGCCAGCCACCAGGCGATCGGCGGATGATCGAAGTAGCTCAGCTGCAGCCGCCGCCCGGCCGCCACCATGTAGCTTTCGTCGATGCCGAGACCGAGCGATGCCGCGAACAGCAGCCGGAGCACGAAGCTGCCGAGGATCAGCAAAGTCAGGCCGCCCGCCGGCGTCCTGATCCAGGCCGCCGCCGCATGCCGGCGCCGCGCGAAGCGCAAAGCGCGAACGATATCAGTGGGAGCTGCCATCTAATGGCTCGGCCCGGCCACGACGGACGTGGGGTGACGGCAAAGTATTAGGCGCCAAAAACCGCGCCGCGGACGTTGACGAGGTCGCCGTCGGCGGCGCCCGAAGGGGCCGGCTCCGCTGCCGGGCCCACGGCCTCTCTGACAGTGAACGGGGTGTCGCGCACCTCCCAATATTTGCCGTGCCCCGAGATCGCGATCCCGCCGCCGGCATCGTCTTCGTACCAGCCGTCCCGCAACTCGACGACCTCGCGGCCTAGGGCGCGCAGCGCGGCGATGGCCTCGGGCTCGCCGACACAGAAATAATCGGTCTTGCCCGCGGCGCCGGCGACGATCGCCGGGGTCTTTCGCACCGCTTTGATCAGGATCACCGCGGCGCAGGGCTTTTCGCCGGCGCTGCGAATGATGAACATCATGCGCTCTTTGTCCTCTCTGCCGCCGCCCTTTGATGCCGCTCGTCTAGAAAACCCGCCACCCGATCGACGAACGCGCCCGGCTGCTCGAGCTCCGGGTGGTGCCCGGCGGCCTCGATCGCCTCGAACCGCGCGTTCGGGATCAGCTCGCTATAGGCATGCCCATAATCCGGGGTGACGATCCGATCGCTTGCCCCCCACAGCACCAGGCTCGGCACGGCGATGCGGTGCAGCCAGTGCTTGAGCTGCGGGTTGTACATGTGCGGGCGCCAGGCATAGAGGCAGAGCGCGTCCCAGTTGCGCGCCAAAGCGACCATGTCCGCGTCGCTCATCGCCTCGCCGATCGCATTCTGCCAGCCAAGCCCGTAATTGCCCGCGGGTCGCTTTTGCGGGTCGTGCCAGGCGCGCCGCTCCAGCTCCTCGGGCGAGGTATTGAAGAAATGGGCGATGTCGCGCTCCTCGCGGCCGCCGAGCTTGATCCCGACCGGGTCGACCAGCACCAGACGGCCGAGCTTAGCGGGCGCGCAGGCCGCCACCTCGGTAGCGATCCACCCGCCGAACGAGAACCCGATCATCGTGACCCGATCGCCGGCGATCGCATCCAGCACCGCGAGATAGAGATGAACGAGGTCGTACATCGTGTCGAAATCGGCCAGCCGCGGCGAATTGCCGAACCCCGGATGGGAGGGTGCGATGACCTCGCCGTGCTCGGCCAGGCGGTCGAGGAACGGCGCCCCGGGGTTGATGGTATTGACCCCGTGGATCAGCAGGATCGGCGGGCCGCCGCCGCGGCCGGCACGGCGCAGCACTTCAAGTTCGTGCGGGCCGACGCGAAGCTGGTCCGATGCGATGCTCATTTGGGCGCGACGCTCATTTGGCCGCCACCGGGCGCCGGGCCGCCCAGGCCGCTTCGTCCGCGTCGATCGGCGCCAGATCCTGCAATTGCGGCAGCACGTCCTTGGCGGCGCGGGTGAAGCTCTTTTCAGCCTCGGCGTGGGTCACCAGCCCCTGCCGGGTCATCATGATGATGTGGCCGACGCCGCCGACCCGGCGACGGAACTCCTTGATCTGCCGCGCCACGGTGTCGGGGTTGCCGGCGAACATCTGGCCCTGGCCGATCAAGACCTCGGCGTCGAGATTGGTCGGCCGCGGACGCCTGGACGCGCCGGTGCGCCACGCCGCCGGCGCCATCTCGGGGGCCACGGCGCCCGGCTGGAATTTCGCGAATTGCGGCGCGCTCTTGATGCTGACGGTCAGGAACCAGGCGATCTTCTGGCCGATGCGAATGCCCTCTTCGTCGGTATCGCCGACATAGCAAAAGGCCATGTAGGAAAACCGGTTCTCTGTCGGCGGCGAGAGCCCAGCCGCTTCGCGCGCCGCCTTATAGGCGTCGAAGGCCTGGCGGGTGCGGTCGTAGCCGCCGAACAAGAGGGTGTTGACCATGCCGCGGCGGCCCAATTCGGCGCAGGTCGGCAGGTCGCTGGTCGCGGCCCAGAAATCCGGGCGCGGCTCCTGATAGGGGCGCGGCCAGATGTTGACATGCGGGTGAATAAAGAACTTGCCCTCCCAGCTGAACGGCCCGTCATGGTTCGTCAGCGACTTTTCGATCAGGTCGATCGCCTCCCATTCGCGCTCGCGGATGCGCATCGGGTTGGCGTCGCCCGAAACCATCTCGGTGGCGCCGGACTTGACAAAGCCGATCTCGAGGCGGCCGCGCGA
>DASYNW010000219.1:0-10842 GCA_036008325.1 Allostellaceae bacterium
CTTCGTGTTCGGGCTCACGACAGATCAAATTGGAGACCGTCGCCGGGAGATTGCTCGACGGAGTGGAATGCGCTGCCTCGGCCGGCCAAGTACGGATCTCGGCGGCGAACCGGTAGCCGCGACCGGACACTGTCCGGATGGAATCCCGATCCTCCCCGAGCGCTTTGCGCAGCGTCGAGATCTGGACAGCTAGGTTATTCTCTTCTACGACCGTGTCCGGCCAGACTCGGCTCAGGATGTCGTTCTTGGTGACGAGCGCGCCGCGCGCCTCGACAAGGACCACGAGCACATCGAAGGCGCGGCTGCCGAGTTCGACGGCGACTCCGTCGGCGCGAAGTTCGCGACGGTGCGGCAGCAACCGGAACCGGCCGAACTCGATAGCCCCCAGGGCGTCGTTGGTCAGCCTCATAACACGCGCTTTTAGATCTTTTAATAAATGTTCATATTCGCTGAAGGCCGTCAAGCTTGGGTGTGCGCAGCGATTCGCGGGTAAAAATTCGGCCCCGGGTGGCCATACCGGGTCAGTAACGTGGCGTCGCCAGGTGCCATCTTAGAGGATTTCAGGAGATATCACAGGCACGACAAGGACTTTAACCCCGTCCAGCCTCATTCCTTCACCCCGCAAACCAGGAGTGAAGGGGATGGTAACATTGAAGAATGATCTTGGAGCAGGCGGAAAGAGCGGCCCAAAACGAGGGTTTGGTAGCTTTCGGGGTGTCCGTCGTCTGACCGCGACTACGCCTGCCATCGACTGTGTCGGGAAACCAAGCGAGGCTGCACGAGGCCGAATCTCGAGGAACACCGATCTGCGTCGACAGGCGCGATTCGAGGCGCTAGCGCTTCCCCATCTCGATGCCGCCTACTCGCTCGCGCGATGGATGACGCGCAACGATGCCGATGCCGGCGATGTCGTGCAGGAAGCGTTTCTGCGGGCGTTTCGGTATTTCGACAGCTATCGGGGCGACGATGCAAAGAGCTGGGTGCTGAAGATCGTGCGGCGCACCTGCTACAGCTGGCTCGATCGCAATCGTCCGGCGGATGTGGTCTCGCTCGAAGCGGAGGAGGAATTTGGCGGAGCGGTCGCGACGTCCGCAATTGACACCGAGGCGCTGCTGGAGAGCCGATCCGATCTGCGGCATCTCGACCAACTGATCGAGGCGCTCCCGGCGCCGCTGCGCGAGACGATCGTCCTGCGCGAGCTGCACGAGCTCGGCTACCGCGACATCGCCGAGGTAACGGGCGTGCCGCTCGGAACGGTGATGTCCCGCCTTCATCGCGCGCGCTCCCGGTTGCTCCGAGCGTGGGACGCGATGGACACCGGTGAAAGGGTGGGCGCAGAAATCGGATCTGCAGCGCTGAGGGAACTATTGGCGTAGGCGCTCGCGCGACGGCGAGGGCCGCGCGGGCGGCCGATACCGCGAGCTCCGCGCGCAGTCGATTGCTGCGGTGCCTAGCGACCTATACTCAAGTCTCGTGGCCGGTGATCAGCCGCGCGCCACGGCTGAAGGTCACGTAGGCCCACAGCCAACCCATCATCACGGCGATCCGGTTGCGGAAACCGACCAGAAAGTAGACGTGAACGAGGCCCCAGAGGAGCCACGCGATAAAGCCGCTGAGGCGAAAATTGCCGAAATCGGCGACCGCCGATTTGCGCCCGATCGTCGCAATCGTGCCGAGATGGCGATAGCGGAAGGGCGCCGGCGCCGGCCTGCCTCGCACCCGCGCGACAATTACACGCGCCACATAGGCGCCCTCTTGCTTGGCGACCGGCGCGATGCCGGGCAGCGGCTTGCCGTCCGCTGCCTTGGCCAGCGCTGTATCGCCGATCACGAAAATATCCGGGTGGCCGTCGAGCGAGAGCTCGGGTCCTACCACGACCCGGCTGGCATGGTCCATCTCAGCACCGAGCCACTTCGCGGCGGGTGACGCCATGACCCCGGCCGCCCAAATGATCGTGTCGGCCTCGATCCGCTCATCGGATATGATGACACCTTCGGGGTCGCAGCGGCTTACGCGAGAGCCAAGACGGACTTCGACACCCAGCTTCTCGAGCGCGCGCTTGGCGACCGCCGATAGCGGCTCGGGAAAGTTTGCGAGCACGCGCGGCCCGCTTTCGACGAGGACGACGCGCGCCGATCTCGGATCAATGTTGCGGAAATCGATCGAGAGCGCCTTGCGCGCGAGCTCGGCGATGGCACCGGCCATCTCGACGCCGGTCGGGCCGCCACCAACAATCACGAAACTCAGCAGGCGCTTTCGTTCTCTCTCGTCGCTGCTGTTATCGGCGCGCTCGAAGGCGAGCAGAATGCGACACCGGATATCGGTCGCATCGTCGATCTTCTTTAGCCCGGGCGCGAACCGCTCCCACTCCTCATGATTGAAATAGGCGTGCCGCGCGCCCGTGGCGATGACGAGCCGGTCATAGGCCACGCGCTTATCACCAATCAGCACAGCCTTGCCGGCCACATCGATCCCTGTGACCTTGCCGAGCAGAACCGTGATGTTTCGCTGACTTCTCAGGATTGCGCGGATCGGCGAGGCGATGTCGGCGGGCGACAGCCCGGCGGTCGCGACTTGATAAAGTAGCGGCTGGAAGAGATGGTAATTGCGCCGGTCGATCAGCGTCACCCGCACCGGCGCATGGCGCAGGGCGCGGGCTGTGGAGAGCCCGCCAAAGCCGCCGCCGATGATGACAATGTGCTCTCTGGGATGAAGCTCTGCCTTCGGAGAGCCCAGCGCCGTGTCCCCTCCGGGGCTACGAGCCACGCCGACGTTCATCGGAAATTGACGATGCTCGGAGCGTGCCATTCGGCAAAAGGAGAAGACGCTATTTCGTGCTGTCGCGGTCATCTGGATAATCCGCGCTCAGACGACAAGCACGATGAGGAGCGCGATAAATGTCCCGGCTACCGGAAAGATCGCGTCCATTTTGTCGTTACTCACGAATGGGGTCTCCATCGGGCGCATCGGACATCTCCTGAATGAAGGAAGAAATTCTTCCCCGCACCGATACAGACCACGGGTTCGTGCCCGAAATTCCCTGGAGGCAGTGACGCGCTCGTTTGAATGCGGCGCGCGCTGAAAGGTCTCCGCATCGATCGCCGTCGCCTCGATCTCATTCCCGCTCGATCGGCTGGCTGCAAGGCTCCTCCGCTCGACGCATCGTTTCCGGGAATAAACCCCGCAAACCACCGGTCTGGATCGGCGCAAACCATTACGCCATTCAGGAGAGAGAAATGGCCGATCGTGACGCGAGCGAACAGTCGAGCCCGGCGGGCGTCAACCGCCGCGGCTTATTGAAGTGTATGGGTTGGGCCGGCACCGGCGTCGTCTGGAGCCTGGCCGGCGGCGTGCCGCGCACGATCGGGCTGATCGGCTCGGCCGCCGCTGCCGAGGCAACACCAGGCGATCTGACCTTTGTCCAGATCAGCGACAGCCATATCGGTTTTCACCTGCCGGCGAACCCCGACCCTACCGCCACCCTCGGCGAGGCGATCGACAAGATCAAGGCGATGCCAACCCAGCCCGCCTTCCTGATCCACACTGGCGATATCAGCCATCTCTCCAAGGAGGAGCAGTGGGACACCGCCGACCAGGTCATAAACGGCGCCCGGAAGCAGGTATTCCACATACCCGGCGAGCACGACGTGGCCGATGCCGACAACGGCAAAGCCTATCTTGCGCGCTACGGCAAGAACACGCTTGGGCGAGGCTGGTACAGCTTCGATATGGCCGGCGTTCATTTTATCGCGCTGATCAACGTGTTCAATTTCCTCCCCGGCTTCAAACCGGGCGGTCTCGCCATGCTCGGCAACGACCAAATCGAATGGCTGGAAAAGGACGTCGCCGGCCGCTCGGCGAGCACGCCGATCGTCGTCATGGCGCACGTGCCGCTGTGGACGATCTACGAGCAATGGGGCTGGGGCACCCAGGATGCCGGACGGGCGCTCTCCTCTCTGAAGCGCTTCGGCTCGGTGACCGTGCTCAACGGGCACATCCATCAAATCTTCCAGAAGGTGGAAGGCAACATCACCTTCCATACCGCGCGATCGACGGCCTTCCCGATTACCCCGCCAGGCCCTGCGCCGCACTTCAGCCCGATGCAGGTGCCGGCCGGCACGCTCGGCAAATATCTCGGGGTCAGAACGGTCGATTACGTTCCTGTCAAGGGCGCCCCGGCGCTGATCGACAGCCCGCTCGTCGCGTGAAAGAAAAAGCCATGTCGATGTTCAGAAATCCGGCGTCAAAACGCAGCGGCCTGCTTCTTGCCGCCTTCGCGGCCGGTGCGCTGCTCGCCGCGGCTTCGCCAGGTGCCGGCGCTGCGGGCCAGGCAACGGTCACGACCGCTGCCAGCCCTGCCGCCGTCGAAATCAACAATTTTAAGTTCATGCCGGCGACGTTGACCGTCGTCGCCGGAACCACGGTGACCTGGACCAACGACGATACGAGCCCGCATACGGTGACCGAGCAGAACAAGGTCTTCCACTCGGCGGCGCTCGATACCAAGGACACCTTTAGCTACCAATTCGCGGCGCCGGGCGAGTACGTGTACCACTGCTCGATCCACCCGATGATGGTCGGCAGGATCATCGTCAAGCCCGCCGGCAAATCGTCGTAGCCCGAGCAAGCAAAGAGGACGAGCCATGTGGGATCATCCTGCGGCGTTTGCGCTGGGAACCCGCGACGTGATCGGCGCCTGGCTCGTCTGCCTCGGGCTGGCGGCAGTGTGCTTCGCGCTCTGACCCCTCGCCACCCCGGAACGTGATGGCCTGTGGGCGGCTTGATCAACTCCGGCCCGACCGTTACGGTAGCCGCCGCCAAAGCTATCGCCAGGGGAGATGCCGAGATGCCCGACGACGTCCGCCGACCCGTGATCGACAAGTCGCGCCTGCCGAGCCGGCACGTGACGGTCGGGCCCGAGCGGGCGCCGCATCGCGCCTTTCTCTATTCGATGGGGCTGACCGACGAGCAGATCGCCCAGCCGCTGGTCGGGGTCGCGACCACCTGGAACGAGTCGGCGCCGTGCAACATCTCGTTGTCGCGCCAGGCGCAGGCGGCGAAAAAAGGGGTCGCGGCGTCCGGCGGTACCCCGCGCGAATTCACCACGATCACCGTGACCGACGGGATCGCGATGGGCCACGAGGGGATGAAATCGTCGCTGGTCAGCCGCGAGGTCATCGCCGACTCGGTCGAATTGTCGATGCGCGGGCATTGCTATGACGCGCTCGTCGGCCTCGCCGGCTGCGACAAGTCGCTTCCGGGGCTGATGATGGCGATGCTGCGATTAAACGTGCCGGCGGTCTTCATGTATGGCGGCTCGATCCTGCCGGGCCGCTTCAAGGGCCACGACGTGACCATCGGCGACGTGTTCGAGGCGGTCGGCGCGCACAATGTCGGTTCGCTGACCGACGCCGAGCTGCACGAGCTCGAATGCGCCGCCTGCCCGTCGGCCGGGTCGTGCGGCGGGATGTTCACCGCCAACACCATGGCCTGCGTCTCCGAGGCGATCGGCCTTGCCTTGCCGGGCTCGGCCGGGGCGCCTGCCCCCTACGATTCGCGCGACGCCTATGCCGAAGCCTCGGGCCATGCGGTCATGGAGCTGTTGCGCCGGAGCATTCGCCCGCGCGACATCGTCACCCGCGAGGCCGTCGAAAACGCCGCGATGGTGGCGACCGCCGCCGGCGGCTCGACCAATGCCGGGTTGCACATCCCGGCGATCGCCCACGAGGCCGGGATCGAGTTCACCTTGCACGATTTCGGCGAGATCTCGAAGCGCACGCCCTATATCGGCGATCTGAAGCCGGGCGGCCGCTATGTGATGAAGGATCTGCACGATGTCGGCGGCGTGCCGGTCTTGATGAAGGCTTTGCTCGACGGCGGCTATCTGCATGGCGGCTGCATGACCGTGACCGGCAGGACCGTCGCCGAGAACCTCAAAGACTTCGTGTTTCCGACCGGGCAGGATGTCGTGATGCCGACCTCTCGGCCGCTGGCACCGACCGGTGGCCATGTGGTGCTCAAGGGCAATCTCGCGCCGCAGGGCGCGCTGGTAAAGGTTGCCGGCATGAAAACGGCGCTGCGCTTTACCGGGCCGGCGCGGTGCTTCGATTGCGAGGAGGATGCCTTCGCCGCGGTCGAAAAGCGCGCGTACAAGGAAGGCGATGTGATCGTCATCCGCTATGAGGGGCCACGCGGCGGGCCAGGCATGCGCGAGATGCTGTCAACCACAGCCGCGATTTTTGGACAAGGGATGGGGGAAAAAGTCGGGTTGATCACCGACGGGCGCTTTTCCGGCGCAACCCACGGCTTCTCGGTCGGCCATGTCGGGCCGGAGGCCGCGGTCGGCGGCCCGATCGGGCTGGTGCGCGACGGCGACCGGATTACCATCGACGCCGACGCCGGCAGGCTCGAGGTGGCGTTGAGCGATGCGGAGCTCGCCGAACGCCGGCGCGCGTGGAGCCCCCGCCGCAACGACTACCAGGCCGGCTGTCTGTGGCGCTACGCGCAGACCGTCGGCGACGCGGAGAAGGGTGCGGTCACCCACCCCGGCGCCCGCGCCGAAACCCACACCTACGCCGACATTTAGTGGGATCGCTCCGGCTGGCGATATTCCGCTTCTGAAAGATCGAGCTGCGAGGATCGCGCAATTCCTCCGGCCCGACCGGGAGTTTAGCGGGCCGGCATGCCGGGTGCCTTGTCGCCGAGCCGCAGCAGCGGGACCAGAGCCAGGATCAGCGCGGTCGACCCGGCCGAAACCAGGATCAGCGGGTCGAGATGGCGATGGAACAAATGCTCGTAGAGAAACGAGCCGATGTTGTTCGACAGCGCCGACGACAGGTTCAGCACCGACATCAACGCGGCAAAGGCGAACCCCTCGGCCCGCTTCGGGCAGTAATCGGCGGCGAGGGTCAGGGTCGCGACAAAGGCGATCATTCCCGCCATGCCGCTGAAGAAGTTGATCAGCACCGCGGCGGTTTCGTTCGCCAGCAGCAGAAATGCTGCCGTCGTCACCGTGCCGAACACGATGCTCAGATTGAGCAGCCGCCGCGAGCTCATCCCCTTCAGCAGCTTTCGGTATAGGAGCGCGCCTGCGATCCAGCCGGCCGAGTTGATCGCGCCGAGGATGCCGATATAGGCCTGCGAGAACCTCAGATGGTCGGTCATATGGTAATAAAGCGGGGTGCCGAACCCAGGGTTGAGATAATACAGAAACAGGAACGCGCCGATCACCCACAGATCGCGCGAGGTGAAGGCCGCCAGCAGGCCGCGAAACGTCCGCTTCATTTCCGCCAGGTCGAGGCGGCTCGGAGCTTCGTCGATCAGGTAGAGCGCGCCGAAAATGGCCGCCAGCGGGGCGACGGCGATGATCGCCGCGGCGGCATGCAGCGCCGAAGCTGGTGCCAGCCGCTCGACCAGTTCGCCGCCGACAACGGCGCTGGCCATCGCCGCGATGTTGAACCACAGCCATTGCTGATTGACGAACCGGTCGCTGGCATGAAGCCGCTGGCCGTTCTCGACCAGCACCGCGCCGCACAACGTGCTCGATATCGCCATCCCATAGGCGGTCAGCAGCAGCACCAGGACGAGCGGCCCCGGCGCGGTAATGCGGGCGACCCACAGGGAGGCGCCGGCGGCGACCAGATTGGCGAGGACGAGGTAGGCCTTGCGGCGATAGCCGAACAGCGGCACAAAATCCGAAACGATCCCGTAGACCGGCTTGATGATCCACGGCAGGTTGAGGACCGTCAGATACCCGGTCACCTGGACCGGGGTCCAGCCATAGACCTCTTTCAGGAAGTAGTTGAGCGGCTGGGCGATCAGGCCGCCGGTCTGGCCGAGCCCCTCGACGATGTAGACGAGGGCGAAGAACCACATCAGCCGGCTGATCTGCCGGCTCTCCGGCGGCGATGCCTCGGCGCGCGCCTGCGCCGGCTCGTCCCGCGGGACCGGGAGCGGCACGCCGGCGCCGGTTCGGCTGGTCCCGCGCCCGGTCCTCAGCACGCAGGCTTCATCTGACCGCGACGATGATCTCGATCTCGACCGGGATGCCGCCGGGCAGCGAGCTCATCCCGACCGCCGAGCGGGCGTGGCGGCCGCGCTCGCCAAAGACTTCGACAAACAGATCCGAGCAGCCGTTGACGACCTTGGGGTGGTCCTCGAAATCAGGCGCCGCATTGACCATCCCCAGCACCTTGACGATGTCCTCGACCCGCTCGAGATCGCCGCCCAGCGCCTCGCGCAGCGCCGCGATCAGCACCAGCCCCACCTGCCGGGCGTATCGATATCCCTCTTCGATCGACATGCCGGAGCCGAGCTTGCCGCGCGGCATCCGGCCGTCGACCTCGGGCGGACCCTTGCCGGAAAGATAGAGCAGATTGCCGGTGCGCTTGGCGTGGACATAGTTCCCGATCGGGCCGCTTACCGCCGGAAGCGCTATCCCCAACTGGCTCAGCCGCTGCTCGATCGTCATCGCGTCGCCTCCGCTCCCCGGCCCCGCCCCGACTCCGCATCATAGCCGAAAGGGCAGCGGGTTTCACCGGCAACGAAATTGGGCGACCTCGTCGCTGCCGTCCTTGGCGTCGGCGATCAGCTCGGCCGATTTGCCCCACGACCGGCAGTGCAGCCGGGCGCGCTCGACCGCCGCCACCGACGGGGTCGTGTCGGGGTACCAGCGCAGCGCGATGTGTTCGGGTGATTGGCTGAGGACCCAAGGGGGGCCGCCGCACCCGGCCAGGGTCAGCATCACCGCCGCCGCGGCGCTCCACATCGTCAGCGATCGCAGCGACATTGGCTGATCCTCGCGCAGTTCGCCGCCGTTCGGCGACACCCGGATAACGGCCGACGGCGCGGCAAGTTCACCGGCGCGGATGTCGACCGGCGCTGCCGATGTGGCATTCTTTCGGCCGGGGCTGATCTCCAGCCCCGGAAGGTAGGCGATGACGCGCGATCTCGGCGGCTATGTGACCGATATACCCTATCTGCGCGATTTCAAGGCGATGCTGGCGCCGGCATGGCTCGATCATGTGGCACTCGTATGCGGGGTCGAGCCGCCCGACCGCCGCAATGGCTTCGCTTGGTGCGACCTCGGCTGCGGCCAGGGGGTGACGGCAAACATACTCGCCGCCACCCATCCGCAGGGCACCTTGCACGGCATCGATTTCATGCCGGCGCATATCGAGCATGGCCGACGCCTCGCCGCGGATGCCGGGGTCACCAACCTGCGCCTCGACCTCGTCGATTTCGCTGCGGCGACCGGGCTCGACCTGCCGCCCTTCGACTACATCGTCGCGCACGGCGTCTACAGCTGGATCGACGCGCAGGGCCAAGCCGCGTTGCGCGGGTTTATCGATCGCCATCTCAAACCCGGCGGCCTCGTCTATATCAGCTACAATGCGATGCCGGGATGGGCGCGCGACCTGCCGTTTCAGCGGCTGGTGCGCGACCTCGGACGCACCCTGCCCGGCGACGCTGCCGCCGGGTTTGCCGCCGCCGCCGGAATCGCCCGCGCGCTCGCCGATGCCGGGGCGCCCGCGCTGCTGCCGAGCGCAACGCTCGCCGACCTCCAAGCTCGGCCGCAAGACTATGCCCCGGCTTATCTCGTCCACGAATTCATGCATGCCGGCTGGCGGCCACTCTACGTGACCGAGATGCGGCCCCAGATGGCGGCGATCGGCCTCGCCCCGGTCGGGTCGGCGACCCTGATCGAGAATTTCGATGCGCTCGTCTTCGGCGAAGCTGCGCGCGCGATACTGCGCGACATCGCCGACCCCGATACGCGCGAGCTGGTCGGCGATTTCCTGCTCGACCAGCGCCTGCGCTGCGATGTCTTCGATCGCGGCAACCGTCGCCTCGACCCCGCGGAGCGCGCCCGTCGGCTGCTGGCGACCAGCTATGCGCTGGCCCGCCCCGCCGCGGCGATCCGCTATTCCACCGCGACGCCGGCAGGCGAATGCGACTATGACAGCCCGACGGCGCGGGCGATCGTGGGGGCACTCGCGGCCGGCCCACGCCCGGCGCACGAGCTCATTCCCTCACCGGATCTGCTCGAAACTCTGCTGACCTTGTGCGCTGCCGGTGAGGCGATGCCGGTCGAACCGGGCCATGTGCCGGTGGCCGCGCTCAATCGCGCGATCTCGCGGCGGATCGCCGGCGCCGAGGAGATCGGCTGGCTGGCCCTGCCCTGCGGCACCGCCATCGCCGCCGATCGCGGTCTTCTCGGCCTCTTGCGCGACGGCGGGCAGATCGATGGCGAACGCTACCCCGGCTGGCGCGACTTCCTCGCCTCGTTCGGCATCTAGCCTAGTAGCTCACCGAGGGCAGATAAGCTCCGGCCGGCTCGTTATAGAGGCCGATCGTCATCAGGGTCATCTGATGCACCAGGCGCAGGCCGTGTTCGAGGCACCAGCGAAACAGCTCGCCATTGCGCGTCGGCAGCAGAAACCCGCCGCCGTCGAAGCCCGGTGCGGCGCCGATCAGCGCCTCCACGCCGTGGTTGGTCTCGGCGACGGCATGGCCGAAAAAGGCGATCTCGCTGGCATAGGCGGTGACCTGGCCCAGATGCTCGACGACCCGCGCCGTCCCCTGGCGGATTGCGTCGCGCAGCTCGCCGTCGCGATCGTGGCCGTGGACCCGCCGGCACAGCGCGTTGCACGCCGGCAGATCCCGTTCCGTCGCCGGGCGCACCAGGTAGCCGGCGAGCGCCACCCTCGGCGGCGGCCCTTCCATTTTCGAGCACGGCTCGCGGCTGTCGAAGCCGAGCTTGGTGTAGAGGCACAAGGACCGGTTGTGATAGGCCGATTGCAGCAGCCTGACCCCGGCGGTGCGCCGCTCGGCTTCGCGCTC
>DASYNW010000220.1:0-19532 GCA_036008325.1 Allostellaceae bacterium
CTCGTCGCGGTTGGCGCCGCGCAGCGGCTCGACGAGGCCGATCTTGAGACGGTACTGGTAGCGCCCGGTGATCAGCCCGACCCGCGTGTTGGTGCACAGCGGCGCGTTGGCGTAGGCCTGGGTGAACCGCACCCCCTCGCCGGCGAGCCGGTCGAGCGCGGGTGTGCGGTACCCGGTCTGCCCGGTGCAGCCCAGATCCGCATAGCCGCAGTCGTCGACCACGATAAAGATGATGTTCGGGCGAACCGGGCTGGTCATGGCGGGCTCCTCGTGCACGGTCGGAACTTTGTGCGTAAACCCGCTGTCGGGCAAGCTCGCGGCAGGGAAGCAGAGCGGTGGCCGTGGGGTCTACGCCCAAAACGCCGGGCGTCGATTTGATTTCTTGCAGACTACACGCTCAACAGCGGAATTTGGCACGCCTGTTGCCTGCCTAGGATGACCGCACCTGCGCCGGAGAACGCCGATGACCCGTGACGAGCTGACCCGCAAGATCCTCGCCGTCAAACGCGCCAAACGGCTGACCTGGACGGCGATCGCCACCGGGATCGGCGGCGGCTCGCCGGTCTACCTGACCGCGGCGCTGCTGGGCCAGATGAAATTGCGCCCGGAGCAGGCCGAGCGCGCGGCAAAACTGCTCGGCCTCGACCCGGGCGAGCAGCGACTGCTCGAGGAAATTCCCTACCGGGGGTCGTTGGCGACAATGGGGCCGGGCGCGGTTCCGACCGACCCGTTGATCTACCGCTTTTACGAACTGGTGCAGGTCTACGGCACCACCTGGAAGGAGCTGATCCAGGAGGAATTCGGGGACGGCATCATGAGCGCCATTGATTTCGACATGGCGATCGAGCGCCAGCCCGACCCGAAAGGCGACCGCGTCAAGCTGACCCTCTGCGGCAAGTTTCTGCCGTACAAAGAGTATTGAGCAGCCTCGGGCGAGCGTTCCGCGCTCAGTGCAGCCGGTCGAGGGCGAGGTTGAGCTCGAGCACGTTGACCCGCTTTTGACCGAGCACGCCGAGCAGCCGGTCATGCGTCTGGTCGGCAACCAGTGCGCGCAATGTGTTCGGGTCGAGGTGGCGCGCCTTGGCCACGCGCGGCACCTGAAACAACGCCGCCGCCGGAGTGATGTCGGGGTCGAGCCCGCTCGCTGAGGTGGTCACCAGGTCAACCGGGATCGGCGTCCCCGGGTTCTGCTTGGCGAGCTTGGCGGCATCGGCCTTGACCCGGTCGACCAGCGCCTGGTTGGTCGGCCCGAGGTTCGAGCCGCCCGAATTGTCGGCGGCATAGGGCACCGAGACGGTCTTGGTCGGGTCCTTGGGGTCGGGCTCGGTCGTCGCCGACGGGCGGCCATGGAAATACTTGTCGGAGGCGAAGTTCTGGCCAATCAGAGTCGAGCCGATCACCTTGCCGTGCTGCTCGATCAGGCTGCCGTTCGCCTGATGCGGAAAGAGGAGTTGCGCCAGGCCGGTCATGCCGAGCGGATAGACGAGGCCGGTGATCACGGTCATGACGACGATCATCATGATCGCCGGACGGATTTGCCGCAGCATGGGACGGTTCCTTCAGGCAAGGCCGATGGCGGCGACGGCGAGGTCGATGAGCTTAATGCCGATGAACGGCACGATGATGCCGCCGATGCCGTAGATCAGAAGATTGCGGCGCAATAGGCTGGCGGCCCCGGTCGGCCGGTATTGCACGCCGCGCAAGGCCAACGGGATCAGCGCCACGATGATCAGCGCGTTGAAGATGATCGCCGCGAGGATCGCGCTCTGCGGGCTGTGCAGCCGCATGATGTTGAGCACGCCGAGCTGCGGATAGAACGCGGCGAACATCGCCGGGATGATCGCAAAGTATTTGGCCACATCGTTGGCGATCGAAAAGGTGGTCAGGGCGCCGCGGGTGATCAGGAGCTGCTTGCCGATCTCGACGATCTCGATCAGCTTCGTCGGGTCGCTGTCGAGATCGACCATGTTGCCGGCCTCGCGCGCCGCCATCGTGCCGGTGTTCATCGCCACGCCGACATCGGACTGGGCCAGCGCCGGGGCGTCGTTGGTGCCGTCGCCGCACATCGCGACGAGCTTGCCCTTGGCCTGCTCCTCGCGGATCAATGCCAGCTTATCCTCGGGCGTCGCCTGGGCGAGGAAATCGTCGACGCCGGCTTCGGCGGCGATCGCCGCCGCGGTCAGCGGGTTGTCGCCGGTGATCATCACCGTGCGGATGCCCATCCGGCGCAATTCGGCAAAGCGCTCGCGGATGCCGCCCTTGACGATGTCCTTCAGATGGATAACGCCTAAGAGCCGCTGGTCCTTGGCGACCGCGAGCGGGGTCCCGCCCTCCTTGGCGATGCGCTCGGCGATCACCGTGGTCTGGCGCACTGCATCGGAAACCGGCGCCGTGCGCGCGGCCACCTGCACCCCCGAAGCGGCCATGCGCGACACCGGGCCGGTGCTGCCCTCGGCAAAGGCGATGATCGCATCGACCGCCCCCTTGCGGATCGCCACATTGCCGACATCGATGCCGCTCATCCGGGTCTGCGCCGAAAACGCGACAAAGCGCGCATCGAGCGGCGCCATCTCGCGTCCGCGCAACCCGTATTTCTCCTTGGCTAGGACGACGATCGAGCGGCCCTCCGGGGTCTCGTCGGACAGCGAGGCGAATTGCGCGGCGTCGGCGAGCTCGGCCTCGTCGACCCCCGGCAATCCAATAAACTCGGTCGCCTGGCGGTTGCCGAGGGTGATCGTGCCGGTCTTGTCGAGCAGGAGCGTGTCGACGTCGCCCGCGGCCTCGACCGCGCGCCCCGACATCGCCAGCACATTGAAGCGCACCAGCCGGTCCATGCCGGCGATGCCGATCGCCGACAGCAGCGCCCCGATCGTGGTCGGGATCAGACAGACGAAGAGCGCGATCAGCACCACCACCGACACCGCACCCCCGGCATAGGCGGCAAAGCTCGGGATCGTCACGGTGGCGAAGACAAAGATCAGGGTCATCCCGGCGAGCAGAATATTGAGCGCGATCTCGTTCGGCGTCTTCTGCCGCACCGCACCCTCGACGAGCGCGATCATGCGGTCGAGAAAGGTCGAGCCCTGCGCGGCGGTGATCCGCACCTTGAGCCAATCCGAGGTAACGCGGGTGCCTCCGGTCACTGCCGAGCGGTCGCCGCCGCTCTCGCGGATGACCGGCGCCGACTCGCCGGTGATCGCCGATTCGTCGACCGAGGCCACACCCTCGATGACCTCGCCGTCGCTCGGGATCAGGTCGCCGGCTTCGACCAGCACCAGGTCGCCCGATCGCAGCGCCGCGGCGTCGACGAGGTCGAACGCGCGCGCCTGCGCGCCTTCGATGCGCTTCGCCTTGGTCTCGGTCCGGGTTCGCCGCAAGGTGTCGGCCTGCGCCTTGCCGCGGCCCTCGGCGACGGCTTCGGCGAAATTGGCGAACAGCACCGTGAACCACAGCCAGAGCGTGATCTGCCCGGAAAAGAGCGCGCCGCCGCCGACCACCTTGCTGGAGCCGACAAAGAGGTCGCGCAGGAAGAACACGGTCGTCAGCACCGAGACGATCTCGACGCAAAACATCACCGGGTTTTTGACGAGAGTGCGCGGATCGAGCTTTTTGAACGAGGCCCAGATCGCCGGCACGATCAACGCGCGGTCGAGCAACACGACCGGGCGGACGTGGCGCGTA
The DNA here is from genome assembly GCA_036008325.1 of Allostellaceae bacterium. Classification (GTDB taxonomy): domain Bacteria; phylum Pseudomonadota; class Alphaproteobacteria; order ATCC43930; family CGMCC-115725; genus AP-15. Next base: position 3,682 of record DASYNW010000220.1, read on the forward strand.
ACCAGGCCGGTTGGCGGCACGCCGATAATCGGGGAAAGGTCGGTCATCGCGAAAGTCTTTCGAGAATTTTGGCGGGCAAGGGCTGCATCGGCGTCATGCGTGCTTCGAGACGCGCCCTTCGGGCACTCCTCAGCATGGGGTCTGTCATTGAGGGCATTGAGGAATATCCCTCATCCTGAGGAGCCGCCGTAGGCGGCGTCTCGAAGGACGTACGGCATTGGGTCCAACACTGATCCGGCTCTCCGTCACGGACCGGCGTAGAGGTGGCCCTGGTTCATCGCCACCTGCTCGGTCACCGGCCCCAGCGAGACCGCCGGGAAATAGGTCAGGCCGCCGATGATCAGGACGACGCCGACCAGGAGGCCGACAAACAAGGGCCGGTTGGTCGGGAAGGTGCCGGCCGACGGCGCCAGCAGCTTCTTCTGGGCCAATGACCCGGCAACCGCCAAGAGCGGGATCACGAAGATGAACCGGCCGATCAGCATCGCCGCCGCGATCGTGGTATTGTAAAAGAGCGTATTGGCCGACAGCCCGGCAAAGGCGCTGCCGTTGTTGCCGGTGCCCTCGGTGTAGGCGTAGAGGATCTCGCTGAAGCCGTGCGGGCCGGCATTGGCGATACCGGCGAGCCCGGCCGGCAGCACCACCGCGAGCGCAGTCCAGCCGAGGATCGACAACGGCAGGCTGAGGAGTGCGAGGATGGTCATCTTGACCTCCTTCGCCTCGAGCTTTTTGCCGAGGTATTCGGGGGTGCGCCCGACCATCAGCCCGGCGACGAACATCGCCACGATAGCGAAGGCGAGGATGCCGTAGAGACCCGAGCCGACGCCGCCGAAGATCACCTCGCCGAGCTGGATGTTGACGAGCGGCACCATGCCGCCCAATGGCAGATAGCTGTCGTGCATCGAGTTGACCGCACCGCACGAGGTGTCGGTCGTCACCGTGGCGTATAGTGCGGAGAGCGCGGGGCCGAACCGCACCTCCTTGCCCTCCATATTGCCGCCCGCCTGCTCGGCGCTCGGCGCGGAGTTGACGCCGAATGCGGCAAAGGCCGGGTTGCCGTGCGCTTCGGCCCAATAGCAGGTGGTCACCCCGGCCAGAAACAGCAGGCCCATCGCGGCGAAGATCGCCCAGCCCTGGCGCTCGTCGCCGACCATGCGGCCCAAGACATTGGTCAATGCCGCGCCGATCGAGAAGATCGAGACCAGCTGGACCAGATTGGTCAGCGCGTTCGGGTTCTCATAGGGATGCGACGAATTGGCGTTCAAAAACCCGCCGCCATTGGTGCCGAGGATCTTGATCGCCTCCTGCGAGGCGACCGGGCCTTGCGCGATCGTCTGCTTCACGCCCTCCAATGTCGTCGCGTCGACATAGGCCCCGAGGTTTTGCGGCATGCCCTGCCAGACATAGAACAGCGCGATGACCACCGAGAGCGGCAACAGGATGTAGAGCGTGCCGCGGGTCAGATCGACCCAGAAATTGCCGATCGCCTTGGCCTCGCGCCGCACAAAGCCGCGGATCAGCGCCAATGCCAGCGCGATGCCGGTCGCCGCCGAGACGAAATTGTGCACGGTGAGCCCGGCCATCTGCACCAGGTAGCCCATCGTGGTTTCCGGCACATAGGCCTGCCAGTTGGTGTTGGTGATGAAGCTGACCGAGGTGTTGAAGGCGAGGCTCTGCTCGACCCCGGTCTGGCCCTGCGGGTTGAACGGCAGATACCATTGCAGACGCTGCAGCGCGTAGAGCGTGACAAAGCCGACGACGCTGAACAGCAGCATTGCCGTAGCATAGGTCAGCCAGTGCTGCTCCTCGGCCTCCTCGACCCCGCAGCACCAATAGACCGCGCGCTCAATGGGCCGCAGCAGCGGCCACAAGAATGTCCGCTCGCCAGCGAAGATTCGGGTCATGTAGCCGCCGAACGGCCTTGTGACGGCGATGACGATCGCGCTGAACAGCGCGATCTGCACCCATCCGTTGAACGTCATCGCGGGCTCCTAGAAGCGCTCTGGATTGATCAGCGCATAGACGAGGTAGACCGTGATCACCAGGGTCACGACCCCGCCGAGGATGTAGTCGAACAGCATGGGCCCTCTCACATTCTCTCACAGGCCAGCACATAGAAGATCGCGGCGGCGAAGAAGCCGACGCCATAGACGATCATCAGGAAATCAAGCATGGCAATATCCCACGAGTGCATCCGGTCCCGGTCGCGCCCGGTGGCGCCGAACCCGGGACGGGATTGGCGGCCGGCATCAAATGGGCGTTGCGGCGTAAACGATCGAGAGGCATTGCTCGTTGCCGACATAAACAAACCATAAAGATCCTGCGTGGGCCGCCGCCCAACCCCGTCGTTCGCGCTGTGCGGCACGGCTCGCTGATGGCGCCAAACCGGCGAGCTCGACCAATCGATCAGAGCGAACGTCCTGGCGAAATCAATCTCGGCTCGGGGGCGGGTAGCGAGACGGAGCATCCCTCTTCGGCAGAAGATCCGGCCGCCTGCTTGAGCCAGGCGACCGACCGGCGCCATATCGACAGGACGCCGCAATTGGCCGGCGCCATCGCCGGGGACGGCGAATCGGTTTCGGGAGCAAGCAGGCGACGCGGCCAGCCGCGCTCCTGATGGGCGGCTATGTAGAGCCCGTCGATCAGGAGCTCGATCGTGGCCGGAGCCGCAGCGCATTCCTTGCAAGCGTAATCGATGCTCGCCGACAGGCTCGGAAGACCCGCAACAGGCAGCGGCGACAGGCCGGCGACACTCCAGGCTCCGCGGCCGTCACGGTAGATCCTTATATGTCGGCACATTGTGGACGCCTTCTCCCAGTCCTCGCGGCGCCCTAATGTCGATCTTTTTTGCTGCCTGATCCCGAACCGACCAGGGCTTCGTCGACCGGGAGCACCCGAACGCAGGCGCTGTCGCCCGCGGCCTCGAACAATGCGAAACGCAGCGCATCCTTTTGGGTCCGGAACACGCCGCCGACCAACCCTTCCTGGTCCTGCGCCACCCAATAACCCCGGCCGTTTTCGGCGATTTCGAAATGATGCGGCGTGAATGCCGCCCGCGGCGCAAAGCTCGACATGGGCTCACTGCCAATTCAGTTATCCCGCTCGCCACCAATTTGGTGACGCCTAAGAAAAGGCTATGTCCGGATAAAGTTTCGAGCCGTCTCGAACCTATGGACCATAAAAAAGCTGTAAGATGCCGGACAGTTCGGACTGTGGGTCTGCTGGCGTATTGGGCGGCTCTCGATTATACGATCATTGATTACCGCAGCAGATCGAGCACGTCGGCGATAAGCCCCAACGCCAAGGCGCCCCAGAACACCGGGCCGGCGATGTCCATCACGATCTGCGCGACCAGATGCGCGACCCCGACTGCCGGATCATCGCTCGCCGGTGCCGCCCGGTCGGCAGCAGGATCGGGAAGGTCCCAGCGAAGATACGGCTCGGCTGTGCCGCGCATCGCAACCACCCTGCCAACTCGAATTCGCTAGGCAAAGTTATTGCCGGCGCCAATAAAGAAGCGATGCCGATCGCTCGCAGAGTGGGTAAAGACCGCGTAAAGAAGGCTGAGACGCCGGCGCTGGCCGAGCGCCTCTCACCACCCGCAAAATTCTAGGGCGCCGCGGCGAAGGCGTGCTGGCCGCAGGTTGGGCATTCGGGGTCTTTGGCAATGCGGATCGAATGAAAGCGCGCCCGCATCGCGTCATAAAGCAACAACATGCCGTCGAGGCTCTCGCCCAGCCCCAACAGTTCCTTCAGCACCTCGACCGCCTGCAAGGTGCCGAGCACGCCGGCGACGGCGCCGAGGATGCCGGCGGTTTCGCAGCGCGGCACCAGATCGGGCGGCGGCGCTTCGCGGAACAGGCAGCGATAGCAGGGGTGACCGGCGCCGAGATAGGGCCGGAAGGTCGAAATCTGGCCTTCGAACGGCGACAAGGCCGCCGCCACCAGCGGCTTTTCGAGACGGCAGCACAGATCGGTCAGCAGATAGCGCGTCGCGAAATTGTCGCTGCCGTCGGCGACGAGGTCGTAGCCCGCGATCAGCGCCTCGGCGTTGTCCGGCCCGAGACGGACCGGGTAGGTTTCGACCCGGACCCCGGGGTTGACCGCGGCCAGCGTATCGCGGGCGCTGTCGACCTTGAGGGCGCCGACCATCGGCGTCATATGCACGATCTGGCGCTGCAGGTTGCTGAGGTCGACCCGGTCGGGATCGACGATGCCGATGGCGCCGACCCCGGCCGCGGCCAGATAGAGCAATAAGGGCGAGCCGAGGCCGCCGGCGCCGACCACCAGCACCCGCGATTGGAGGAGCCGCGCCTGCCCCTCCTCGCCGACCTCGTCGAGGATCAGGTGGCGGGCGTAGCGCTCGAACTGCTCTTCGCTGAGGTCCACGCGCGTTCCTCTCGCACAGGATGCAGGGTTCAGTTCGGATAGACGATCGTGCGCAGCATGACCCGGCGCTCCTCGGGATGATAATCGCCCGCACCCCGGTGCATCGTCGCCCGCTCGTCCCAGATCAGCAAATCGCCGACCCGCCAGGAATGGTAGTAGGTGAAACGCTCCTGGGTGGCGTGCGCGGCGAGCTCCTCGATCAATGGCCAGGCCTCGTCCCGGCTCATCCCGTCGAAGCCGTGCACGTGCATCGGGTTGACGAACAGGATCGGCCGGCCGGTGACCGGGTGCGGCACCACCGCCGGGCGGCGCTGCTCCTCGTATTTCTTGTCGGTGCGGCGCATCTCTTCGTCAGGATCGTAGAGCCGGGCGCCAGCCGGGCCATCGGTGCGGCCGTGCAGCCCGGTGAGGCCGGCCAGCCGCTCCTTCATCGCCGGCGGCAATGCGTCATAGGCGGCGCACATATCGGCGAACATGGTGCCACCCTTGCTCGACGGCACCTCGATCGCGTGCAGCATCGCCAGGAGCGGCGGCTCTTCCTCATAGGTCGAGTCGGTGTGCCAGTCAGTCGCCCGCTTGACCCCGTACCAGTCGACATTGCCGGCATCGTCGACATTGCGCAGCCACGACACTTCGGGATGCTCGGCATGGCGATAGCCGACCAGCGAATGAATGCGCGGCCTGCCGAAGCGACGGCCGAACGCGGCGATGTCGCCGGCGCCCAGATGCTGATCGCGGAACACCAGCACCGGATGCTCGGCAAAAGCCTGCCGGATCCAGGCGAAGGTCGCGTCGTCGAGCTTCGCCAGATCGACGCCGAGCGCCTCGGTGCCGAGCGCCTCCCCGAGCGGACGCAATTGCAGGGTGTCGGACAGCATGATCATGAGCGATCCTCCGGGATGGGGCAATCCTGCCTCGATGCGGCATGATCAATCTAGGCGGGCGCGCGGCAAAGGTCTAATCGAGCATGGCTGAGGCGATGGATCGCATCGCTGCCGGGCTTTGACGGGTGGCCGATGAAGGGCGAGGACAATCATTCCCACGAGGCCGGGCGCTACCGTGAAGCCGGGGTCGACATCGCCGCCGCCGAAACCGGCCTGCGCCAGATCGTCGCCGCGATCAAGCAGACCTGGCCCGCTGTCGATGGTCCGGGGGCGGTCAAGCTCGATATCGGCTATTTCGCCAATGTGATCGACATCGGCGGCCCTCCCGGTCAAAGGGTCGGCCTCGCGATCTGCACCGATGGGGTCGGCTCGAAGTCGATCGTCGCCGACATGATGAAGAAATACGACACGATCGGCATCGATTGCGTTGCGATGAACGTCAACGATGTGATCTGCGTCGGCGCGCGCCCGCTCTCGATGGTCGACTACATCGCGGTCGGCGAGGCGGATGCCGGGATGCTGGGGGCGATCGCGGTCGGGCTCGCCGAGGGCGCTCGGCAGGCCGGGATTTCGATCTCCGGCGGCGAGATCGCCCAGCTCAAGGACATGGTCCGCGGCTTCGACCTGGTCGGCATGGCGGTCGGGCTGGTGCCGCTCGACCGCATCATCACCGGGCGCGACCTCGTCCCCGGCGACATCGTCATCGGGATTGAGAGCGACGGCATCCACAGCAACGGCCTGACCCTCGCTCGGCGCGTGCTGCTGGAGCAGGCGCAGCTGCCGCTCGAAGAAGTCATTGCCGAGCTCGGCGCCTCCCTCGGCGATGAGCTGCTGCGCCCGACCCCGATCTACGTCCCCGAGATCGTCGAAATCATCGCCCGGGTTCCGAGGGTCAAGGCGCTGATCAACATCACCGGCGACGGCCTCCTGAACCTTGCCCGGGTCGAGGCCAAAATCGGGTTTTCGCTCGATAACCTGCCGCCGGAACCGGCGATCTTCCGCCTGATCGAGAAACACGGCAAGGTCGGGCGGGCGGAAATGTTCGAGGTGTTCAATATGGGGGTGGGCTTTTGCGTGGTGGCCGCCGAGCGCGACGCCGCGGCGGTCCTGGCGATCCTGGAAGCGCATGGCCGCCGGGCGCAGCCGATCGGCCGGGTCGTCGCCGACCAGGGCAAGGGCGTCCACCTGCCGGCCGAGCGGCTCGCCGGCCACGGCAAGCGTTTTCGCCGGCAGTAACCCCCGAAGCACCGGCCTCGCCAGATCAGGGCAAGACAAGCTTGTCGAGCAAGGCGCGGATTTCCTTGAGGTCGCGCTGCACCGCTTCGAGCGCCGCGCGCAGCGTCGGGCCGGACGGAGCCGGGCTGTCGGCGGCTTCGGCAGGCGCGGCGACCGGGTCGTGTGCGAAGGGTGTCGCTTCGGTCGCTTCGCCCGCCTCGTCGGCCGGCGACGGCTGGTCGGCGCGCAACGCGCCGTCGCGCAACAGCTTCTGCACCCCGCGGATCGTGTAGCCGTCCCGGTAGAGGCATTGCCGGATTCGCCGCAACAGATCGACATCCTGCGGCCGGTAATAGCGCCGGCCGCCGGCGCGCTTCAGCGGCTTGATCTGTGCAAACCGCGACTCCCAGAAGCGCAGCACATGCGCCGGCAAATCGAGCGCGTCGGCGACTTCGCCGGTCGTCCAAAAGGCCGCAGCCGATTTGCCGTTGCGCCGGATCGCCCCGGTCTCGCCCGCCCCGGTCTCGCCCGCCCCGGTCTCGCCCGCAGGCGTCCGGTCCGCCCGATCTGCCTCGACCTGGCTCACCTCAGCCCGACGGCGCCTTGGCCGCCGCCGGCTCCGCCGCCTCGCCCTCGCCCGTTTCGCCGAGCCCGCTGTTGATCTGATCCTTCAGCGAATGGCTGGCGCGAAACACCAGCACCCGCCGCGGACTGATCGGCACTTCCTGGCCGGTCTTGGGGTTGCGGCCCACCCGCTGCCCCTTCTGCCGCACCGCAAAGCTGCCGAAGGACGAGATCTTGACCATCTCGCCGCGTTCGAGCGCGCCGGAGATCTCGGCGATCACCGATTCGACGAGCTCGGCCGATTCGTTGCGCGACAGGCCGACCTCTTGATAGACCGCCTCGCTCAGCTGAGCGCGCGTCACCGTATGCCCGGCCATCAACCCCTCCCCGCTTTTGGCGAAGGTTAGCGCGGCCGGAAAATCCCGTCAAATCCAAAGCGTTGCCCGAGTTACGCCGACCCGTTACGCCGAGCCCTGGCGCCGAGCCCGTGCCGCGCCGCAGCGCCGATGGGCAAAGCGGGAGGCTACCAGCGCACCAGGCTCGCCCCCCAGGTCAGCCCGCCGCCGAGCGCTTCGATCAGCACCAGCTGGCCGGGCCGGATCCGCCCATCGGCCACCGCCGCCGCCAAGGCCAGCGGGATCGAGGCGGCCGAGGTGTTGGCGTGGCGCTCGATCGTGCTGACCACCTTGTCGGGGGAGAGCCCGAGCTTGCGCCCGACCCCGGCGATGATCCGGCTGTTGGCCTGATGCGGCACCAGCCAGTCGATGTCCGCCGCGGTCAGCCGGTTGGCGGCGAGCGCCTCGTCCACCACCTCGCTCAGGTGCTGCACCGCCTGGCGGAACACCTCGCGCCCTTCCATCCGCAGAAAGCCGGCATGGCCGGTCGACGACGGGCCGCCATCGACATAGAGGATGTCGTACTGGCGCCCGTCCGAATGCAGATGGTTCGAGAGGATATGGCGGCCGCGCGGCCCCGGCTCGGGCACCGCCTTCAGCACCAATGCCCCGGCGCCGTCGCCGAACAAGACGCAGGTGCCGCGATCGTCCCAGTCGAGAATGCGCGAGAAGGTCTCGGCGCCGATCACCAGAGCGGTGCGCGCCTGCCCGAGCCGCAGCGCATTGTCGGCGGTGGCGAGCGCAAAGATAAACCCGGCGCACACCGCCTGGATGTCGAAGGCCGCGCCCCGGTGCATCCCCAGCCGGGCTTGCACCTTGGTCGCGGTCGCCGGGAAGGTGTTGTCCGGGGTGGCGGTCGCCAGAACGATCAGGTCGAGATCGCTGCCGTTCATGCCGGCGCCGTCGAGCGCCTGCTGCGCCGCGCGCACCGCGAGATCGGAGGTCAGCTCTCCGGCTGCGGCCACCCGACGCTCGCCGATGCCGGTGCGCTGGCGGATCCACGCGTCGGAGGTGTCGAGGCGGGCGGCCAGATCGTCGTTGGTCACGATTCGCGCGGGCAGGTGGGCGCCGCATCCGACGATTTGGGAGCGCAGCTCCATTGCCGCCCTTTATAAGCTCGCCGGCTGCGGCAGCGACGTCGCCTCATAGAGGCGCGCCAGGTCTTCCCGGGTCCGGTCGAGAAAACCGTTGAGCTTCATGTCGACGGCGACGCCGATCGCGTTGGCGAAACCGAGCGCGTCGGTTGAGCCGTGGCTCTTGACCGCAATTCCGCCGAGCCCGAGGAACACCGCCCCGTTGTAGCCGCGCGGATCGAGCCGCAGCCGCAGCTTGCCCAAGGTGCCGCGGGCGAACAGGTATCCGATGCGCCCCAGCAGCGAGTGGCGGAACGCTTCCTGGAGAAACTCGCCGAACAGCTTGACGGTGCCCTCGGCAGTCTTGACCGCGATGTTGCCGGTGAACCCGTCGGTGACGACGACGTCGACCGTCCCGGCCGCAATGTCGTTGCCTTCGATAAACCCGTAAAAGCGGATCGGGGTCACGGCACCGCGCAGCCGCAGGGCGGCGGCCCGCACCGCGTCGTTGCCCTTCAGCTCCTCCGAGCCGACATTGAGGAGCCCGACGGTCGGCTCGATGAGGCCCAGCACGGTGCGGGCGAAGGCGTCGCCGAGGAGCGCGAACTGAACCAGGTTCTCGGCGTCGCATTCGACATTGGCGCCTAGATCGAGCATCACGCTCTCGCCCCGCCGGGTCGGAAAGAACGAGGCGATCGCCGGCCGGTCGATCCCCGGCAGGGTCTTCAGCACGTTTTTCGCCATCGCCATCAGCGCGCCGGTATTGCCGGCGGAAACCACACCGTCGGCGCGCCCGTCGGCGACCGCGTCGATCGCCAGCCGCATGCTCGATTGCCGCCCGTTGCGCAGCGCCAGTGACGGCTTGGTGTCGTCCAGCACCACCTCGTCGGTGTGGTGCAGGGTCGCCACTGCGGCGAGGCGCGGCAGACTGGCCAGCAGCGGGCTCACCTCCTCCTGCGCTCCGAACACGATGAAGCGCAGCTCGGGACAACGCTGCAGCGCCATGTCGGCGCCCTTCAGCACTATGTCCGGCGCGCGCTCGCCGCCCATGGCGTCGAGCGCGAGGGTAATGCCGCCGCTCACCCTGCGCGGCCCTCCCGCGGGTTGCTCAGGCCGTCTGCGAACGCGGCGCGCTCACCTCGCGGCCGTCGTAATAGCCGCACGATTCGCAAAGATGATGCGGGCGCTTGAGCTCGCCGCAATTCGGGCATTCGCCATAGGCGGCGGGCTTCAGCGCATGGTGCGAACGGCGCATGTTGCGGCGCGACGGCGAGGTTTTCTTTTTCGGAACGGCCATGGGCGAACTCGTTTTCGGGGATCGTGGGGAACCCCGCTAATTAGCCAAAATCGTGGCTCGCGGCAACAGCGATGGCATCGCCCTGCCGCCTCGCCGAGAATACTGCGGTCCAAGAGCCCGGCACTCGATTCGGGCGCAGCCCTCGCTTGCTCATTAGCGCGCCGTCTTGCCACGCCTCGCCAACGCGGCAAAACGGTCATCGATCGGCTCGGCTGCGGCGTCGACCGGCTCGGCCGCGGCATCGGGGTGGCGCGGAAATTCCGGGAGCGCCAGCGACAATTCCTGGGCCACCGCCTCGCCGATGTCGATCGCCGCACCGCAGAGCGGCTCGAACACCGGCTCGTCGGGATCGGCATCGGGATCGAGTTCGCCCGGCGCCGCGTCGGCCGGCCCGTAGAGCAACGCGAACGACCCCGAAGCCGCACCCGGAACCGGTTCCAGGGTGACGACGCAGGTCTGGGTGAAGGCGGCCTCGAACCGGGCTTCGAGCAGCACCGTCGCATCCGCCTGGCGGCGCAGGGTCACCGCCGCGCGCAGGTGGTCGAGCGCCTCCAGGCCGAGCCGGCGGGCGAGGCGTTCGCGTTCGCCGGCGGCGGCTTCGATCTCTTGGCGGAATGGCTCGGCGCCGAGCCCGGCCAGCGCCACCGGCCGGGAGAATTCGACGTCGGCCGTGCTCATCGCGCCCCCGCCGCTGCGACGATCGCGACCCCGGCCGCGGCCCCGGGCACCTCGGCTCCGGCGCGCGGAAAGCGGACCCGGCCGCACAGCAGGTCCGCCGCCGGTTGGCGGGCCAGCTCGGCAACCGCCGCGCGCACATAGAGGGCCATCGCGCCGATCCAAGGCGCCGATTCGCGCAGGGTCCCGTAGAGATTGCGCTCGAGGGCCGCCCGCAGCGCCCGGTCGTCGCTCTCGACCCCGTCCTGGTAGGCGCGGATCCGGCCGTAGAGGCCGCGCGCCATCCGCTTCACCTGCGTGCCCACGCTCAAATCGCCGGTGCCCATCTCGCGCAATGCCCGATCGAGATCGGCAAACATCGTGTCGAAAAAGCATTGGCCCAGCCGCTTTGCCTGCGGCCGTTCGGCCTTGAGCCGGTAGAGATAGAAAAACGCGTGCAGGCAGATCAGCTCGAAGCGCCCGTCGAGCGTGTCGGGCACGCCATATCCGGCGAAAAACACCGGCTGGCGCGCCTGCTCGACCACCAGGTCATAGGCACACGCGGCCGCATCGCGAATCGGCTTGTGCCTGGGGAGGGAAATCTTCATCGGGCGAGCCGCCACCCCGATCGTTGACAACGGCCGACACCGGGCTGAAAGTATGGTTTGGAGATGGGGGTCATCTCAATCTTGATCAATCGAGGTTGCGGCGAGCATGTCCTCGTTGCGCCCAATCTTTTCGAGCTGGCGAGCCATGCCCAACCTACGCTTATCCTGTGCTGGAGCGGCGCTGTCGGCCGCAATCATTTTGGCGGGCTGCGCGGCGACGGTCGAGCAGCGCGGCAATCTGCCCCCGCGCGACGAGCTCGCTGAAATTCACCCCGGCAAAACCACCAAGGACCAGGTCGTCAAGATCCTCGGGTCGCCGTCCAGCGTCGGCGTGTTCAACGACAGATCTTGGTATTACATCAGCCGCCGCACCAAGCAGACGGCGTTTTTCGACCCCAGCGTGCTCGACCAGGAAGTCTATGTCGTCGATTTCAACGACGACGGCGTCGTCCAGGCGGTCGACCACAAGACTTTGAAGGACGGGGAGGACATCACCCCGGTTGCGCGCACTACCCCGGCGCCCGGTCGTCAGCTGACCTTTCTCGAGCAGCTGATCGGCAATCTCGGCAAGTTCAACGGCGGTGGGGGCGGCGAGCCGAGCAGCGGCGGCGGCAACAAGCCCGGGCCCAACCCGGTCGACGAGAACCACTGAGCCGCCAAAAGGTCGGCGCCGCCGCACTCTCAGCCGGCCCATCGGGCGAGGATGGCGAGCAGCAGCAGCGCCACGATGTTGGTGATCTTGATCATCGGGTTGACCGCCGGGCCGGCGGTGTCCTTATAGGGGTCGCCGACGGTGTCGCCGGTGACCGCAGCCTTGTGCGGCTCGGAGCCCTTGCCGCCGTGATGGCCTTCCTCGATGTATTTCTTGGCGTTGTCCCAGGCGCCGCCGCCCGAGGTCATCGAGATCGCGACGAAAATCCCGGTGACGATGGTGCCCAGCAGCATCGCACCGAGCGCGCTGAACGCCGCCGCCTGCCCGGCGATCAGGTCGATGACGATGTAGAGCAGGACCGGCGCCACCACCGGCAATAGCGACGGCACGATCATCTCGCGGATCGCGGCGCGGGTCAAAAGGTCGACGGCCAGCCCGTAATCGGGCTTGGCGGTGCCGGCCATAATGCCAGGGATCTCGCGGAACTGGCGGCGCACCTCGACCACCACCGAGCCCGCCGCGCGGCCGACCGCGGTCATGCCCAACGACCCGAACAGGTAGGGCAAAAGGCCGCCGATAAACAACCCGATCACGACATAGGGGTTCTGCAGCGCGAAGTTGACGTGCAATTTGGGAAAGTAATGCCGCAGATCCTCGGTATAGGCGGCGAACAGCACCAGCGAGGCGAGCCCCGCCGAGCCGATCGCATAGCCCTTGGTCACCGCCTTGGTGGTGTTGCCGACTGCGTCGAGCGCGTCGGTGGTGCGCCGCACCTCGCGCGGCAGGTCGGCCATCTCGGCGATGCCGCCGGCGTTGTCGGTGACCGGGCCGTAGGCGTCGAGCGCGATAATCATGCCGGCCAAGGCCAGCATCGTCGTCGCCGCCACCGCGATGCCGAATAGCCCGCAGACCAGGTAGGAGGCGATGATGCCGACGCAGATCACCACGACCGGCAGCGCGGTCGCCTCCATCGATACCGCCAGGCCCTGGATTACGTTGGTGCCGTGGCCGGTGGTCGAGCTCTGGGCGATGCTGCGCACCGGGCGATAATTGGTCGCCGTGTAGTATTCGGTGATCCACACGATCAAGCCGGTCACCGCGAGCCCGACGATCGCGCACAGCCACAGCCCGAGCCCGGTGACCGAAGCTCCGGTGGTCATCGCCAGCGGCTGGGAAAAACCGACGAGCCAGCGAATCACCCCGGCGATCGCCGCCGCCGACAGGAGGCCGGTGGCGATGAGCCCCTTGTAAAGCGCCCGCATGATCCGCTGATCGGCGCCGAGGCGAACAAAGTAGGTGCCGATGACCGAGGTCACGATGCACACCGCGCCGATCACCAGCGGCAGCAGCAGCAGCTTGTCGCGCAGCTCGGTCGATTGTCCGGGGGCCGGCGCGAAGAAGATCGCGGCGAGCAGCATCGTCGCGACGATGGTGACCGCGTAGGTCTCGAACAGGTCGGCCGCCATGCCGGCGCAATCGCCGACATTGTCGCCGACATTGTCGGCGATGACCGCGGGGTTGCGCGGGTCGTCCTCGGGGATGCCGGCCTCGACCTTGCCGACGAGATCGGCGCCGACATCGGCGCCCTTGGTAAAGATGCCGCCGCCGAGCCGAGCGAAGATCGAGATCAGCGAGGCGCCGAAGCTCAACCCGACCATGGCTTCGAGCACCGGACGCAGATCATCGCCGGGAACGGTCGCGCGCAGGATGAAGTAATAGATCGCCACACCCAGAATCCCGAGCCCGACCACCAGGAGCCCGGTCACCGCCCCCGCCTTGAAGGCGATCGCCAGCCCCGGCTTGAGGCCGCCGCGGGCCGCCTGGGCGGTGCGCACATTGGCTCGCACCGAAACATTCATCCCGATATAGCCGGCGGAGGCCGACAGCACCGCGCCGATCAGATAGCCGAGCGCGACGCGCCAGCCGAGCAGCGCGCCCAGCACGATCAGGATCACCACGCCGACTACGGCGACGGCGCGGTATTGCCGATTGAGATAAGCGCGCGCCCCGACCTGCACCGCGCTCGAGATCTCCTGCATCCGGGCATTGCCGGCATTGGCGCTCAGCACCTGCCGGCTGGTGACAAAGCCGTAGAGCAAGGCCAGCACGCCGCAGCCGATGATCAGATAATAAGATTCGTAAATCATCCGAGAGATTGCCTCGCGACCAGCGAACACGGGGAGCCCTCCGCAACCCGGCAAGGCCAGGTCGGAGCGCGCGGAACATGGCAGAAGCTTAACCTTTGGGCAACCGCCGAGGCGACGCCATCCACGCCCACCGCAGCTTCTCCCTCGCCCCGCTCGCGGGGAGAGGGCCGGGGTGAGGGGCTTTTCCCCGATCCGCTAAAAATGCCGATAGCCGGCGGCCTCGACCGCGACTTCGTGCCCGTCGCCATCGACCAGGCGCACGCCGGCGCCGGCCTCGATCCGGCCGATCGCGCTGATCGCCACGCCGAGCCGCGATCCGAGCGCGCCGATCGCCGAATTCGCCGCGGCGGGTGCGGTGAACAGCAATTCATAATCGTCGCCGCCGCCGGCGAGCCGCGCTGCAATGCCCGGTTCGAGCGCCGCCGCCGCCCGCGCTGCCGCCGACAGCGGCAGGGAGCCGAGCTCCACGATCGCGGCGAGGCCGGACGTCTCGCAGATATGGTCGAGATCGGCGAGGAGCCCGTCCGAAACATCGATCATCGCATGTGCGATCCCGCACAGCGCGGGGCCGAGGGTCACGCGCGGCTCGGGCAGCCGGTAACGCGCAATCAGGGCGCCGCGGTGCTCGGCGGCGAGCTTCGGATAAGACCCGCGCAGCACGCCGAGGCCGAGATAGGCGTCGCCGATCGTACCGGAGACCCACACGATGTCGCCCGGCCGGGCGCCGCTGCGGCGGATCTCCATTCCGGCCGCGACCTCGCCGATCGCGGTCAAGGACAACACCGCCGGCCCGGTGGTCGCAACCGAATCGCCGCCCAGCAGCGCGACGCCGAATTGCTGCTGATCCTCGCCGAGCCCGCGGGCGAAATCGGCGATCCATGCCGAGCCCAATCCGGCCGGCAGCGCCGTCGTCAGCAGGTAATGGAGCGGTCGCGCACCCATCGCCGCCAGATCCGACAGATTGACCCGCAGCAACTTTCTGGCGACCAGGTCGGGCGGGTCTTCCGGCAGATAATGCACCCCCGCGACCATCGCGTCCGCGGTCATCACCAGCCGCTGCCCGGGGCCGCACTCGACCAGCGCGGCATCGTCGAGCAATCCGAGCCCGCCCGCCCCGGCCAGCGGCGCGAAATAGCGCCCTATGCGCTCGAACTCGTCTTCTTCGCCTTCCGCCATGGTTTCAGCTCAGGATGCGATGACGCGCAGCCTTCCCGTCTCCGCCCGCATTGCGGGGGAGAGGGGGGGGCGCGCGCCGAGGGCGTGGGAGGGGGAGGGGGCCTTCGTATGCCTCAGGCGCGGCACCGCCACCCACCTCACCCAAACCCTCTCCCGCAAGCGGGCGGAGAGGGTGAGTTTGGCGCCGCTACATATCCGCCGCGCGCAGGCCGCGCCCCAGCCGATTGAGGACGCCGTTGGCCAGCCCCGGCTCCTTGCCGGTAAAAAAGGCGTGGGCGATGGCGATGTACTCGCTGATCGAGACCCGCGCTGGAACGTCGGCGCGATGCACCAGCTCCCACACGCCGGCGCGCAGGATCGCGCGCAGCACCGCATCGAGCCGGTTGAGCGGCCAGTCCTCGACCAATGCCGTCGAAATGTCGAGGTCGAGCCGCTCCTGATCGGCGGTCACGCCGCGAACGATGTCGCTGAAGAACGCCGCGTCGGCCTCGGCCAGCTGGTCGCCGTCGATCTCCTGGTCGAACCGATAGCGGGCGAATTCGCGCACCACCGCTTGCGCGTCGAGCTCGGGGTTGAGCTCGAGCTGGTAGAGCGCCTGGACCGCGGCGAGCCGTGCCACGGTGCGCCGCCGCCCGCCGAGGCGCGGGCGTCCCTCGCCGCTGGTGTGGTCGTCGGCGGTGTGGTCGTCGGCGGCGTTCATGCGCCAGCCCGCGCCAGGCGCTGCTTCAATTCGACGATCGCCAGGCACGCGCGCACCGCCGCCCCGCCATGGTCGCGGCCCTCGGGCGGGGCGCGTT
>DASYNW010000221.1:0-31086 GCA_036008325.1 Allostellaceae bacterium
GGCGATGGGCCGCCTTGCGCCCCGACCCCGAGCAGCGCCACCAGGCCGCCGTCGCGCACCGCCCGGACCGACTGGTCGAGGGTTGCGGCGCCGCCGATGTCGAGGGCGATGTCGACGCCGCCCCGGCTCCACTCGCGGACCCGCTCGGCCCATCCTTCGGTGCGGTAATTCACCGTCAAATCGGCGCCGAGCGCCGCGGCGTGCGCGCGCTTCTGGTCCGAGGACGAGGTGATCGCGACATCGGCGCCGAGCGCCTTGGCGATGCCGAGCCCCATCATGCCGAGACCGCCGGCGCCGGACAGCAGCACGCGGCTGCCGCGACCGATCTGCGCGTGCGCGGTCAATGCATTCCAGGCCGCCAGGCCGGCGACCGGCAGGCAGGCGGCGTGCTCGAACGGCAGGCTGTCCGGGATCGGCACCACCGCGCCTTTCGGCAACACGCGCTCCTCGCACAGCACGCCTTGGGCCGGTCCGCCGAGAGTGGTCAGCCGCATCTGCGGTTGCAGCGGCCCGTCCAGCCAGTCCGGGACCATGTGGGTGCAGACCCGGTCGCCGGGTGCAAGGCCATCGCAATCACGGCCCGCCTCGACGATAACGCCGGCGCCGTCGCTGCATGGGATCAGCGGCAACGGCAGATCTGGACCGTAGGTGCCGCGGATTACCAGCAGGTCGCGACGGTTCAGCGATACCGCGCCAATGGCGACCCGCACCATGCCGGCGCCGAGCGGCTCGGAACCGACCTCTTCGCGGCGCAGATTGCCGACTCCGAACCGAGCGAGGCGCACCGCCAGCGGCATCAGTCGAGCCCGCTCGTCAGCTCGCGGTTGATGACGCGGAGCAGAAAACGATTGTCGTCGACCACAATGAAATGCTCGCTGTCGAGCGTGAACAGCTGGAAGCGCTTTTTGGTGAAGCGGCCCCAGGAGCGGGCGTTCTCGGCGGAAACATAGAGGTCATGGATGCCGGTCAGGCAGGTGATCGGCACATCCCAGGGCGGTTCCTGGGTATGGCGATAGTTCGAGGCCATCGCGAATTCGGCGCGGATCGCCGGCAGGATCAGGCGGCGCAGCTCGGGGTCTTGCACCAGGCTCTCGGTGGCGAGCACGTTGAACCGGCGGATCGCTTCAGCGAAAACCGCGTCCGGCTGGCGATGGATCGGTTCGAACAAATTGTACTCCGGCAGCTTCAGCAGCCGTTCGAGGAGGTCGGTCTCGAATGCCTGGTGACGCTGCAGCTCGTCGGGCGGGCGCGCGCCCGACACAAAGATGTGCATCGGTGCGATGCCGTGCCCGCCGATCAGCTTGCGCACGGTTTCGAACAGGGTCAGCGCGCCGAGGCAGTGCCCGTAAACCGCAAACGGCTTGTCGAGAAGCGGCAGCAATTCGGGCACCAGCTGTTGCAGCAGGCTTTCGATTTCGCGGATCGGCGCTTCGTCGATCCGGGTCTGGCGCCCCGGCGGCTCGATCGCGACCAGCTCGATGCTCGGGTCGAGCTGGTCGGCCCAGGGCCGGAAGGTCGCCGCCCCACCCCCGGCGAACGGGAAGCCGAACAGCCTGACCGTGGCGCTCGGATTGGGCCGATGAACGACGAGCCAGCGATTGCCGATGATCTGCTCGGCCGAAACCTTGGCCGGCGCGATCTCGCCGGCCTCGACCTCGGGCGATCGCGCCGCGGCTTCAGGATAAAGCTCGTCGACCAGCTCCCTGACACTCGGTCCTTTGAGCAGGATCGCCGTCGGCAACGCCCGGTCGAATGCCCGGCGCAGGCGATTGGCGAGGGTCACCGCGAGCAGCGAATCGAGACCGAGCTCATTGAGCGGCCGGGTGGTGTCGACCGGCGCGTCGAGGCCGAGGACTTGTGCCGCCTGCGCCGCGATCGCATCCTCGGCCTTCTGGCGCGCGTCGCGCTGGCGTGTGTCGACCGGGGCGCCGAGGTTCGCGGCGGGCGTTGCCGCCGGGGCCAACTCGCGATAGAGCGCCGGGAGCGCGGCGAACTGGCCGAGAAAGTCGGGCCAGCCGGTGTCGCTCGCCACCACCTGCGGCGGGCCGTCGCGCAGATGGGCGAGCAGGATTTTCAAGCAGGTCCCGGCTGGCAAAGCGGCGGTGCCGCGCTGCTTCCACAGGGCGGCCGCAACCGTTCCCCAGCGCCCGGCATCCTCCCATGGTCCCCAGTTGAACACGATTGCCGGCGATCCCTGGGCGCGCCGGTATAGCGCCAGCGCATCGAGAAAACTGTTGGCTGCGGCATAGGCGCCCTGGCCGGCGGCGCCCCACAGGCTGAGCACGCTCGAAAACAGCACGAAAAAATCGAGCTCGAGCCGCATCGTCGCCTGGTGCAGATGCCATGCGCCGGCGAGCTTCGGCCGGAGCACGCGCTCGAACAAATCCCAGCCGGCATTGGCGAGAAGCGCGTCCTCGAACACGGCCGCCGCATGGATCACGCCCTTCAGCGGCGGCATCGCCGCACCGATCCGGGCGACGACGGCGGTGACGGCCGCCGCGTCGGCGATATCCGCCGGGACGAACAGGATTTCGGCATGCTGCCGCAGCTTTTTGATCGCGGCGGCGGCGGATGGGTCGGGCTCGTGGCGAGCGCTCAACACGAGGTGCTTGGCGCCGGCTTCGATCAGCGCGCCGGCGGTTTCCAGGCCGAGCCGGCCCGTCCCACCAACGATCCAATAGCTCGCCTCGGCGGATAATATGGGCAAAGGACTGTTCCCGCTCGCCAGGCGGACGAGCCGGGGAGCGAGCCGCCTGTCGGCGCGGCAGACGATCTGGTCTTCGCCATCCCCCGCCCCTAATTCGCGCAGCAGCAGGGCGGCGGCATCTTGCGGCGCCGCCTCGGCCGGCAGGTCGATCAGTCCGCCCCACATCTCCGGATATTCGAGCGCGAAGCTGCGGCCAAGGCCCCAGAGCGGGGCTTGCGCCGGCGCATTCTCCGCGCCCTGCGTCGCGAGCCACAGAAGCGGCGGCTGGCGAAACCGATCGCGCGCGCGATCGAGCACCCGGGCGAGGTCGAGGCAGCCGCCACAGACGAGTGCGCCGGTCCGGGATCTGGCAGCCGAGCCGCCGGGATCGGCGGCCCGGACATCGAGCGCGCGCAGATAGACGAGGCCGATCGGGCATTGCGGCGCCTCGTCGAAAAAGTCGCCGGCGATGCCCAGCTCGGGGCTCAGCACCACCGTGCCGGCGCCTTGGCCGGCCAGCAGATGCGCGAGGCGCTCGCCCACTCCGTTTTGGTCTGCAAAAATATACCAATGCCGCCGCGGCTCGGCGGCAGGCGCCGGATCGGGCAGTTCCCGCCAGGCGATTGTGTAGAGCAGCCGCTCGAAGCCCGGCTCCTCGCCCGCGGCCGCCATCTCGCCGATAACCCGGCGCACGGTCAGTCCGCGCAGCACCGCTGCCGGACGGCCGTCCTGAGCGTAAACGCAAATGTCGAGCTTCAGCCGGGCCTCGTCCGCCTCGCGCTCGACGACGATCGCGTGAACCCAGCCGCGCTCGACCCCCACTCGGTAAAAATGGCAGGACTCGATTGTGCTCGGGACATAGACGCCATCTACCGCGGAGGGTTCGCCGTCGAACGATCCATAGCGCCGGACCAGCGCCGGGTAGAGGTGCAGGCAGGCGTCGAGAAACGCAGGATGGAGCTGGTAGCCGGCGGTTTCGAGCCCGGCGGGCAAAGCGACTTCGGCAAACGCCTGGTCGCGGCCCTGCCACAACCGGCGGATGCCGCGGAAAGCGGGGCCGTAGGACAGGCCGGCCCGATCGAGAAACCGATAGAACCGATCGGCCGGGATCTCGCGTCCGGCGCGCATCATCTGTGTCGATAAGGGCTGCACCGCCGGCGCCGCACCGTCATGCACCCGGCCGCTGGCGTTGAGGTGCCAGGGATCGTCGGCCTCGAGCCCGGTGCTCTGCACCCGGAAGACCCCATTCCCGGCTGCGCTCTCCAGCGACGTCTCGGTCCATACCGGCGTGTCCGGCGGAATCGTCAATGCGTGCTCGTAGACGAAATCCTCGATCACCGGCTGCGCCAGGCCGAAGCGCCCCGCTGCCGTCACCACCATGTCGAGGATCGCAGCGGCCGGCAGCACCGCGCGGCCGAAGACCCGATGGTCGCCAAGGAATCCGGGCCGGTCGAGGCCGAGCAGCGCTTCGAAGCTCAGACCCTCTGCGCCCAGTCGCTCGCCCAGCAGCGGGTGCGGCCGGTCGGCTCCGGGGGGTGTTGCGTTCTCGCTTGCCGAGGGGGCAGCGCGATATGGCTCGATCCAGAACCGTTCGTGCTCGAACGGGTAGGTCGGCAGGCTGGCGCGCCGGCCGCCGCCCGGCTCGACCCCCTGCCAGCGGATCGCGCGCCCCTGCCGATAGAGGGCAGCGAGCGCCGTAAAGATGCTGGGCCAATCCGCGCCCGCCTCGGTCAGCGAACAAAGCCAGGCCGGCTCGCGGTGGGCTGCGCGCGCGACGCAGCGGCGGCCGAGGGTGACGAGGGTGGCACCCGGGCCGATTTCGAGAAAGGTTTCCGCGGTAGACCCCGCTCTTTCGATCGCCTGACGGAAGCGAACCGGCTGTCGGATCTGGCCGCGCCAATAGAGGGCGTCGGGCGCTGCGGTCATCGCCTCGGCCGTCAAAGTCGAGATCCACCGAATTTTCGGCGGCGCGAACTCGACGGTGGCGGCGATCGTGGCGAACCGGTCGAGCATCGGCTCCATCAGCGGTGAATGAAACGCGTGCGAGGTCTTCAGCGGGGTCGCCGGCAGCCCTTGCCGGCGGCAGCGCTCGACGAGTGCTGCGACCGCCTTGCGACTGCCTGAAACCACTGTGCGATCGGGCGCGTTCTCAGCGGCGATCGCGATCCGGTCGCCAAGCTCGGGCCAGAGAGCGCGCAGCTGATCGTGACCGGCGCCGATCGAGGCCATTGCCCCGCGCTCGGGGAGATCCTCCATCAGCCGGGCGCGCCCCGCCACCAGCCGGGCCGCCCCTTCGACCGAACAGACCCCGGCCGCCACCGCTGCCGCGAACTCGCCGATGCTGTGGCCGATGACCAAATCGGGCACTACGCCCCAGGCCTGCCACAGCTCGCTCAGCGCGACCTGCACCGAGAACAGCGCCGGCTGGGCGTAGAGGGTGCGTGTCAGGCGGGCCTCGTCGTCGCCGAACAGCGCGTCGCGCAGCGCGATCCCCTCGGCCTCGAATAAGCCGAAGCAGCGATCGAGCGCACGCCGGAAATTCGGCTCGGCGCGATAGAGCCCCTCCCCCATGCGCCGATACTGAGCCCCCTGCCCCGAGAACAGGAACGCGATCTCTCCAGGCTTTTTGCCGGCGCGGCTTTGCCCATCGGCCGCAAAACGGCCGAGCGCTCTGGCCAACTCGGCGCGATCGGCGCCCATTGCACAAAAGCGCCGGTCGAAATGATGGCGTCCGCAATTGGCGGTAAAGCACAGATCGCCTAGCTCGGCAGCATCGGGCAAAGTCAGAGCCGTGCGGAAATTGGCGACTTGCGCGGCGAGCGCGGTTTCGGTTCTGGCCGACAGGGCAACGACGAAAAAAGGCCGCTCGCCGAGGACGCGCGCCGCCGGCAGCGGCGCCTCTTCGAGCACGACAAAGGCGTTGGTGCCGCCCATGCCCACCGAATTGACCGCGGCCCGGCGCGGTGCTGCGGTGCTGGGGAACGGCAGTGTCCGGGTGTTGACGAAGAACGGCGACGATTCGAACCGAATCCGCCGATTTGGCCTGGCATAGTGCAGGCTCGGCGGGATCTGCCCGTGATGCAAAGCGAGCGCCGCCTTGATCAGCCCGGCGAACCCGGCGCACTGCTCGAGGTGGCCGATATTCGATTTGACCGAGCCGATCGCACAGAATTGGGTGCGCGCGGTCGCGGTGCGAAAGGCGCGGGTCAGCGCCTGGATTTCGAGCGGATCGCCGATGGTCGTCGCGGTGCCGTGGCATTCGACGTAGCCGATGCTGTCGGGCATGACATCGGCCAGCACCATCGCCCGGGTCATCGCCCGCGCTTGGGCCGATGCGGCCGAGGCCGTGTAGTTGACCTTGCGCGCGCCGTCATTGGTGACCGCCGAGCCTTTGATCGACGCATAGACCCGGTCGCCGTCGGCCAGGGCCGCCGCCAGCGGCTTCAGCACCACGGCCGCAACCCCGCTGCCGAACAAGGTGCCGGCGCCCGCGGCGTCAAAGGCGCGGCAATGGCCATCGGGCGAATAGATGCCGCCGGGCTCGGCGAGATAGCCGCTGATGTGCGGCACGCGAACCACCGAGGCGCCGGCCAAGGCCATGTCGATCTCGCCGTCGAGCAGCGCCCGGCAAGCGAGATGCACCGCCACCAGCGAGGTCGAGCACGCTGTCTGCACATTGACGGCGGGGCCGGTCAGGTCGAGCTTGAAGGACACCCGAGAGGGCAGGAAATCCCGGTCGTTGCCGAGATGCCCGAGATCGCCGGTCTGGCCGCGCAATTCGGGATGGTCGTGCCGCAGCGCATAGCTCGACACCAGCCCGCCGGCGCCGGCATAGATGCCGACGATGCCCTTGTCGCCCGGGGGATCGTAGCCGGAATCCTCGAACGCCTCCCACGCGATTTCGAGAAACAGCCGCTGTTGCGGGTCCATCAGCCGCGCCTCGCGCGGCGCGTAGCCGAAAAAGGCCGCGTCGAAGCCGTCGTGATCGGCGATGATCGGCGCAGCCTTGACGTAATGCGGATCGGCGACGAGCCGCGCCTCGACCCCGGCGGCCAGCAGCTCTTCGTCGCTGAAGCGCGTGATCGATTCGACGCCGCCGAGCAAATTGCTCCAGAACTCAGCCGCGGTCGAGGCGCCGGGAAACCGGCAGGCGATGCCGATGATGGCGATGTCGCCACAGCGCGCGCCCGGCATCACGCGGCCCGGCATCAGGCGGGATCGATGAAATCCCGGTAGGCGCGACACAAATCGCCGACCGTGCGAATCTCGGTGATCGCCACCGCTTCGAGAAACGGGTCGACCCGCCACACCCGTTCCAGTCTCGCCACCAGGGCGGCGAGATCGAGCGAGGCCAACCCGGCATCGACCAGCAAATCGTCATCGTCGAACGCCGGTGCGGCGCGGCCGCCGCGCTCGACGATCTCGGCGATCGTGCGGTGAATGGTCTGCCGGATCTCGGCAGCATTGGGCTTTGCGGTCACAAGGTGAGGCCTCCGTCGATGATGATCGTCTGTCCGGTCATGAAAGCGGCGGCGGGCGACAGCAGGAACAATGCCGCCGCGGCGATCTCGTCGACCGTGCCGAGCCGCCCGAGCGGGGTGTTGCGCAGGATCGCGCGGCGCTGGCGCTCGCCCAGCCCCTTCACCATGTCGCTGTCGAAATAGCCGGGAGCCAGCGAATTGACCCGGATGTTGCGCGGTCCCAGCTCGCGCGCCAACGCCCGGGTAAACCCGTCCAATGCCGCCTTGGTGGCGCTGTAGACCGCGACGCCGGCGTTGCCGCGCACCGCATTGATCGACGAGATGTTGACGATCGCACCGGCGCCGCGCGCGATCATTGCCGGGGTGCACAGCCGCGCCAGCACGATGTTGCTGCGCAGATTGATCGCGAGACTTTCGTCGATCTCGCGCATGCGCATCAGCGCAAAGGCGCCAAAGCGCCCGACCGCGGCGTTGTTAATGAGCGCGTCAATCGCGCCGTAACGGTCGCTGACGTCGCCGACGAAGCGATTGAGCGCACCATCGTCGCGGCCGTCGATCGCAGCCCAATAAAAACGCTCGCCGCGCGGGTCGCGCTGCTGCTCGGCCTCGACAAAGGCTGTGGCCGTACGGCTGAAGGCGGCGACCACGTAACCCGCATCGAGGCATTGGCGGGCGATGCCGGCGCCGAGGCCGCGGCTGCCGCCGCTGATTACGACGAGCGGACGGGCCATTGCGCTTCGCCGCGCTCGGTCGGCCGGATTTTCTTGAAACGCGGACCGTGGTGAGCGCCATCGACGATCTCGACATAGAGCGGCACCTTGTGGGTGGCGAGCCGGCCGTGGCAGAAACGGTGGAGACGTCGTTCCAGCGCTTCCTGGTCCTCGGGCTGCGCCAGGGTCAACCGCGCCGCCACCACCTGGCCGGTCACCGGGCTGGCATGGCCCCAGACCGTCGCCTCGCGCACATTATCCATTTCCAGCAGGACGTTCTCGACTTCGGCCGGATAGACCTTTTGGCCGCCGACATTGATCAGATCGGTGGTTCGGCCGAGAATCCGCAGATAGGGGCCGTCGACCTCGACCGCGTCCTCGGTGTTGTACCAGCCGTCCTGGTCAAACGGGCTCGGCGCGTTCAGATAGCCCAGCATCGCGGTCTCGGAGCGGATCCACAGCACATTGTCGACGATGCGCGTCTGGCAGCCGACGCCGCCCACTTTCAGCCACAGCGAATGCGCCGCCTTCGAGCCAGTCGGCAATACGCCCAGCTCCGACAAGCCGTAGGTCTGCTTGAAACGCACTCCAGGGAACGCCGCGGTCAACGCCTTCAATGTCGCTTCCGGCATCGGCTCGGTGCCATAGGTGATCAGCCGCAGCGACGACAGATCGTGACGTCGGCAGGCGTCCGACAGCGCCAGCATGCGCAGAAACGTCGGCGTCGCCGGCAGCAGCTCGACCCGATGCCGCTCGATCGTGCGGCAGACTGCATCGGTTTGCCGATCGTCGCTGACCACCAGGGCGCCGCCATGCGCCAGGGTGTGCAGCATCGTGTGGATGCCGCCCAGATGGTCCAGGCGCAGAAACAGCAGGGTTCGCTGCGCCGGCCGCGGCTCGCGATAGCGCCGGGTCAATGCGGCAAAGTCGAAGAGCGCGGCTTTGCACTCGCCGGTCGTCCCCGAGCTGAACACCACCAGCCCGCCCACCAGCCCGCGCTGGCGCAGGCGGTTCAGCAGTGCCGGCGGCTCCCGCGGGGTCAGCTTGGACCACGACCACGCGCCGGTCGGCCGCAGCTCGATCAGCGCTTCGGCGGACGCCGCGTCGAGATAACGCCGCGGGTCTTCGCCGCCGCCCGGCAGGAGTGCCGCAACCCACCCGCCGCTGGCCAGCGCCAGCAGCAGTGCAATGGCGTCGGCGCCATTTGGGCTGATGCCGATGACCGCGCCGGTCGGGATCTCCGACCGCTCCAGCTTTTCGCGCCATTCGGCGACGCGGCCGCGCAAACCTTGGTATCCGATGCTGGCGTCACCGCAAACGATGGCTTCGCGGCCGGAAAACCGCGAGATCCGCGCCAACAGCCAATCGGATGATCCGGGCAGCGCCACGTTTCGCTCGTTCGGTTCCGCCGCCGCTAGCCCGACCCGGCGGGCTGGGCGTCGGCCTGGCGCAGCGAGCCTTCGAGCACGCGGCGGTACTGGTGCAGGACCTCCTGATGCGAGGTCAACAGTTGTTCGCCCAATGCGCGCTGGGCCCGCAACAATGGCAATAGCGACGACATCATCGATTTCAGCGCTTCGTTCAGCTGCGCCTCGTCCCAGCTGCAGCTGGCCAGCAGCTTTTCATAGGCGTCGAGCACGGCCAGCTGAAAGTCGACGAGGTCGCGCGGCGCCGCGGGATTTGTCATGCCGGCAGCACCCCCCTGAACAGCTCGAGAAAATCGAGCGTCCGCTGAGGATTGTCGCCAGCCTGATGGTAGCGATATTGTTCGAGCTGCACAGGGTTGTCGAGCGCTGCTGAAAACGTCTTGCCGGCATCGTGGCCGACATGCCAGAGAGTCAGCGCGTTCGAGTAGCCCCATTCGAGAACATGCTGCGCCTCCCAGTCGGGCACCGGAAACGGCACCCAGTACAATTTCGGCAGGACCTGTCTGGACCCTGCCGCAGCGGCCGCGGCATTGGCGCTGAATTCGAGCTGGCCGTAGGCGGTCAGCACAGTTTCGGCCAGGGAGACGATCGGGTCCATGATCGCCATTTGCAGCGCGTCGTAGATGTTTTGCGGATTGGTCCACAAATTTGGGCCGATGGTGTCGAGTGCTATGATCATGTCGAGCCCCTCGAGGTCGCGCTCGGCAAATCCCCACAACGCTTCGAGGCCGGACGGGTCGTGCGAGGCGCCTTCGGTGTAGACGCCGCCTGCCGCCGCGGTCGGCTCGAACAGCCATGGCATCGCCAGCGCCGCCCAGAACGTGTCAGGATTGAGCGTGTTTTTGTCGAACACCTTCAGCCGCTGGTTCCTCAGGTTGAACGCATTGAGATAAAACTGCTTCGGATAACTCGGCAATCGGCTCCAGTCGATCAGATCGTCGGTGACGCCGAGCCGGGTGCACACGCTTTTGGAAAAATAGTTGAGCGTGGTCGGCGTCAATGCTGCGAACATGAAGTCGATCGCATCATTGTAGAGCCGGGCCAGGGTGTCGTGGTTGCGGTCGTCGCGATCGAGCGGCCGGTGCGGTATCTTCTGCCCCAGCTGCCAGAACAGCTTGGTCAACGGCCCGCGCTTGAAGAACGCCTTGTAGTTCATCGGCAAGAGTTGATAGATCGCGTCGGAGACATTGAGATTGACGGTTTGCTCCAATGCGGCGACCTGCCCGCCCGGCTGCTTCGGCACGGCGTAGAGCAGACCGGCGAGCGCGCCGGCGCCGGACGCGCCGATGATGTCGAAGCTCTTCTTGTTCTCGTAAAACGCGCAGAGAGCGCCGGCGATCAAATGCAAATTCGGCGCGCCGCCACTGGCGAGTACGCCCATTCTGGACGGCTGGGCCAACCACTCATCCATCGCGCGCCTCCCTGATCTGATCGAACAATCGGGCAAACGGCCGGGCAAAATCGTTCAGGCGGGGCTGCCGCGCGACATAATTGCAATAGCGGTATCTGTCGTCGAACGCCTGCCGGTTTCCCGCCCGCGAGGCCGCGGCGAAGGCAAGGGCCGCGTCCCGGCCGATCTTCTCCAGTATGACCGCGTTCGAGTGCGACCATTTCAACATGCTGGGATAATATTCTCGGTCGATATCAAACGGCACATAATAGAGCTTCGGCAGTGTGACCTGCGGCCTCTGCTGCCGAATGTTCTCGGCTAGGCACTCGGTTTTCGCATATAGCGTTGAAATCAAGACCTGGAGTGCGATGATCGGGTTCATCAGCATCAGCTGGAAGGCGTCGTGAATATTGATCGGCTCGCGCCAGATCGCGCGCGCCATCGGGTCGAGCATGATGACCGCGTCGAGGTCTTCCCGGTGCTTCAGCCAGATCGCCTGCAACCCGGTCGGATCGTGCGTCGCCCCGGTGGTGTAGAGATCGCCGTTGGCCATGCGCTGCGGGGCAAACAGCAATGGCAGCGCCTCGGCCGCGCGATAGGCGTCGGCGTTGGTCGTAGCGTTGTCGAAAATCTCGAGGGTTCGTTCATCGAGATTGAACGCATTGAGATAAAACCTGCGGGCGGCACCCCGCAGCGCGGTGAAGTTGACAAGGTCGTCGATTTCCGGACCGGGGCTCATCAGACCGGCGCTTTTGGGCTCGAAGGTCGACGGCGTCATCGCGCAAAAAGCGAGATCGACCCAGTCGTTCAACAGCCGGCCGAACGGGCTCGCGGCTTTCGGATCGAGCTTGATCCTCGGGACCCGGTTGCGCAGATCGTGCATCGGCTTGGCAAACGGGCCGAATTTGTGGAACATTTTGAAATTGATCGGCAAGGCTGCGTAGAGAATATCGGAGACGAACATATTGGGCAGCTCCGCCAGAGCCTCTTTCGGCGCACCGTGTTTCGGCGCCAGGGAGAGCAGCCCGATCAGAGCGCCGACCCCAGCGGTGCTGATCACCTTGAATTCGATGCCTGCGTCCATAAAGCCGAGCATCGCGCCGGACATCAGGGTCATCGCCGGCGCCCACCCGCTCAGCACGATGCCAATGCGGCCGTTCACCGCCAGTTCCCCGCGGCTTGCCCTGCCGGCGCGCCGGCGAGCGCTGCTTCGGCGCGGGCCAGATCGGCCGGCATGCCGAGCCGGCGGAATATCTCGACCGCTTGAGCGAGTTGTGCCGCCGCCTCCCCGGTGCGGCCCCAGCCGAAAAGCAGCAATGCGTAAGCCAGATGACTGCGGCCGAGCTCGGGTTCGCAGGCCATTTCGCGCTGAAGCCGCATGGCTTCCAGCGCCGCGGTCTCGGCCTCGGCAATGTCGTCCGGCTGCAGCCGCGCCGAGGCTTCGGCCAATATCCGATGAGCCAGCGCATTGGCCAACCGGTCGTGGCTGCCCTCGGCCAGCGCGATCGCCTGGCGACAGAGCAATTGGGCGTTGGCCGCATCCCCCAGCGCCAGCAAGGTCATCGCCAGCAGCCCCTGGCCCCAGGCGAGCAACGTCGTCGTGCCGAGCTCGTCGGCGAGCGCAATGCTGGCCTCGAGCAGCTCCCGCGCCTTCTGCGGATTGCCGGACATGGCATAGGCGTGCCCCTCGTAGAATTGCACGAGGTAGATGCGAAACCGGTCGCCGACGCGCTCGGCGATCCGCTTCGCCTCCTCGCAATCTGAAATCGCCGCCGCGGCGGATCCCCGATGGCAGTGCGCCACCGCCCGGTAATTGTAGGCGGCCGCCTCGACAAACGGGTTTTTGAGCTGGCGCGACAGGTCGAGGCCGTGATCGGCATAGGCGAGCGCCCGCTCGAACTCGCCGAGCGCGCCAAAGGTGACGCCGGCGAAGCCGGCCGCGGTCGCCTCCTCGGTCGGATTGCCGAGATTGCGCATCTGCTCGACGCTGCGCGCCAACAGCCGGCCGGCGCGGGCGTACTCCCCGGTCAGATAATAGCGCCGCCCCATCAGGTTGACCGGCGGGGCGGCCAAGCTCTCGTCATCCAGGCGATCGGCGATGGCGAGGCTCTGCTCGGCATAATCGGTGGCTCGACCGAACATGCCGCGGACGTAGGCGAGCCGGCCCAGCCAATAGAGGACGCTGGCCATGCGCGGCTCATCGCCGAGCGCGTCGGCCAAGAGC
The DNA here is from genome assembly GCA_036008325.1 of Allostellaceae bacterium. Taxonomy (GTDB): domain Bacteria; phylum Pseudomonadota; class Alphaproteobacteria; order ATCC43930; family CGMCC-115725; genus AP-15. The sequence goes on from DASYNW010000221.1 coordinate 12,919, forward strand.
AGCGCCTCGTCGAGGTTGCGCTCGTCCGCTTCGAGCGCCTCGCGCGTGGCGCCGACGCCGGCGCGCTTGAGCGCGGCATCGATCTGGGCGCGCTGCAGCTCGGCCGAGGGCGGCAAGGATTTGGCCAGGTCGAGCGCCAAGTCGTAATGCGAGGCGGCTTCGGCATTGGCATAGAGCCGGCTGGCCTGGTCGCCCGCCAGAAGCGCATATCTGACAGCTTTCTCCTGCTGATCGCTCAAGGAATAATGGTGCGCGAGGATGCCGGCCTGCGCCTCGCGTCCCAAATGCTCCATGCTGCGCCCGATCGCACCGTGCAATGCCTGGCGCCGCGGGCCCAGCAGGCTGCGATAGGCGACGCCCTGAATGACAGCGTGCTTGAAGCGGTATTCGAGATTGGGCAGCAGGCGGGTTTGCTGAACCAGCTCGACCCGCTTCAGGGTATCGATATGGCCCGGCACCTCGGTCGCAGCATCGGACGTCGCGGTCACCAGCGGCAGATCGAACTCGCGGCCGATCACCGCCGCAATCTGCACGGTCTGCTTGACCGGCTCGCCCAGCGCGTCGATGCGCGCCTGGATGATCCCCTGCACGGTCGAGGGAAATTCGACCTCGGCGGTGCTCGCCAACTGCAGGCGGGCCGGCTGGTGGATCACAAAATTGCGCTCGACCAGGGCGCGGGTGACCTCCTCGATGAACAACGGGTTGCCGTCCGCCTTTTCGGCGATAAAGCGCAGCAGATCCTCGGCGACGTCCTGGCCGAGCAGCCCCGAGGCCATTTGCCCCATCTCGTCGTCGGCGAGCCGGTCGAGCGGGATCTGCGCAAAAAACGGCATATCCGCCCACCGCAGCTGATAGCCCGGACGGTGCGTCGTCACCAGCAGGACCGGCATCTCGGACAGGCTGCCGGTCAGGAAGGCGATGAAATCCTCCGAGCTCTGGTCCCGCCAGTGCAGGTTTTCGAAGACCAGCACCAGCGGGCGCTGCCGCGCCGCGGCGGCGAGGACATTGGCGATCGCCTGCTGGGTTCGTGCCCGCTTGTCCTTGGGCTGGAGGCCGGCCAGCGCCGCATCGTCGCCGGGCAGGCCGAACAGCAGCTCGAGGAAGGGCAGCGCCTCGCCCAGAGCCGGGTCCAGCTCGCGCACACCTTGACGCAGCTTTTCTGCGACCTGAAACGGGTTGTCGCCCTCCTCGAGGCGAAAGACGAGGCGCAGGATCTCCAGGATCGGCCCGTAGGGCAGGGTCAGCCCACGCGCCCGACAATGGCCTTCCAGCCAGGTCACGCGATCGCCGGCAAGCGACCGGCGGAATTCGTACAACAGGCGTGACTTGCCGAGCCCGGGTTCGCCGATCAATGCGACCGCCTGGCCCTGGCCGGTTTTGGCGCGGGTCAGCCGCTGGTGCAGCTGGCCCAGCTCGCGCTGGCGGCCGACCAACATGGTCAGCCCCTGCTCGGCTCGGATCTCCAGCCGGTTGCGCCAGGGCGCCCGCCCGGTGACCTTGTACACGACCACCGGCTCGCGCTGGCCCTTGACCTCGACCGGGCCGAGCGGCTCGGCATGCATCTCGCCGGCCGACGCCCGGTAGGTATCCTCGGTGATCACGATCGTGCCCGGCTCGGCGAGCGATTGCATGCGCGAGGCCAGGTGCACGACGTTGCTGTTGGCGGTGTAATCCATCCGCAGATCGTCGCCGATCCGCCCGACCACCACCGACCCGGTGTTCAAACCGATCCGCAGCCGCACCGCCACGCCGTGCTCGTGCTGGATCTCGCTGTTGTAGCCGCGGATCGTCTCCTGGATCGTCAGCGCCGCGTGCACCGCCCGCACCGCATGGTCCTCGAGCGCGATCGGCGCGCCGAAGAGCGCCATCATGCCATCGCCGAGATAGCTGTTGACGGTCCCTTCGTAGCGATGCACCGCGTCGGCGGCCAGCTGCAGCACCCGGTCCATCAACAGGTGCAGCTTTTCCGCGTCGAGTTCCTGCGCCAGCGCCGAGGAATCGGCAATATCGGCAAACAGAACGGTGACGAACTTGCGTTCGCCTTCGAGCGCGCTGCGCGTGGTCAGGATCTTTTCCGCCAGATACCGCGGCGTATAGGTTTGCGGCGCCCGCGCCTCGCCGGTCTGCGGCGCCTCTTGCCCGGCGGCGTCCGCCGGCGCGCCGAGGCGGCCGCCGCATTCGTCGCAGAACTTCGCCAGCGGCCGATTGACCTGGCCGCAGCTGTCGCAGCAAACCGGCAAGGCTGCGCCGCATTCGTCGCAGAAGCGGGCCTGTTGCCGGTTTTGATGCTCGCACGCGAGGCACTGCACGCCTTTGCTCCCTGGCGGCCGCAGCGTTCGGATCAGGCTAGTCCCGAAACCAAAGCGATTATAGAGGGACTCCGCCAGATTTCGTTAATATTCTGACCAACTACCAGTCCGTAAGGGCTAAGGCTTGCGGTCGCGCGAGACGGCCGTTTGCGATTCCCTGGCGGCGACACGTCAGACAATCGTCCGGACCGTCAGTTTCATGACGCGCGAGGCGGCATCGCCAAACAGCGGCGGCGCGGCTCATCGGCATCGGGTTGGGTGGCGATGCTTCAGCCTAAACCAGTCCCGCGGCACGGCGACAGATTGTCATCGCCCCGGGCGCCGGCTAGGATCAAGCCCCCTCCCCGCCAAGGACCGATCGCGATGCGCACCAGCTTCACCGTCGACGACATGACCATCCATCGGATCGTCGAGCAGGAGGCGGGGTTCACGCCGATCCTCGAATTCCTGCCGAGCCTCAGCCGCGAATTGCTGGACGAGAACCGCGCGTGGCTCGAGCCGGCCGCGCTCGACCCGGCGACCGATATGGCGGTGCTGTGCTTCCAATCCTATGTCGTCAAGACGCCGCATCATACGGTGCTGGTCGACAGCTGCATCGGCAACGACAAGGTCCGGCCGACGCGCGAGGCGTGGAACCGCAAGACCGACGATCATTACATGCGCGCCCTCGCCGCGGCCGGGGTCGGCGTCGACGACATCGATTTTGTCATGTGCACGCACCTGCACGCCGACCACGTCGGCTGGAACACGCGCCTCGACAACGGCCGCTGGGTCCCGACCTTCCCCAAGGCGCGCTATCTGTTTTCGAAGAAGGAATACGATTACTGGGCCGGGGAACACGCCCGGACCCCGCTCGACGCGATCGCCGACAGCGTCTTGCCGGTGATCGAGGCGAAGAAGGCGGAGCTGGTGACCAGCGACCATGCGCTCGACGATCATATCCGGCTGATGCCGACGCCGGGCCATACCCCCGATCATTTCGCCGTCTGCCTCGGCCGCGGCGGCGACCTCGCGGTGATGACCGGCGATCTGATCCACTCGCCGATCCAGGCGCGCTATCCCGATTTGGTGATGCGCGTCGATTACGACCAGAAACAGGCCTCGGCCACCCGGCGCGGCTTTCTCGAACGCTACTGCGACACGCCCACCTTGTGCTGCACGATGCATTTCCCCTCGCCCTCGGTCGGCCACATCAAGCGCTGGGGCGACGGCTTCCGCCACGAACTCGTCAGCGGCTGAGCGCCGCGCCGAGCGTCACCGCGGCCTCACGGGCGGCCAAGAGCGGCGCTGGTAGGCGCCGTCCCAGAACAGCCATTCGTATTGGCAGGCGCGGGCAAAGGCGGCGAGCATGTCGGCGCGAACCGCTGCACCCGCGGCCTCGGCCGCGCGGTCGGCGGTGGTGACCACCTTCTCGACCGCGGCGCCATAATCCGGATCGGCATAGGTGTCGATCCAGGCGCGGTAGGGATTGTCGGGCGCCGCCCGGCCGGCGATGGCGCAGCCGACATCCCAATAGATCCAGAAGCATGGCAGCAGTGCGGCAATCAGCACCGGCCACGGCTGGTGATAGGCCGTCGCCAGCAGAAAGCTGGTATAGGCGAGGCAATCGGGCATCGGCTCGGCCGCGGCGAGCGTCGCCGGGTCGACCCCGAACAGCCGCAGATAGCGCTCGTGCAAGGCGCGTTCGACCGCGACGGCGCCGAGCGCCGACTGGGCGAAAGCCTGCAACGCGCCGGTGTCGGGGGCCTTGGCCGCGGCGATCGCCAGCGCGCGCGAGAACTGGCCGAGATAGAGCGCGTCCTGGGTGATGTAATGCTGGAAGCGCTCGCGGGCGAGCGCGCCGTCGGCGAGCTCGGCGTTGAACGGCAGCGCGTGGATCGCCTGACGCAGCGCCGCCGTCGCCTGCCAGGCCTCGTCGGAAAAACGGATGGCCATGGTCTGGTGCTCCGGTTGTAGGCTCGGTGGAAACCTTAGGCCGCGCCGCGGCCGCGGTCACCGCTTGCGCAGGATGACGATGTGGCGGCCCTCGGGCGTCAGCGGCGCGGTCAGGCTGAAATCATTGTACCAGCCGATCAAGTCGAACCGGCCGCTCAGCTCGATCAAGCACCGAAACTCCTGCGGAAAGAACATTTTGGCCGGCACCCGCCCCTCGATCGTCAGCTTCTCGCCGTGATCGTCGACGATAAAGGTCAAGGTTTCGTTGTAGGTCTGTGCGATCGGGTCGAGGATCTCGGCGCGATAGCGGGTGCGCACCTCAATGCCGCCACGGCGCCGCGTCCAGCTGCGCCGGTAGTCGTGGAGAATGCGAAACCACACGACGCTGTCCAGCAGGTAAAGCGCCCCGGGCATTAAGAGATCGGCCATTCGGTCGAGGTGGTCTAGGAACTCGCGGTTCGAGCGCGTGTAAAGCGAGCCCAACACAATATAGGCAAGGTCGAAGCGGCCGAGACCGCGGTCGAGGTCGCGCATGTCGCCCTCGACAAACTCGGCCTCGATGCCGTGGCGCGCGGCCTTGTCGCGGGCGAAATCGAGCATCTGCGGGCTCAAATCGAGGCCGCAATAGGCGTAGCCGCGGCGATGCCATTCCGCGAGATAAGGCGCAGTGCCGGCGCCCAGCTCGAACACCCGGCGCACCCTCGCCGTGGAGAACCGGCCGATCGCGGCCTCGAAAAAATCAAGCTCCCTAGCCGGATACTGCGGGGCCAGCGCGATCTCGTAATAGTGCGGGTAGCGATAGGCCTCCATCGCTGAGCCTAAAGGGTGCAGAATCTGGTCGACGAAAGATTGCTGTCGAGCGCGCAGATCACGGGCGCTCGTGCATTTCATCGCGGGAATAGCCGCGGAACTCGTCTTTTACTGCTGCCGGCTCGTCCATGATCGCGATCGCTTTATCGATTGCGGCTTGCCCTTCGGGAATGAGCGCGGGACCACGGTATGGCGACACGACGGCTACCGGCCGGCCACGTCGGGTAATGGTCACTTCCTCGCCTGCCTGGACGGCGGACAGAATCTCGGAAAAGCGCTGGTTAGCATCGCGCGCTGTGATCTGCCTCATTGGCGGCTCGACTATATTACATCATCACTGGCGTCGATAAACCGGCAAGCCGTCAAGAATCGGCCTCGGCAAAGCGCCCGCGGTCGTGCGGCGCACTGAAATCGAGCTCGGGGCCGAGCGGGATGATCCCGCTCGGGTTGAGGTTGCGCATGCCGCCCCAATAGCCGAGCTTGATGAGCGGGATGTCGACGGTCTCGGCCACGCCCGGCATCTGATAGATCTCGCGGGTATAGTTCGACAGATTGTGGTAGTCGACCAATCTGCGCAAATTGCATTTGAAATGGCTGTAATAGACCGCGTCGAACCGCACCAGGGTCGGGAACAGCCGCAGATCGGCCTCGGTGAAGCGGCTGCCGACCAGATAGCGCTGATGCCCGAGCCGGTCCTCGAGCCGATCGAGGGCGGCGAACAATATGCCAAAGCTCGCTTCGTAGGCCTGTTGGGTCTTGGCGAAGCCGCAGCGGTAGACGCGGTCGTTGACCGCCTCGTAGACAAAGGCGTTGGCCTCGTCGATCGCCGCGCGCAGCAGCGCCGGGTAGAGGTCGACCGCGGCGTCGCCGAACTCGTCGAATTCCGAGTTCAGCATGCGGATGATCTCGGAGGATTCGTTGTTGACGATGGTGCGGTTTTGCCGGTCCCACAGCACCGGGACCGTGGCCCGGCCGGTAAAGCCGGGGCGCGCGGCAGCGTAGACCTGGTGGACGTGGAACACGCCGCCCTTCGGGGCCAGATCGTCGAAGCCGCGCGAATAGGCCCAGCCCTCCCCCTTCGGCAGATCCGATTGCAGGATCGGGATCGCGGCTTCGAGCCCTTTGAGCTTGCGCATCAGCACGGTGCGGTGCGCCCACGGGCAGGACGGTGCCGCCACCAGCAGATAGCGCCCGCTCTGCGCCTTGAAGCCGGAGGCACCGTCGCGGGTGACATGGTCGCGAAACCCGGATTGGAGGCGCACATAGCTGCCGTCCGGCGCCGCAGTCGGCGGGTCCTCCTGGTGCCAGATGCCGTCGACGAGCATTCCCATGGGGCGGTCTCCCGGTGCTGACCGCGGCGAAGGGCCGTGGCGGCGCCGATGCTATCCCGGCTCTCGCGGCCAGTCACCCGGTCTCGGGGCGCGGGCCGCCGCGGCGGCTAGTGTTCAGACGCTTTCGGATTGTGCAGTCCCTCTCAAGGTCGTCATGCCCGGCCTAGTGCCGGGCACCCGCGAGAACTGGCTGGTTTTGTGCCGCCATCGTGGATGGCCGGGACGCGCCCGGTGATGACGGTTCGGATGAATCTTATGTTGCGTCTGAGCACTAACCAGATTCGACGGCGGCGGCGATGCGGGCCTGGGCGACGGCGCGGATCTGCTCGCGCAACGCCGGCTCGGTTTCGAACAGACGATTGAGATCGCGCGCGGCGAGGCTGAGCAGTTGGCAGTAGCCGAGCGCCACGACGTCGGCGTTGCGCCGCTCGGCGACCAGCAGCGCCAGCTCGCCGAAAAAATCGCCGCTGCCGAGCTGCACCGGCTGGGGCGATACGCGGACCTCGACCGCGCCCGAGGAGATGAAGTACATCGCGTCGCCGCGCTCGCCGCGGCGGACCACGGCCTCGTCGGGCACCGCGAGCCGCGGCCGCAGCAGCCGGGCGACCGCGCGCCGGGCCTTGTCGTCGAGTGCGGCGAACATCGGCACCCGGCCGATCAGCTCGTTTCGCTTCAGCCCCAGATCAAGCGTGGTGCGCGCCTCGCCGATGCGCCGGCGGCGGCGCAGCTTGCGCTGCAGATCCTCGAAGACATCCTGGTTGATGATCGACTCGGCGTGCAGCCGGCGATAGCTTTCCTCTTCGAACCGCTGTGCGGTGCGCGCCAGGAACTGGGTCTCGAGCTGGCGGACATAGCCCGGATACTGCAGCCGCAACGCCGCGATCGCGCGATTGATCTCGCTGAGGCGCAGCTCGATCAGCAGGCCCAGGGACGTGCTCGGCCCGGCGCCGAACACGCGGCCGATCTGCTCGCGGTTGAACGCCGCCAGATTTTCCAGCACGAAGCGGGCGGCGAGTTGCACTTCGAAGCGGTCGGCGAGCTGGCGGGCGAGCGGGCCGGCGACGCCGATCCGGCGGTGGACCCGCAGCGCCATGCGATAGGTCGCACCAAAGGCGCGCAGCCGGTCCGCCGCACGCCGGTAGCCCTCGACACCCTGGGTGCGGGCGCCGTCGCGCAGCCGTGCGGCGTGGGTCAACAGGCTCGCGGCGACGTGCCGCGACACGGTCCGGCCTTCAAAATATTCGAGGCAAAATTCCTGCTCGCGGTCGGCCAGCACCGAGATCGCCGCCCGAACCCTGATCTCGACCGGCAGCTGCGCGTTCTCCTCGGCGATATCGGCGGGGGCGCGGCTGTTGGCGTCGTAGATCGTGGTGATTTCGCCGACGATCTCGGGCGCGATCCGGTGCTCGCGCCCGATCGTCTCGATCGCCGCGCGCATCGACGACAGGGCGAGGCCGATCACCCGTTCGCGCAAGGCGATCTCGGCCGGCGAAGCATCGCTGAGCTTCAAGAGCCGCATCAGCGGCCGCATCGTCGGCGCGGTCACCAAGAGGGTGAACAGCACGAAGCCGGTGGCGAGCACGCCGACAAACTGGCGGACCTGCGGCGGCAACGACAGGTTTTCGGTGGCGGCCAAGGCCAGCGCCAGCGACACCGCCCCGCGCATCCCGCCCCAGAGCATGAAGAGCTTGTATTTGGCGTCGATTGGCTGCGCGATCCGAGCGAGGCTCAAGACCGGGATCAGCCCGTAGAGGGTCAGCGCCCGCGCGATCAGCGCCGCCGCGATCAGCGCGCCGAGCAGAGCAAAGTCGCCCCAGCTCGCCCGCGCCAAAAGGTCCGGCGTGCGCATCGCCGCGAACAAGAAGATCAGCGAGCTCGCCCAGAACGCGAGCTGCTCCCAGGTGATGACGAGGCTTTCGAAATTGGACGGGGCCAGGCGCCGCCGGCCCTCGCTGCTGACCGCGAGTGCTGCCGCGGCCACCGCGACCACCCCGGAAACGCCGAGATAATGATCGCAGATGATGTAGATGGCGTAGGCAAAGCCGATCGTCATCGTCGCTTCGGCGAGCCGGCTCGAACGCAGCGCGGGCATGAATAATGCGACCGCCCAACCGGCAAGATAGCCAAGGGCGAGACCGCCGCCGAATTGCCGCAGGAAGAGCAAAACCCCGGCCCATGGGCTCGCCGGCTTGGTGCCGCTCAAAATCGCAACGGCCAGCGCATAGATCGCGATCGCCGCCGCGTCATTGAACAGGCTCTCGCCCTGGACCAGGGTCGACAGTCGGCGCGGCGCGCCGATGTCGCGGAAGATGGCGACGACCGCGACCGGGTCGGTGGTGGCGATGACGGCGCCAAGGATCAGACAGGCGACGAGCCCGACCGGCGCCAGTGGCCACAAGGCAAAGCCGACGACGAGGGTGCAGACGACGACGCCGATCACCGCCAGCAGCAGCACCGGGGCGACCTCGTCGCCGAGCTGGCGGGTATCGAGGTTGAGCGCCGCCTCGAACAGCAGCGCCGGCAGAAAGATGTACAGAAGGGATTCGGCGCTGAGCCCGAAATTATGCAAGGTGGCGATGATGTCGGGCACCGCGCCGCCGTGCAGATAAGCGGCCGGGACGTTGGTGGCGACGCCGATCGCGATCCCGACCAGGGCCAGCAGCACCGTATAGGGGATCGAAAACCGTTCGGCGAACGGCAGCAGCAGGCTGATCAGCCCGAGCAGCGCGGTGACGGCAAAAACAATCAGTACGGTTTGTTGCATGATCGCTCAGCGAGGCGAGACTAGCGAGGCAGGCTCGACCTCACAAGCCACGGCGCGTCCTGTTCCGATCCGCCGAAATCGGCAATTCCCGACTTGCCACCGGTCCCATCGGCTGCGCCAATGGGCTCCGACAACTCGACGGATCAGTCCTGCATGTGCACGCGTCGCGCCATCCTGCTGCTCGTCGTTCTGCTCGCAGCCCCGCTGCCGGGCCGAGCCGCGCCGCCGCCGCTCCAGCAATTTGCCTCGGCGCAGCTGACCATCGTCAGCGCGAGCGGCCGCCACCAATTCAACATCGAATTGGCCGAAACCCCGGCACAGCAGGAACAGGGGCTGATGTTCCGCCGCACCTTGGCGCCGGACGCCGGCATGCTGTTCGATTTCAAGGACCCGACGGTGGCCACGATGTGGATGCACAACACCCTGATCCCGCTCGATATGCTGTTCGTCGACCAGCACGGTCGGATCGTCAATATCGCGCAGCGCGCGGTGCCCGAATCGGATGCGACGATCGCCGCCGCCGCACCGGTGCGCGCGGTCATCGAGCTGAACGGCGGCACCGCCGCCCGGCTCGACATCAAACCCGGCGATCGGGTGCTCTATCCGATCTTCACCGGCCCGTCGTGATCAGCCCGCGCCGCTGCGGCGCCACGTCCGGCGGACAACGCCCCTATCAGGAGAATCGCCCGATGCGTCAAAAAAACCTGACCGCCGCCCTGATTTTGGCCGTGGCGTCCGTTATCGTTTCGGCGACGCCGGCGCTTGCCGCCTATGGCGCGATCGCCTGGGACCGGGGGAGCGGCCGGCAGGGCTGGAGCTGGGACCAGAGCACGGCGCAAAAGGCCGCCGAGCTGGCGCTCAGCGCCTGCGGCGCCAGCGGCTGCAAGGTCATCATCCATACTGCCACCTCCCAGTGCGCCGCGCTCGCGGCGACGGCCAACGGCAAGTTCATCGGCGCGTCAGCGCGCAAAACCCAGGAGGCGGCGCGGCTCGCGGCGCTGACCGATTGTCAGAAAGGCAAGGCCGGCGACTGCGTGGTGAAGGTCAGCCGCTGCAACAAGTGAACAGGTCTCACGAAGCCGCATTGATCGGCACCGTCCGACGGCGAACCAGGCGGAGGATAGCGCGCGACGGGTCGGCTCGGTGTCGCGGGCGAGGCTAGGCCGCCAGCCGCACCAGATCCTCGCGCCCGGCCAGCATGTCGTCGAGCGAGCCGAAGGCGTTCATGTAATGCCCGGCAAAGCCCTTGGCTTCGACCCGGCGGAACATGTCGGCAAAATCGAGATCGCCCGCGCCCGGCGGCAGATGCGCCTCGTCGCCGTTGCGCCAGCAATCGGCGAGCCGCACCTCTTCGACCCGCGCCATGTCGAGCGCATCGACAAACCCGGCAACACCTTCGGGCACGAGATGGGCGTGATTGACCGTGAACGCCAGCCCGAGTGCCGGCGAGCGGATCGCCTGATAATAATATTGCCACTCGGCAAGCGTGTGCGCGAGGTAGTGGATTTCGGCCGCCGGCGGCTCCTTGTTGAGGTTCTCCAGCAGCAGCAGCGCGCCGTGCCGCTCGGCGTGCGCGGCGATGCGCTCCAGCCGCTCGCGCCCGGCCGTCATCCGCATCTCCTTGTCCGACGTGAAATGATAGCCGGCATGGACGATGACCCGCTCGGCGCCGAGCTTGGGCGCCATTTCGACATAGGCTTCGAGATAACGGTCGACGGCGTCGCCAACATGGGGCGCATATTCGGCGACGTTGACTGCCGAGGAGGTGTGCAGGCCGAGATGGACCCGGTGGCGCTCGCAGGCCCGACGAACCCCGGCCGCGCGCGCATCGTCGAAGCTCTCCAGCGCATTGGCGCCGGTATCGAGCTCGATGTCGATCCAGCGCACCTGGTGCGCGGCCGCCCACTCGATGGCATCCTCGAGCTTCAACTTGCGGCCAACATCGACGCCGATCCGATCACGCAAGCCCATGCTGTCGCTCCCAGAACTGGGCGGGAGAGATCCGCCGCGCTCAACCTCGACTCAGCTTCGGCGCCGCTCAGACCCGCGCCGAGAATTCTCCCCGGCGCTGGCGGTCACCACTATGGCCGCACCGAGACCGGCCGTGCCCTGGCGATGCGGGGCTTGTCAAGCGCGTCGTCGAGCTCTTCGAGGGACCGGCCGCGGGTTTCGAAGCCGAGCAGCACAAACACCAGCCCCGAAAGCGCGTACCAGGCGCCGAGATACATCATCGCCGGCTCGATCGCGTCGATCGTGGCCTTGGGGTTGATTACATTCGACGAACCGACGATCAGCGCCAGCCCGAGAGGCCCCAGGATCTTGCCAAAATTGCCGATCCCGAAGCCGAAGCCCATACCGCTTGCCCGCAATCGCGACGGCCAGACCTCGGCTGCATAGGGCCCGACGATGGCGTAGCCGCCGTCACCGAAAAAGCGCTGACCGAACAGCATCAAGTAAAAAACCGAGATGCCGCCGATGAATACGTCGTGGTAATAGCCGGCGAGAACCAAAGACAATGCCGCGCCGAAGCTGAGCACGACCCCGGACGGCCGCCGTCCGATCGCGTCCGACAGATAGCAGAAGACGAAACGCCCGATGAGGGCGACAACGCCGAGATAGATCATCAGATACGACGCCTCGGCGGGTTTGATTTTGAGCAACAGCACCAGCAAGGTGGTGCTCCACAGCCCGATCCCGATCCCGCCGGACTGGCAGCCAAGACTGGTCAGAACCGACAATGCCATGCTGCGCGGGTAATGAAACAGCTCGCGCCACGTGGTCGACTGCGGCTCGGCGATGCTGCTCGGCAGCGCGATCTGCGCCGGATCTATCTCCAGCGCCCAGGCGAGCGACCGGCGCGCCTCGTCGAGCCGGCCCATGCGGATCAGCCAACGCGGCGATTCGGGAACCCAGGCGCGGATCAGCAGGGTCACAGCGGCCGGCAGCAAACCGATCGCGAACAAGCCGCGCCAACCAATGATCGGGCTGACAAATGCCCCCAAGGCCGCGCCCATGATGCCGGCGATCGGCAACAGCGAGGTCACCAGCCCGCCGACAAAGCCGCGCTTTGCCGTCGGCACGAATTCCTGCACTAGCGGCAGATCGACGGTGAACAGGCCGGCAACGCCAAAACCGACGAAAAAACGGCAAACGCTGAGAAAGATCCAGCCGCCCTGGTCGGGGGTCAGCGCCATGACCCCGGTGGCGAACGAGAAATTCACGGCGGTGGCGATGAATACCTTGCGCCGGCCGATGCGGTCGGCGAGCCAACCATAAAACAACGCACCGGGAACCCCGCCGATGCCCGAAGTCAGCAGGATCATCGCCGACTGCCCATAGGTCAGCTTCCACGGGCCGATGATAAAGGCAAGGGCGAAGCCGATCAGCCCGAAGTCGAAATAGTCGAGCATGTCGCCGATGACGGCAGCTGCGACGATCTTCTTTTGGTTTCCCGTCAGCTGCTTCTGCTGCTCCAAGAGCTCCAACATCGCGCCCCTCCATTTCTCGGCACCGGTCATCACGCATGATTGGGAGATACAGGCCGCAGTGTCCCTGTCGGCCTCTGACCGGAATTTTGCTAGACGCCGCCATGATCGGCCGCTCGCGGCGCCGCGGCAACGTCGTTCGTGCGCCATGCACGGCGCGCGCAAGCAGTCTCGGGTCCGCGGGGCAATTGGGCTAAGCTCACCGTCGGGAATTCTTGATCCGCTAGGAAGCCGCCATGTCCATGAGCCGGGAATTTGCCGCGTTTGTCGCCAAGCTCAACTACGACGATCTGCCGGCGGCGGTGGTCGACCGGGCCAAGGGGGTCACCCTGGAGGCGCTCGCCTCGGCGCTGGTGGCGCACCGGATGCCGGCGACCCGGCAGGCATTGGCACTGATGCAGGAGGAAGAAGCCGGCGGCGGGGGGACTGCGACGGTGCTAGGCAATGGCGCCAAGCTCAGCAAGGCCGGGGCCGCCTTTGTCAATGCCGAGACGGTCTTCGCCGGCGGCAAGTGGGACACCTTTCGCATGCTGACCCATCCGGGCACGGCGATCCTGCCGGCGGCGCTGGCCGCGGCCGAGGCGGCCGGCGCCTCGGGCCGAGCGTTCCTGACCGCGATCGCCGCCGGCTACGAGGTCATGGAGCGGATGGCCGCCGAGTTCATCCCGACGGTCATGTCGCGCGGCTTCCACGCCGGGCCGGTGTTCGGCATCTTCGGCGCAGCGATCGCCGCCGCCAAGCTGGGCGGGCTCGACGAAAACCAAGTGAACGGCGCCATCGCCCAATGCGTCAACCTCGCCGCCGGCAATCTCGAAGGGGCGCGCAGCGGCGGCCGCTCCTTGCGCGAAGGGGGTGCGGTGCGCAACGCGCTCTTGGCGGTGGCCTTGGCCAGGCACGGGGTTCCGGGCGGCGAGACGACATTGGAGGGCGAGGCCGGCTTTTATCATGCCTATGCCGGCAACAACCGCGGCGAATTGCGCTACAGCTTTACCGGCCGGAACCGCACCGAGATGGCCGCGATTACCCAGGGGCTCGGCCGCGACTGGATCTTTCTCGAGACCCTCTACCGGATCTATTCGACCGCCGGCTACAACATCGCCCATATCGACGTGACCGCGGCGCTGTGCGCGGAGCACGATATTCGCTACCAGGACATCGAGCGCATCGAGGCGCTGGTCAACTGGTTCGAGACCGAATATCCGAGCCCGGCCTTCTCGAGCCGCGGCATCGACAACCCGCCGCAAATCGGCAGCACGCAATATTTCACCGCCTATGGCGCGGTCGAGCGCGGCTATCCGCTGCTGCGCGGCGATCGACCGGGTCCCGGCGAAAGCGATCCGCCGGCGGTCTTGGACCTGATGCAGCGCGTGACTTTGATCCCGACCGTAGGGCGCACCTTGTTCGGGCCGCGGATAACGGTGTTTTTGAAGGATGGCCGCAGCGTCGCCAAGGACGGCACCGGCCGCGAATTCATCTGGGATTTCGAGGAGGAAGCCCGGCGCATCAACCCGATCGCCCCCGGCCTCGCCATCGCGCAAGCGCAATTCGCCGAGCTGATCGACACCTGCCGCCACCTCGACCACCACGACCGTGCCGCCGAAAAGCTGATCGCGCTGACCATCCCGGTCTAGCGACCGGTCTAGCGAAATGCGACCGTTCCGGTTCGGCGTAAGCGTTCGGTCCACCCGATCGCGAGCCGAGTGGGCGGAGAAGGCGCGCAAGGTCGAGGATTTGGGTTACAGCACGCTGATGGCGCCCGATCATCTAAAGGGAAAATTGTAGAATACGCCGCAACAGTCGAGTTCACGATGGTCCAGACGGCGACTAAGGGCGAGGTGATGAGCGTATTTGGGATCGTCTTTGGAAGGCAGCGCAAAATCTCGTCGACGGCGACAAGTAATGGGCCGATGGATCAAACCGTCAAGCTCCCATGCGAGGAGATTATCGAACAGATGTCATTGACGGATCTCGCCAAGCTGATTGACGTTGACCACAAACGTTTCCACGAGACATCGACGGTCGGCTTCATGGTGGCGATATACCGGCGCAATGGAAATTGCATATCACAGCCACGGTACATCGAACGATGACCGCACTCACGCGGCGCTAATCGCCATAGGGGCGCGAGAGGGTCTGCTGAAGGGCGGCGAGACCGTGTGCCCGCCGGTCCTTCGGGAAGCTATCGAAGCGACTGAGCATAGGGCACGGGCAACCGGGTACGGTACCCTTTCGTGGCTTCTTAAAGAGCACAATGTACCGAGCGAGCAAACGATCCACTTCGTAATGAGGATCGAACATGGTCATCTTCTGAGCGGAATGCTCGATGTACTTGATTCCCTCAAACCCGAAGCTCGCGCGGCGATGCGCCCCGAAATGGTGGCCGAGTTGCTGCGGACTCGAAAAGTTTGCGATGGCGATAGCGTGGTGTTTGTCGCTCATGGTCTGGCTGTGGGATATGATCCCGCAGCGGTCGCGGTATTCAATTCGACGGATTGAGCGCATTACGGAACGCGCACAGGGACTACCCCAGCGCCAGGGCCGTATTAAGCGGGCTGGGACTACTTCCCGGCCGATCCTTAGCTCGCAGCTTTGAGCCGCAGCCCTCGGGCTCGCTTATCGCCGAATGCGTCGCCGTGGCGTTGGGTGGCGAGTGGTTGAACGAACAGGAAAATGAGCCAACGCTCGCGGCCTTCTATTCCCGCCTCGATCATAGATGGCAAGAAGCGTTCATATGTGCGCGCTTCCTGCTCTGCCGCCATTTGGCATTGACCACCATCGGCGCGATTTACGGCGATGCGTCTGCTGAGGCGCTCATGTTAGACTTGCCCCCTGCTTGGGAGATATTTAAGTGCGATTGGGCCCAAGACTCAGACGAATTCACCCGCCAAATCGGCGTCTTAGAGAGGCGTGCGGAGCAAAAATTGCAAAATGTCGATGCTCTCATATTTGGCTTGCTATTGGACGCCGACGGCCCCGAGCAATCTCAAATTGAGGAGGAGCTTGCATCGACACACTTTGCCCAGGCGGTAGTATTCCTCACGCGAGCACGCGTGCGATTTTTGACTATGCTGCGGTTTTCATTGCGCAAGCTGTCCGAGGGTTATCGGATGGTGGGTTTGGAGACTTCGCTCGGTGCAATTGATATCATGAGTAGGGGTTCGAGAGCCAGCATCCCGGCCTTTGGGAAGATATGAAGATGAACGCGCCTTTTGCCTAGGATTCGGTGGCGGAAGCACTTGTTGGTGAGCTATGCCCGAGGACCTGATCGGCGAGGCTCCCTGTAACCGTTGCTACCAAGTGCCGCTCGTAGAACCGGTAGATCCACAGTGAGCCGTCCGGCTCATCGGTGGCGTGGGCGAAGGCGTACTCGAATACCTTTGGCCCCCCGATATTCCTCATTTTCATGTGCGCGAGGAAGGGAGCAATGGACTGCTGCCAGTTCGCTCCATCACTGATGAACATCACCTCGATGTTGCTGCCGCCGGGAAGGGATTTCTTGAAGTGGTGGAAATAGAGGGCACGCGTAATGCGTTCGACGGTTCGGTCGTGCGCCTCGGCATCGAAAGCGGCCTCGGTCGAATGGCCTATGTAAAGGCCGCCCTTTGTGAAGATTGGCACCTCCCGCAGACTCTCCCAGATCGCTTGGCGGTCGCGTGGTTTACGCTTGAGCGAACGCAAGGTCTTCTGCAAGAGCACTGATGAGTTGGGTGACCCCTCCGACGCGCGCATGCCGATGATATTGCGGAATCCCTCGTCGAACCGGGAGGCTTCGTTGTTGCACGTTTCACACGACGGCACGGTGATAAGATCCGGCCGACGCAATTCCACGAAGATCGCCTGCGGCGGCACGTGATCGCGGGTGCTCGCGGATTTCCCGCAATAGATGCAGATCGGCGGTGGGCGCCGAATCTTCTTGGGCGTTGTGGCCTTACTCGCCTCAGGAATATTGGCCAACATCGCTGCCCGCGTCGTCGATGCAGGTAATAAGCTAAACCGAGACCACGGTTATCCCGGCTGTTCGACGGCTTCCTCGAAGGCGGCGAGGGTCTGCTCGATGGCCTCCTTTGGCAGGTCGCGGGTGATGAACACCATGCGGGTGCGGTGGTCGTCGCTCGGCCATTGCGGCAAGAGCACCGGCGGGTGAAACAGGTGCTGCACGCCGTGCACGACGACCGGCTCGCCGGGGCGGTCGCTCAGCGCCACGATCGCCTTCAGCCGCAACAAATCGTCGCCGCGCATCGTCGCCAGGGCGTCGAGCCAGGTCGACAGCGCGGCCCAGGAGATCGGCCGCTCGCGGGTGATGCAGAAGGCGCGGATATGGTCGTCGTGGCGGTTGACGTCAGGCCGGTCGTGCTCGTCGTGGTGCTGCCCATCGTGGTGCTGGTGACCGGCCTCGAACGCCTCGTCGCGCAGCCAGCGCTGCACGTCGACGCTCTTGGTCTGCGGGTCGTAGAAGCCGAGATTGAACAGCAGCGCCGGATCGACGGCACCCTGGGCCGGCGAGAACAGCGGGGCTGTCGGGTTGAGAGCGGCGAGCCGCGCCTTCAGCGCCGCGGTGGCAGCGGGATCGGCGAGATCGGTCTTGGTCAGCAATAGCCGGTCGGCGACCGCGGCCTGCTTGACCGCCTCGGGCTGGCGGTCGAGGGTGCCGGCGCCGTTGACCGCGTCGACCGTCGTCACCACGCCGTCGAGCGTGTAGCGCGCGGCGATCAGCGGGTCCGAGATCAAGGTGTGCAGAATCGGCGCCGGGTCGGCAAGCCCGGTGGTTTCGATCACGACTCGGGTGAAATGGGGGATCTTGCCGCCGGCGCGGCCGACAAACAGGTTGAGAAGGGTGTCGACGATGTCGCCGCGCACGGTGCAGCACAGGCAGCCACTGTTCAGCAGCACGACATCGTCACTCGCCTTCTCGACCAAGAGATGGTCGATGCCGATCTCGCCGAACTCGTTGACGATGACCGCGGTCGCGGCCATCTCGGGCTGCTTCAGCACGTGGTTCAAGACGGTGGTCTTGCCGCTGCCGAGAAAGCCGGTCAGCAGGGTGACCGGGATCAGGGTCGAGGCTTCGGTCGAATTCATCGCGCGGCAGGCTCCGCTATATAAATCCGCGGGAGTGTCCCCGAAATCGTCGCTGCGGTCGAGCGCGGCCGCCGCGACCAGGGTCAGCGCCGACTCGGAGCTGCTAAGCCTAGGCTTGTGCGGACGTGTCCCGAGCCGATCAGCCGTGCTTTCGCCGAGCTCCGGCCATATCTTACGGCCAACGCAACCCCTTCATCGGCGAGTAGCAAAGCGCATTTCCCCAAAAATCCGGCTCATGAATTTTTTCGCTGAGTGTGAACTACTTCACACATCCAACCGTCGGCGGCTGTTCGGATATGGCGGGGTTCGACCCAAGGCGAGGCTAATGCGAATTGTTCAGATTTCCGATACGCATCTGAGCCGAGACAAGCCACATTTCGTCGACAACTGGGCGGCGCTCGCGGCGTGGATCGCCGACCAGCATCCCGATCTCGTGATCCATACCGGCGATGTGA
>DASYNW010000222.1:0-8633 GCA_036008325.1 Allostellaceae bacterium
GCTAAAGCACAGATCGGCGCGCGCGAGCATCGCCGCCAGCTCGGCCAAACCCGGCCAGGGAGGGGCGCGCAGATCGCCGCGGATCAGCGCTTGGCCCAGCAAGTTCAGGCGCAAGGCGAAAGCTCCACCGGCGAGAGGTCCAACGCGCGGCGGGGCGGCGGCCACCCGGCTACAGCAGCAATTCGGGCAAGGTGCGGATGATCCGGTCGGGCCGTACCGGGCAGCCGGGCGGCAGCCCCGTGCCATAACCGTCGTGCCAGATCGCGTGGATGCCGAGCCGCTGCGGGGCGGCGATTTCCCACTCGAGATTGTCGCCGACCATCCAGGTCTCGCCGGGCCCGACGCCGAGTGCGCTCATCGCGTGGGTATAGGCGCGCTCCTCGGGTTTGCCAAAGCCGTGCTCGCCTTCGATCTGGACATGGTCGAAGCGTTCGGCGAGGGCGAAACGGACCACCTTCGCGCGCTGCGGCTCGGCCGCACCATTGGTGATCAGCGCCAAACGTACACCCTGCTGCTTGAGCTGGTGCAGGGTTTCGTGGGCGTCGGGAAACAGCCGCAATTCGGCCTCGTGCAACGCATTGTACGCGTCGGCGATCGGGTCGCACAAAAGCCGGTCGGGGATCTTGTGGCCCAGGGCCGCCAGGCCGGCGAACGCGTCCGCGACGATGCGTCGGCGCGCCTCGCCGATGCGGTGACGCCAGTGCTTGTGCCGCGCCGGATCGGCCCACAATTCGCTGGAGCTTTCTTGAATCGCGGCGATCACCAGGGCCTCGGAGAGCGGCGCGAGACGCTCGGCGAACCCGCCGATCACCCGCCGCCATTGCGACTCGGCCGGCCCGAACGCCACGAGCAAGGTGTCGTCGAGATCGAACAGGATGGCGCGCGGCAGCTTCATGACGACATCCGGGCGAGCCGGCTCAGCCGAAAGATGCGGACGCGGCGTTCGCCTGTTCGAACAGGCGCATGTTCTTGTCCCGGTCGTAGGGGCGCTCGGTCAGGGTCTCCGGGTCCCATTCGCTGCGGCTCGTGCCATAGAAATCGCCGCCATAGACATGGATCGCCCCGGTCAGCCGCGGCAATGGGTTGGTGACGGTGTGGATGATGTCGCGGCCGAGCGGCTCGGCCTCGCGCGGACCCAAGGATTTGGCCCCGGCGGCTTCGATTTCGCCGTGCCCGGCCCGGCCCTGCTCGCCGCGGTCTTGCGCGCCGATTGGCAGCCGGCGCCAGAAGATGTTGTCCTCGCGTCCGGTGTAGATGCCGATCACCGCCCACATCCGGTGATTGTGCGGCATGACCGTCATCCGCGGCCCCCAAACGACGTTGAGGATCGTCAAATTGTCCGAGCGATAGAGCGGATCGACCCCGGCGCGCGCCGGCTCGCCGAGCCCAGCCAAGACCGCCGTCGGGTCGGCGACGGCGCGGGCCAGCAACTCGCGCACGGATTTGTGGGTCGGGTCGGCGCCAACCGCGTCGCGGCAGTCGCTGATGAAGCGGTCGAGGTCAAACACGGCTAGCGCTCCTTCGGCTATTCGGCCGCCTCTGCCGCGGCAGCGGAGCGGTGGCCCTTCTGGTGAAAGTAATTCGCCCGATAGAATTCGAGCACCAGGTCGCGATAGATCGCCGGCGGATAGTGCTGTCGATTGTCGGCGCCGACGCAGCTCGGCAGGCAGTCGATGACCCGGTCCGGGTTCGGGCTGTGGAAATAGGCGATCGAATAGCGGTCGGTCCCGGAATCGTTGAGCACACCGTGCGGGGTCGACAGAAAGCGGTCGTTCGACCAGCGCCGCATGATGTTGCCGAGATTGATTAGAAACGTGCCGGGGATCAGCGGCGGGGCAAACCACTCGCCGCCCGACGATCCATTTGGCGGCAGCCGCACCGCCAGCCCCGGCACCTCGGTGCGCGCCAAGGCGGTCATAAAGCTGTTGTCGGTATGCGGCCCCTGGCCGAACAGATCGGCCTCGACCGTGGCCTGCGGCGGATAGTGCAGAAAGCGCGCCGTGGCGTGCGCCTCGTCGGCGAAATAGGGCGCGAAAAAGTCTTGCGGCATGCCGAGCGCTACGGCAAGGGGCGGCAGCATCCGGTCGCACATGGCGCCCAGTGCTGCAAAATAGGCCGTCATGTCGGCGCGGATCTCAGGGAGCGCCGCCGGCCACTGGTTGCGCCCGCGCAAGGGTTTGCCAGCGATCACGTCGGGGTGGTCGGGGGCGCGGTCGTGGCTGATGAAAAAGCTCTCGTTCTGGTTCGGCCGGGTCGCCTTGTGCACGGTCGAGGCGCCCTGCACCGAGGCGTTCATCGGCAGATAGCCAATATTGTTGTCATTGAGCCGCAGCGCCAGCTTTTGCGCCAAAGGCAGCGCGTGGAACCGCCGCGAGGCGGCAAAGGCGCGCTCGATCACTTCGTCCGCGACGCCGTGATTGAGGGCGTAGAAGAACCCGACGGTTTCGCAGGCATGCCCGATTTCGGCCGCGACCCGTTCGAGCGCGCCCGGCTCGCCGGCGAAATAGGGGCCGTAATCGATGACCGGGATGGTCCCGGCGACCGCTCCCGGGTCCGCCACCGCATGTTCTTTGAACAGATGCATCCCGATCCTCCGCAGGCGCCGGTTCCGATTATAGCCGGCACCCGGCCCAGGCTGCCAGCCGCATCACCGCGCCCGGCCGAGCCGAGCTCGGCGGAACAGCGCGGAAACATGCAGCACGACGCTGGCTGGCCGGTGCAGCGGCGCGCCCTCGCAAGCTGCGGGATAGCGCGATCGAGGCCGCCCGCCCAGCTATTTACCATGCGAAATCGATCGGCTTTCGATGGGGCAAAGGCGATGAACCGGGAAAGCGACAACGACGCCGGTGCGAGCGGGTGGAGCTTGGCCCAGCTGGTTTCCGATCCGCTTATCGGCCTCGTCATGCAGAGCGACGGCGTCGACCGACACAGCATCGAGCTTTTGTTCGAACGGCTGGCGCGCGAACGCAGGCCTTCGCACGGCGATGCCGAATCGCGGGCGCCCGGCGCTACGCGCTGGGCTCGATAACCGTCCCGCGCCGCAGCCGCGTCGCACCCCTGTGCGCCCGAATACCGGGCGGCTGGCGACCCCGGCAGGATTCGAACCTGCGGCCACTCGCTTAGAAGGCGAGTGCTCTATCCAGCTGAGCTACGGGGTCGGCGAATGCGGGCGGGTCGCGGCCGGGTCAGTTGCGGACCCGATCATAACGGAAATTGTCGGCATAGCTCTTCGGCTTTTCGCTGATCGCCTGCGGCTCGATGACGGAATAGACAAGCCCCTGCTTGTCGGCGAAGGCGCGCGCTTCCTCGATCGTCTCGAAGTGCAGCCGAATTTCGTTCAGGGTGTCGGCCGCACTGGTCCAGCCCATCAGCGGGTCCGGCTTGCGGCCGGTCGCCGGCTCGTATTCGAGAACCCATTTGCGGGTCTGCCCGCGGCCCGACTGCATCGCCGTCTTGGCCGGTCGGAAGATGCGCGCGTGCGCCATGGCCTTTGTGCTCCCGCCGTTCGATGCCCGCGATCCGCCTCGACAGCCGGGTGGTCGGGGCGAGAGGATTCGAACCTCCGACATCCTGCTCCCAAAGCAGGCGCTCTACCAGGCTGAGCCACGCCCCGGGCCACAGGCCGCGCGGGTTTTAGGCGATCGGGCGCGAACCCGCAAGGCGGGAAAGCGGCGCCACGATGATGTAGCGGCGCTTGCTCGGCGCGCGTGCGGCGGCAGCGCCGCGCCGGGAGTCGGCCGGCAGCCGATCAGGCGGCTTGCGCCTGCCGGGCGACGGCTGCCGCCGGCCGCTGGGCCGGGCGATCCACATTCGCGTCCTTCATGTCCATCAGCTCGCGCAACATGTCGCGGCCGCGCGACAGGCGCGAGCGCACCGTGCCGATCGGAATGCCGAGAATGGTCGCGACCTCTTCGTAGCGCATGCCTTCGAGCCCGACGAGCAGGATGACCTGGCGCTGCTCTTCCGGCAGGCTGGCGATCGCCCGTTCGAGATCGCGCAGTTGCAGCGAGGCGCCGGCGTTCGACGCGACGGTCAGCACCGGGGTCACGTCCTCGACCGGGACGACCACACCTTCGCGCACGGCGCGGCGCACGTCGTTGACGTGCTGATTGTGAAGAATGGTGAAAAGCCAGGCCCGCAGATCGGTTCCAGGCTGCCATAAATGCTGCTTGGCGATGGCGCGCACAAGGCAGCTCTGAACCAGGTCGTCGGCCCGCGAGGCGTCTCGGGTCAACGCCCGCGCATAGCGCCGCAGGCGCGGGATTTCGTTTTCCAGGAGCCGTGCGAAGTCGCTCATCAACCCACCCTCTTTAGATGCCGACCCCGACACGACAGGGTCGTTGGATGAGCGCTCTTCTAACGGGCGGCTGTAACCCCTTGATGTACCGTTCGCGATGAACGGTAAAGATTTGTGCCGGTTACGTAAGCGGATACCTGCGATCGCCACAAAATGACATAATCGGGCGAAGGCCTGCCGCGCCGGCGCGACTGCGGCGATTGTTGACCGGGTTTGAGGCCGCCATTATGGTGCAGCCGCGGCAGCGAGCCCGTAGCTCAGCCGGTAGAGCAACTGACTTTTAATCAGTAGGTCTCGGGTTCGAATCCCGACGGGCTCACCAACGATGTCAAATAGCTTGCGGTCTATGCGGCCAAGCCGCCGCCAATAGATTTCGAGCGAGCAGGGGGATAAGAGCCTCGACCTCAATCCCCTGCGAATATCTACCTGGGCCCCTCATGTGCTTCCGCGGCGTTGATGATCGCGCTGCCGCACTTTAGCCTCCGGCGCGTGCGGAGCGAGACTATTCGGCTGCGGCCCTGACCGGCTCGACGAAACGCGAGACCCATTTGTTGCGGCGCTTGAGGCCGTCGCGATACATCGCCTCGAATTCGGCCGGGGCGAAGGAGTGGGTCGAGGCCCGGCTCAGCAATGCCTCGGTCCATGCCTTCAGCCGCGGAAACTTCTCGATATGGCCGAGCTTCCGGACCCGGTCGAGGAAGACGTAGCGCTGCAGAAACGGCGCGTAGGCGGCATCGACCAGCGAATATTCGGCGCCGTTGAAATAAGGGCCGCCGCCCTTTTCGAGCGCCTTTTCCAACCGCTCGAACGGCACCGGGATGGCGGCGGCGGCCTTGTTGTAGTCCTCCTCGGTGTCGGCATAGGCGGTGGCGGTCACCGCACTGGCGAAGGTCGGCACATAGTCGGTCCAGGCGCGGTTCAGCGCGCGCTCGATCGGGTCCTTGGGATGCAGCCGGGGGGCGATGGTTTCGTCGAGATACTCGTTGATCGCATTCGACTCGAACAGCGACACCCGGTCATCGATGCGCAGCACCGGCACCTTTTTGTGCGGCGAGATCGCCAGGAACCAGTCGGGGCGATTGTCGGACTCGATATGGCGCATCTCGAATTCGGTGTTCTTCTCGCGCAGGACGATCGCCGAGCGCTGCACCCACGGGCAGGTCTTGAAGCTGACCAGCATGTATTTTGTCACCGCGGCCTCCGATCGCTTATGTGGATTCGCCATTGTCGCACATCGCCGCCGCCGGTTTAAGCGCAATCTCGTTTGTCGCGCAGCGGCACTGCTTTCTGCGTTGGGGCGCCACCCGGGCTAATCACGCGCGCGACCGCGCCCGGGGCTCAGAGCAAGAGTGGGGAAGAGTCCGCCTAGCCGATCTATTTGATCTTGGCTTCTTTGAACAAGACGTGCTTACGCGCCACCGGATCGAACTTTTTCAGTTCCAGCTTTGCGGTCTTGGTCCGCGGATTTTTCTTGGTCACATAGTAAAAGCCGGTATCGGCGCTGCTGACGAGCTTGATCAGGACGGTGCTGGTCTTGGCCATGACGGTGACCCCGGGGTCAGGGATTGCGGATACCCGAAGATAGCGATCCCGCGACCCCTGTCAAGAAGGCGGGTCCGAGGCCGGCGCCGTGCCGACCGGCCGCGCCGCGAGGCTCGGCGTCTCGGTGATCAGGTGCGTTGCCTGGCTGTAGAGGGCCGGGTCGTCCAGCAGGCGCTCGGCCACGGCGAGATCGATCGGACGCTCGGCGAGGCGCGGCGGACAGGAGGCGCGCAGCGCGTCCCATTGGCGATCGTCGAGCGACTTGCGCGGACGGGCGGTCAGCGGCGAGAGCGCCGCCGCGCCGGTGGCCCGCTGCAAGGCGATCCCGACCGAGAGCTCGTCGTTGCCGAGATCGCTGGTGCACACGGTCGGCACCACGCCGCGGCCGTTCAGCAGGTAGCCGGAGGGCGCCACCAGCCGCGCCCAGGTCAGGATCAGCTCGCCATTGTTGGGCAGGCGCAGCACGGTCTGCACCGTGCCCTTGCCGTAGGAGGCGGTGCCGACCACGACCGCGCGCCCAGCATCCTGAAGAGCGGCGGCGACGATCTCGGAGGCCGAGGCCGAGCCGCCATTGACCAGGACGACGATCGGCAGAAGGGGCGCCACGCTGTCGCCCGAAGCCTCGAAAAACTGGCGGCTCGCCGGATTGCGCCCGACCGTCGCCACGATCGGCCCCTTGGCGATGAACACGTCGGCGAGGCTCACCGCCTGGTCGAGCAGCCCGCCGGGATCGCCGCGCAGATCGAGCACGATGCCGCGCAGCTGCGGCCCCATCTCGCGCCGCACAGCGTCGAGATCGGCGACCAGCTGCTGGGTGGTGTCTTGGTTGAAGCTCGATATATGAAAAATCGCGATGCCGTCGGCACGTGACGCGGTGACCGTCGGCTCGACGATCAGCACCCGCTGCAGCTGGTAGTCGCGGGTGTCGGCAGCGCCAAGACTTTGCGTGCCCGGGCGCTCGATGCCGAGCGACACCGGGCTCAGCACCGGGCCGCGAAGCTGGCGCACGACTTCGCTCTGGGAAAGGCCGGCGGTCGGCCGGCCATCGATCGAAACGACCGTGTCGCCGGGACGGATGCCGGCGAGATCCGCGGGCCCGCCCGGCAAAATCTTGATGATTCGGAACCGGTCGGGGGACGGGTCGAGGGTCAGGCCGACCCCGCCGAACCCGTCGCGAGCGGCGCGCTGATCGCGGGCGGCCGCTGGCGAGGAGTAGCGCGAAAAGCGGTCGAGCGCCCCGGTCATGCCGTCGAACAGGGCTTCGTCGATCTTGTCCTCGGAGGTTGCCGCAAGGGTCGGCGAGGCGGCCTTGGCGTTCTCGATCACCTGGCCGAGCCACGCGCCCCACAGATGCGGGTCGTCGCCCGACGGGTTCGCGTAGGTGGCCAGCTCGCGGCCGCCGTAATCGAGCGCGATCTCGGTATGGTCGCCCGGTCCGGGCGTCTCCAGCACGGCGAATTTGGCATCGAGCTCGGAAAGCCGCGCCGCGGCGGCAAGGGCAAGAATTCGGCTCGAAACCGGCTCGATGTACAGATCGGCGATCTCGTCGAGCCCACGTCCGAACAACCGCTCTGTCGGATCCACCGGCAAGGGCTGGCGTTCCGTGCAGGCGCCAAGCAAAATCAGCGCCGCGCACAATGCCGCCGGTGCCAATACAGCTGCCGGACGCAACGACATCGGCATCGAGGAACCCCCCAATCCTCGCGGCAACCCGCCTGTTGAGCCGCCAGCTTTGGCCGAAGTTTTCCGGCTGCTGTTGCCGGCATGCTAAATCGGCGCCGAGCGGCAATCAACCGCGCCGAGCGCCGCGGCCGGTCACACGGCTGGAGCGCGCCGCGGTTCTGTCGTCCTCGAGGCGAAACAGCAGCCGGCCGCCGATCGCATCGGCTTCGACGAGCCGCACCGTCGCCGGATCGCCGAGCCGAAAGACCCGGCCATTGCGCCTGCCGACGAGCCGCGGCACCTTTTCATGCCGGTCGTAATAATCGCCGGGCAGGGTCGAGATCGGCACCAGGCCGGTGGCGCCGCTCTCGGCGAGGGTGACGAACAGCCCGAATTCGGCGACGCCGCTGATCCGGGCAGCAAAGAGCGCGCCGATCGCATCGGCCACCAGGGTCGCCCGGTAGCGCTCGATCGCCGCGCGTTCGGCCGCGGCGGCGCGGCGTTCGGTCGCCGAAATATGCTCGCCGAGCGCCGCCATCCGCTGCTCGTCGATATCGGCCGGCAGGGCGCCGGCGCCGAATTCGCTGCCCTCCGCGTTGGCTCCGGCGATCAGCGCGCGATGGACGACGAGATCGGCATAGCGGCGGATCGGCGAGGTGAAATGCGCGTAGCGGCGCAGCCCCAGCCCGAAATGGCCGATATTGTCCGGGGCATAGGCGGCCTGCGCCTGGCAGCGCAGCACCAGCTCGTTGACCAGCGCCGCCGCGGGGCTCGCCTCGGCCCGGCGCAACAGCCGGTTGAACAGCTCGGGCTTGGGCGCCTGGCCCTTGGCGAAGGCGAGGCCGGGGATGCCGAGCTCGTCGAGGAAGTCGCGCAGGGCCGCGAGCTTTTCCGGGTCGGGTGCATCGTGGATCCGGTACATGCAGGGCTGGCGCCGGGCTTCGAGTTCCTCGGCGGCGGCGACATTGGCGAGGATCATGAACTCCTCGATCAGCCGGTGGCTGTCGAGCCGGACCGCCGGGACCACCGCCACCGGGCGCCGTTCGGCGTCGAGCACCACCCGGTCCTCGCGGATGTCGAGCTCGAGGGCGCCGCGCGCGGCCCGCGCCCGGGCGAGAGCGGCATAGGCGCC
>DASYNW010000223.1:0-1740 GCA_036008325.1 Allostellaceae bacterium
GGCATGGCGGTGCCGCAGGAATATGGCGGGCTCGGCCTGCCGGTCTTCGACACCGCGCTCGTGCTCGAGGAGATCGCCAAGGTCTGCTACGTGACGGCGATGGCGGTGTTGGGCGAGGTCGGGGTGCAAACCCGGGTCATCGCCACCTACGCGCCGGAGGCGATCAAGTCGCGGATTCTGCCGGCGGTGGCCAGCGGCGATTGCCTGTTGGCGATCTGCATGACCGAGCCCGACGCCGGCACCGACGTCGCCAATTACCGCACCAACGTCGACCGGATCGGCAACCGGCTCAGGCTGAACGGGGTCAAGACCCTGATCAGCCGCGCCGAGGAGGCCGGCATGTTCGTCGTCTTCACCCGAATCGCCAAGAAGCCCGGGCGTGACGGCATCGGCTGCGTTCTGGTCGAAAAGGGCACGCCGGGGTTTTCGGTGACCGGCGCCTATCACACGATGGGCGGCGAGAATTTGCACGAGATCCGCTTTGAGGATTGCGAATTGCCGCCGGAAAACCTGGTGCTGGAGGACGGGTTTCGCAAACTTTTATCGGCGTTCAACACCCAGCGCTGCCTGAACCCCAGCATCTCGCTGGGTCTGGCCGAGGGGGCGCTCGAAGAGGCGGTCAAATACGTCAAGGAGCGCAAAGCCTTTGGCCGGGCCATCGCCGACTTTCAGGGGATCCGCTGGAAGATCGCCGAGATGTACCGGGAGATCGAGGCCGCGCGCAGCGTGCTCTACCGCGCCTGCGCCAGCGCCGACCCGTTCCCCGATCCGCTGCTGGCCGCGGTCGCCAAGGTCACTTGCAACGAGATGGCGTTGCGGGTCACCAGCGAGGCGATCCAGGTGCATGGCGGCTACGGCTTTACCGACGAGTTTCCGGTCTCGCGCTTCTACCGCGGCGCGCGCTACGGCACCTTGGGCGGCGGCACCAGCGAGACACTGCGCGATCTGATCGGCAAGCGTGTGCTGGCCGGCCTCGACCCGGCCGACGGCATCCTCGGGCTCGGCATGTTCTGACGCCGAGCCCCGATTTCGACGGCGGTGGGGAGCAATGGCCAAGGACGACGATATCGGCTACGCCTCGGCGCTCTGGCTGATCGAGAGCTACCGCACCGGCGCTTTGTCGCCGGTCGAGGCTACCGGCATGCTGCTCGACCGTCTCGACCGGCTGCAGCCGAGCCTCAACGCCTTCTGCATCGTCGACCGCGAAGGCGCGCTGGCGGCGGCGCGCCGGTCCGAAGCGCGCTGGCAAAAGGGCGAGCCCGCCGGGCCGCTCGATGGCGTGCCGGTGACGATCAAGGATCTGATGCTGATGCGCGGGTTCCCGACCCTGCGAGGCTCGCATCTGGTCGATCGCGATCAGGATTGGCCGGAGGACACGCCGGCGGTGGCCCGTCTGCGCGAGGCCGGGGCGGTCATCCTCGGCAAGACCACGACCCCGGAATTCGGCTGGAAGGCGCTGGGCGACAGCCCGCTGACCGGCATCACCCGCAACCCGTGGGATCTGTCGCGGACTTCCGGCGGCAGCAGCGCCGGGGCGGCGGCCGCGGCCGCCGCCGGGGTCGCACCCTTGCATCTCGGCAGCGACGGCGCGGGGTCGATCCGCACGCCGTCGGCGTTTTGCGGCATTTTCGGGCTGAAGCCGAGCTTTGGCCGGGTCGCGGCCTATCCGCCCTCGCCGCTGGGGCTCCTGTCGCATCACGGGCCGATCGCGCGAAATGTCGCCGACGCGGCGCTGATGCT
>DASYNW010000224.1:0-17930 GCA_036008325.1 Allostellaceae bacterium
ACTTAAATCCGTCATCCCGGCGAAAGCCGGGACCCGCCGTTCCGGATATTCGGGCGTATGATGGGGGGCATTCGAGGCGCAGACTCCCTGATCCCGAGAAGCGGACAAGTGGATCCCGGCTTTCGCCGGGACGACGGAGAAAACGGCCACCGCCTCAGCCCCTCGGTAACCCCAAGACGCGCTCGCCGATGATGTTGCGCTGGATCTCGCTGGTGCCGCCGGCAATCGTGTATTGCCGCGCGCCGAGCACCCGGTGCATCCAGCGCGGCGCGTCGGGCACCGTTTCGGTCGGGGTGTCGAGGGTCGCGTAGGGGCCGAGCAAGGTGCCGGAAAAATCGGCGATGCGGGTCGCCAGCTCGGAGCCGAACAGCTTCAGGATCGAGCCCTCCGGGCCGGGCGGCTCGCCGCGCAGCCGGCGGGTCAAGCCGCGCAGCCGGGTCACCTGCAATGCCTTGGTGTCGATCGCCAGCTGGGCCAGTTGCTGGCGGATATGGCTTTCGCGCCAGGCCGGCTCCTGCCGGTTTGGGAATTGCTTGGCCAGCTCGAAGAGGCGGGCGATCTGCGCCGCGTGATCGCGGCCGCCGGCGCCGCCGCGCTCGAACATCAATGTCGTCGTCGTGACCTTCCAGCCCTCGTGCAGCTTGCCGACGAGGTTGTCCTTGGGCACGACGACGTCCTCGAAAAACACTTCGTTGAAATGCCGGTGGCCGTTGAGCAAGACCAGGGGCCGCACGGTGACCCCCGGCGTCTTCATATCGACCAGCAGGTAGGAGATGCCGTGATGCTTCGGCGCCTCGGGGTCGGTACGCACCAAGAGGAAGCACCAATCGGCGAAATGCGCGCCCGAGGTCCACACCTTCTGGCCGTTGACGACGAAGTGGTCGCCGCGGTCGACCGCACGGGTCCTGAGGCTCGCCAGGTCGCCGCCGGCGCCCGGCTCGGAATAGCCCTGGCACCACAATTCGTCGGCGCTGAGGATGCGCGGCAGATGGCGCTGTTTC
This sequence comes from Allostellaceae bacterium, assembly GCA_036008325.1. Taxonomy (GTDB): domain Bacteria; phylum Pseudomonadota; class Alphaproteobacteria; order ATCC43930; family CGMCC-115725; genus AP-15. The sequence continues at coordinate 1,002 of DASYNW010000224.1, forward strand.
TGTTCTTCGCTGCCCCAATGGATCAGGGTCGGACCCAAGAGGTTCAGCGCGTTGGCGGTCGGCAATACCGGGGCGCGGGCGCGGAAATATTCCTCGTCGAAGATCACCTGCTGCATGAACTCGGCGCCGCGGCCGCCATATTCCCTGGGCCAGGAGATGCCGACCCAGCCGGCGGCGTGCATCTGCTTCTGCCAGGCGACGCGCTTTTCCAATGTCTCGCGGTCGGATGCGACGCGCTGGTCGGCGGCGTCGTCGACCTTGATGTCCTCGGGGAGATTGGTTTCGAGCCACTGGCGAAGCTCCGCGCGGAACGCGGCGTGCTCCGAACTGTCGGCGAAATCCATTGCTGCACTCTCCGCTGGCCGAATTTTGGAAGTGGTTTATTTCACCGTACTTTGATTTCAGCGCATTATAAACGATTTGATGATGATTGGCGGGACTTCCGGCGGCAATGGAAAAGGCGGATCAACCCAGTTCCGGCCGGGATCGCCCGGCCAGGCGCGCGAAAGCTTTGCCGCCGGCCGCGGGGCAAGCGTATGATCGCCACTGGATTTTAGCCGAGGGAGGAGATCATGGCGGCGACACATGTTTACGCCGGCGCGGCGCGGTCGATGGGTGGGACCTTGGGCGGCGTCTTTCGCCAGACCGCGGGCGAGGACGGCTGGCAGCATCTGACCGGCGGCCTGCCTGAGGGGGCCGAGGTCCACGCGATCACCGTCCATCCGGAACATCCCGACACCGTCTATATCGGCACCACCAAGGGCACCTATCGCAGCACCGATCGCGGGGCGCGGTGGGAGCGGTTGGCGCTTCCCGATGCCGAGGCCGACATCTGGTCGATCTGCATCCACCCGAAAAACCCGCGCGTCATCTATGCCGGCGCCACCCCGCCCGGGGTTTATCGCAGCGAGGATGGCGGCGACAGCTGGCGCAAGATGGCCGATCCGGGCCTGCCCAACCGGGTCATCATGCAGTTCGCCTGCCGGGTCATGCGGCTCGATGTCGATCCCAATTCGCCCGACGACGTCTATGCCACGCTCGAAGCCAACGGGGCGATGCGCAGCCGCAACGGCGGCGAGAGCTGGGAAGACTGCACCGCCGACCTGATCCGGTTTTGCGAGCAGCCGAAGTACAGGAGCCGCATCGGCAGCCAGACCGAGATCGAGGGCATGCTCGACGGCCATGCGCTCGCCTGCAGCGCGGCCGCACCCGGCACCGTCTTCCTCGCCAACCGCATGGGCCTCTTCCGCAGCAACGACAAGGGGCAGAGCTGGCAGGACATGGAGATCGGCCGGTTCTCGCCGCTGACCTACGGCCGCGACATCCGCGTCTCGCGGCAGGACCCGAAGGTCATGTACGCCTGTCTCAGCCCGGCCGCGCGCAGCACCGACGGCGCGATCTATCGGAGCGACGATGTCGGGCAGAGCTGGAAGCGGTTCGATCACGGGATCAAGGCCGAGGCGACGATGATGGGTGTGGCGGTGCACCCGCAGGACCCCAACCAGGTCTACGGCGTGTCGCGCTTTGGCCAGGTGTTCGGGACCCAGGATGGCGGGAAGAGCTGGCACGAGCATCGCCTGCCCGAAGGCGTGCGCGACGTCTACGCGGTCGCCTGCGGGTAAGCCGAGCCCGGCAAGCGGCGCTCTGCTCGACGGAGCGCCGCCGTGCGACGGTGTCGAGCGGCTCGCCGCCGGCGCGCCCGTGCTGCGCGGGTTCGCGCGGCACGAGGCAGTGACGCTGGTGACGGCGGTCGAAGCAATCGCCGCTGTCGCCCCGTTCCGCCACATGGTGACACCCGGCGGGTTTCGCATGTCGGTGGCGATGACCAGCTGCGGCCAGGCCGGCTGGGTCACCGACCGGCGCGGCTATCGCTATGCCGCGGACGACCCGCTGACCGGAGAGCCCTGGCCGCCGCTGCCGGCCGGGTTTCTAGCGCTGGCCGCGCGTGCGGCGCTGACCGCCGGATATGACGGTTTCGCGCCCGATTCCTGCCTGATCAACCGTTACGAGCCCGGGACAAAACTGTCGTTGCATCGCGACGAGGACGAGCGCGACCTCGCGGCGCCGGTCGTATCGGTCTCGCTCGGTGTGACGGCCACCTTCCTGTGGGGTGGGCCGAGCCGCAAGGATCGTACCCGGCGCATTCGGCTCGAAAGCGGCGACGTCGTGGTGTGGGGCGGGCCGTCGCGCCTCGTCTATCATGGTGTAGCGCCGCTCGCCGAGGCCGAAGATCCGCTGACCGGCCGCCGCCGGATCAATTTGACCTTTCGGAAGGCGCTTTGAGCCGGGCGGCGACGTCGTGTCCGACCCCGCCCGCATCGGCTGTCCACCGTTTTCCGACCGGCCGCGAAGCCGGCAGGCCTTCATCGAGATATTCAAAGATCGGAATCTCGGCTTCTATGCCCGACATCCTCTCGAAGCCGATCGGATGCAGCCGGGCTGCCGACTGCGGCAAGGCGCGGGCGACATCTCCCGATATGGCGCAGGCGACGCCATGCGCCTTGGCCGCCTCCTCCATGCGCGAGGCGATATTGATCGTGCTGCCGTAAATGCCGATCGACCGCTTGGTGTCGCCCTGCTCGCTAACGACGACGTCGCCGCCATGAACCCCGATCCGAAAAGTGGGCGCCACTTCAAACTGCGCCAGATAGCGCCCCTGTTCGCGGGCGACGGCGGCGAATACCGCATCGATCGCGCGCAATATCTTGTTGTCCCGGACCGCCTCCCGCCAATCCCAGATCGCGATCAGACCGTCGCCTTTATAAAGATAGATTTCGCCGCCGAAATCGGTGATCGGCTTGGAAATATCGAACAAAAACTTGCCGACCAGCGACTTGATCTGCAGCGCGCCGAGCTTCTCGGCGAGCCCGGTCGAATTGTTGATGTCGATGAAGACCAGAACCTTCTGCTCGACCACCGGGCGATGGTAGGTGCCGACCATCAAATGAAACAAGGTCTCGATCCCGATAAAATGCACCGCGCGCATGACCAGGATGCCGATCACTGAAAATGCGATTACGTCCGGAAGAACGAACGGCAGCCTGCGATAGGGGACCGGCGACGGGTATAGGCCGTACAGCAGCAGGTGCGAGAGGTTGACCGCAGCGACGAACAGGATCGCAACGACGATTGTATAAAGGCCAATCGAAAGCAGCGGGTGAATGCTGCGGAACCAACGCCCGCGCAGACTCTGCACGTAGAATTGTTCGAAGAGGCCGACCCCGGTTCCGACAAAGATTGCATTCAAAACGCCAAAGGCGAGCGGGCGGCCCTTGGCCAAGGTGGCCAACCCCGCCAGCACGGCGAAAATCGCCACCGCCAGCAGGATCGAAGCGAGTTTCCTGCGTGTCGAAATCGAGATTCGGACGAACGCCAACCCCATGCTCACGCTACCGCCGATGGTGGAGCGACCAAATATGACCCGCACAATACTTTGTCCAGGTCCATTACTCGATCTTTTACATCGGGAAATCGCCCGAATGAATCCGGTCGCCGAGGGCACCGATCGGGTGCTTGGCAAACACCTTGTGTCCAGGCTTGATGGCGGGACGATTTGACCTGACCGGAGAGCGGCGATGCCGGCGCAATTGCCCGAAGCGGGCGCGGTGTTTCTCGACCATGTGGCGCATTTCGTGCCGGCGATGGACCCGGCGGCGGCGGCGATGGAAGATTGCGGCTTCCGCTTGACCCGGTTCACCGCGCAGACCAACCGGGTCGACGGCAAACCGGTCGCCGCCGGCACCGGCAATCGCTGCGCCATGCTGCGCCGCGGCTACGTGGAAATCCTCGCCGCCACCGCCGACACGCCCTTGGCGCAGCAGCTGCGCGAGCAGCTGGCCCGTCATGTCGGGCTGCACCTCGCCGCCTTCGGCAGCGCCGACGCCGCGGCCGAGCATCGCCGGCTGGCGGCAGCCGGGTTCCCGGTCCTGCCGCTCGTCGACATGCGCCGCCCGGTCATGACTGAAAACGGCGTCGAGGAGGCGCGGTTTTCGATCGCCCGGATCGCCGCCGGCGCGATGGCCGAAGGACGCGTGCAGTTTCTGACCCACCACACCGAGAATTTGGTTTGGCGCGAACCCGACCTCGACCATCCGAACGGGGCGCAGGCGCTCGCTGCGGTGTGGATCGCCGCCGCCGACTCGGCCGAGCCGGCCGAACGTTTCGCCCGCTTCACCGGCCGCCCGGCACAGCGCCACGGCGATGTCGCCACGATCGCGCTCGAACGCGGCGCGTTGCGCTTTGCCACCGCGGAATTTCTCGCCGGCGAGTTCGGCATCGCCGACGGACCGCCGTTGCCCTATCTGGCCGCTTGCGAGATCGCGGTCGCGAGCCTCGATCGGCTGGTTCGGCATCTCGACGCCGCCGGAGTCGCCCATCGTCAGGTCGCCGGCGGCGCGGCGGTGCCATTGCCGCCCGCGCTCGGCGGGACGATCCTGTTTCGTACACCAGCCGGCTGAGCCGGCTCTCTGATCGGCCTTGCAAATTCGACGATAGGCGTCGGCCGCGGCGAGGCTGCATTATCCGCTCGGCAAAGGAGGGGGTTCATGACGGCAATATTTCCCCAAGGTGAGCGGCGATGAGAATCAGTGTCATGACTACCCTGCGCCCCGGCCCGCAATCGCGCGATAGGACGCTCGATCAGATCGTCGGATACGCCCGTCGGGTGGAAGAGCGCGGATTTCCCGGCATCTGGGTCACCGACTCGCTGGGCCGCGGCCGGCCGACCCTCGACCCGCTCAGCGTGCTGGCGGCGCTCTCGGTCGCAACCAGGCGGGTCGAGCTAGGCACCTCGGTGCTGCAGGTGCCGTTGCGCCACCCGGTGGAGCTCGCGCGCTGCGCGCAGACGGTTCAGGCGTTGTCCGGCGGCCGGCTGCGCCTCGGCGTCGGCAGCGGCTCGACCAAGGCCGATTTCGACCTGCTCGACGCCGATTTCGCCGAGCGTTTCCGCACCCTGATGCATTCGCTCGAGATCATGCGCCGGGCGTGGAAGGGCGACCCGGTTAAGGGCGGCATCCTGTCGCCGTGGCCGGGCTGCGAGGGCGGGCCGCCGATCGTGCTCGGCGCCTGGCGCAATCGGCGCTGGATCACCTATGCGGCGACCGAATGCTACGGCTGGACCGCGTCGGGCCATTACAGCAGCTGGGAAGACCTCGAACGCGGCATGCGGATCTATCGCGAGGCCGGCGGCGGCAACGCGATCCTCGCCAACGTCGCGATCGATCTTGCCGAGCGCCCCGAAACCGGCAATCTCGGCGAGGTCGCCCAGGTTTCCCTGATCGGGCCGTCAGACGAGGTGCGCCGCCGGCTCAAACGCATCGAGCAGATCGGCTTCGACGAGATCCTGGCCGTCTCCCCCGCCGCGGCCCTCGACGATATCGAACGGGTGCGCGATTTTCTCTAGCTGAGATCAGAAAAAAGAGCCGGGCTCGTTTCAAAGGATCAGCTGGGTCTGAATGACGAGTGCCACGAGCCGGCCCTCTTGTGTCGTCACCCGGCTCTGCCAGACCATGGTGCGGCGGCCGCGGTGAACCGGGGTCGCCTCGCCGATCACCTCGGTCCCGACCGGCGCCGGCGCTATAAAGCTGGTCTTGCTCTCGATCGTCGCGGTTGCGGCACCCTCGGGCAGGTTGAGGATCGTGCCGGTGGCGCCGAGCGTGTCGGCAAAGGCCATCACCGCGCCGCCGTGCAGCACTGCCGGGCGCGTGCAAAGATCCTCGCGCACCACCATCCGGGCGACGATCCGGTCCGCCGCGGCGCTGACGAACTCGATGCCGAGCAGGTTGGCGAAGGGCAGCATCTGCTCCTTGATGCGGTCGAGCATGTCCATTCGTTCAGCCTCGGCTCGGATGCCGCCGCGCTCGCGGGCGGCGAGGATCATGGTAATGCCATCATTGATCGGCTAGGGTGCGAAATTCTCGATGAGCCCGCGATCCCGCCCGCGATCCCGATTGACCGATCCCGGCCAACGGGCATCGTGACCGGGCCGGGTGGGGCTGCGGTGGAGGGTGCGGCGCGTGCGTAAACTGTCGGGGTTGATTTTGTCGGCGGCTTTGCTTGCTCCGAGCGGCGTCGTGCTCGCTCAACAGCCGCAACCGCAAGAGCAGCAACAGCCGCAGCAAAGCGACAAGGACGCGGTTTACGAGCAGCTCAATCTGTTCGACGAAGCCTTCGAGCGCATCCGTCAGGACGCAGTCGACCCGGTCGCCGACAAGAAGCTGGTCGACGCCGCGATCGGCGGCATGTTGTCGGGCCTCGATCCGCACGCCGCCTACATCGATCCGGCCGAATATCAGGCCCTGAACGCGCCGACCGGTAGCGACGAGGTGGGCATCGGCGTCGCACTGGCGCTCGACAAGGGGCAGCTCAAGGTGATCTCGCCGCGCGACGGCTCACCGGCGGCTACGGCCGGGATCGAGCCCGGCGATCTGATCTTTTCGATCGGCAAGCAGCCGACCTATGAGATGACCCTGGCCGACGCGCAACACACCCTGCGCGGACCCCCCGGCAGCACGGTGGCGCTGGTCCTGCAGCGCGGCTCGGGCGGGCCGATCAAAATCAAGGTCAAGCGCGCCGGCGATCAGCTCCAGACGGTGACCGACAGGGTCGAAGACGGCGACCTCGGCTATCTGCGTCTGGCCGGCTTCGACGATGGCACGCCGGCCGCACTCGCCGCGGCGGTGCAAGATCTGCGGCGCCAGACCGGCGGCAAGCTCGCCGGGCTTGTTCTCGATCTGCGCAATAATCCGGGCGGCAATTTCCAAGACGCCGTCGCCGCGGCCGCGGCCTTTCTCGACAAGGGCGACATCGCGCTGCTCAAAGGCCGCAATCCCGACAGCCTCAAGCACGTCACCGCCACCCCGGACGATCTGGTCAAGGGGCTGCCGATCGTGGCGCTGGTCAATGGCGGCACCGCGGCCGAGAGCGAGCTCGTGGCCGGCGCCTTGCAGGACAACCACCGCGCCATCCTGCTCGGCACCAAGACCTATGGCGAAAGCAACGTCGAGACCGTGATCCCGCTGGCCAGCGGCGGCGCCATCCGCTTGACCACCGCGCGTTTCACCACGCCCGATGGGCGGGAGATCGACGGCAAGGGCCTGAAGCCCGATCTCACCGTGACCCCGGTCAAGCTCGAAAAGCTCGCCCAAGGCGAGGAGATTCACGAAGTCGATCTGCCCGGAGCCCTGAAAAACCCGAACCAGCCGCTGCCCACCGCCTCGCCCGCCACCGCCGCCGCCACGAACGGCGGAAAAGCCTCGCCGACTGCCAAGCCGGTCAAGCCGGCGCTGCCGCCGGGGGCGACCCCGACGCCGCACAAGAGCACGCCGTCGGTCTCTACCGGCGAGATCGGCGGGGCGAACGATCTGCAATTGACCCAGGCGCTCGATATCCTGCGCGGCCTCGCGGTGTTCAATCGCGGCGTCTCGGGCTGAGTGCGGCGGTCTACCCGGTTGCGCGGCGGAGGCTTGTAGCGGCTCCTGGTTTCGGCTTAATCATCGGCGCCCCGATCCACAACCGCGATGCCGTCGCGCGAGGGAGAAGCCGGATGCAGGTGCGTGCCGCGGTCGCCTACGAAGCGGGCAAGAAGCTGACCCTGGAAACCGTCGACCTCGCCGGTCCGCGCGCCGGCGAGGTCCTGGTCGAGATCAAGGCCACCGGGATCTGCCACACCGACAAATACACGCTCTCGGGCGCCGATCCCGAGGGCCTGTTTCCGGCGATCCTCGGCCATGAGGGCGCCGGCATCGTGGTCGACACCGGGCCGGACGTCAGCTCGCTGAAGCCAGGCGATCACGTCATCCCGCTCTACACGCCCGAATGCCGGCAATGCGAATCCTGCCTCTCGGGCAAGACCAATCTGTGCACCGCGATCCGCGCCACTCAGGGCAGGGGCGTGATGCCCGACGGCACCAGCCGCTTTTCGCGCGCCGGCAAGACGATCCACCACTATATGGGAACCTCGACCTTCGCCAATTTCACCGTGTTGCCGGAGATCGCGCTCGCCAAGATCCGCGCCGACGCGCCGTTCGACAAGGTCTGCTATATCGGCTGCGGCGTCACCACCGGGATCGGTGCCGTGATCAACACCGCCAAGGTCGAGCCGGGCGCCAAGGTCGTCGTCTTCGGCCTCGGCGGCATCGGGCTCAATGTCGTGCAAGGCTGCCGATTGGTCGGGGCCGACATGATCGTCGGCGTCGACCTCAACCCGGGCCGCCGAGCCCTCGCCGAGCAATTCGGCATGACCGATTTCGTCAACCCGCGCGAGATCGCGGGCGATCTCGTCCCTTACCTCGTCGATCTGACCCGGGGCGGCGCCGATTACAGCTTCGAATGCATCGGCAATGTCCACACCATGCGCCAGGCGCTCGAATGCTGCCATCGCGGCTGGGGTGTGGCCACGATCATCGGGGTCGCCGCCTCGGGTCAGGAGATCAGCACCCGGCCGTTTCAGCTGGTCACCGGGCGGCGCTGGCAGGGCACCGCGTTCGGCGGCGCCAAGGGCCGCACCGACGTGCCCAAGATCGTCGACTGGTACATGGCCGGCAAGATCAACATCGACGATCTGATCACCCACCGCCTGCCGCTCGAACGGATCAACGACGGCTTCGAGCTGATGGAGCGCGGCGAGTCGATCCGCAGCGTCGTCATTTATTAGCGGCGGGATCAGCGCCGGCTGGCGCCGATATGGGCGATCGCGTCGATTTCGACTTTGAGCGAGGGATCGGCCAGTGCGGCTACCTGAACCAGGGTCGAGACCGGGAAATTGCCGGTGAAGAACTCGCGCCGGGCCTGCCACACCTTGTCGCGCCGGGTCATGTCGGTCACGAAGATCGTGACCTTGGTCACGTCGGCCATGCTGCCACCAGCGGCCTCGATCAGATGGCGGATCTTCGTAAAGATCGCCTTCGCTTGGACGTATTCATCGCCTGCGGCCTCGCTGCCGCGCGCGGTCATGCCGGCGACATAGGCGATCCCGCCCGCCACCAGGCAGTTCGACCAGGTGCCGGCCGGCGGCTCGGGCACTTCGGGGCTGGTGGCATGGACGATGCTGGTCATCGGCAGAGCTCCTCGTTGCGCGAGCCGACTTTAGCCTGCCGTGGAGTCGGCTGAAAGCGTTGCGACCGCAGACCCGGCGGGTTGACAAATGGACGCCTCGGGGTCAGCAATTCGAGGAACCCTATGCTCGTGGAGGCGTCATGCTGTCGGAAGCCACACTCGCCGCCTATCGGCGCGACGGGTTTATCGTGCTCCCCGATATCCTGAATTCGGACGAGGTCGACGCGCTGCGCCGGGTCACCGACGGGTTTGTCGAGGGTGCCCGCCGGGTTGCCGCCAATGACGAGATTTACGACCTTGAAGACTCGCATTCGGCGGCCGAGCCGCGGGTGCGTCGGATCAAGTCGCCGCATCTGCATGATCCCGAATACGCGCGCGCCGCCCGCCACCCGAAGATCGTCGCGGTGCTGACGGATCTGTGGGGCACGGTGCGCTTCGACACCGGCAAGCTCAACATGAAGTCGGCGGGCTATGGCGCGCCGGTCGAATGGCACCAGGACTGGGCATTCTATCCGCATACCAACGACGATCTCGCCGCGGTCGGGATCATGCTCGACGATTGCGGGATGGATAATGGGCCGATGATGGTGGTCCCCGGCAGCCACCGGGGCCCGATCTGGGATCACCACGGCCCGGACGGACGGTTTTGCGGCGCGATCGACCCCGAGACCGGCGACATCGGGGTGTCGCGGGCGATGCCGTGCCTGGGCAAGGCCGGCTCGATCACCGTGCACCACGTGCGCGCGGTGCACGGCTCGGCGACCAATTTCTCCGGCCGGGAGCGCCGCTTTCTCTTGTTCCAATACCGTGCCGCCGACGCTTGGCCATTGCTCGGCTTCAAGGACGGCATCGAGAAATTCGACGAGCTGCTGCTCGCCGGGTCGCCGACCCTGACGCCGCGCCTCGGCGCGGTCCCGGTCCGGTTGCCGTTGCCGCCGGCCGAGCATCAGGGCTCGATCTACGAGAACCAGCGCGCTGCCGGACGCCGGTTTTTCGCCACCGCGGCGGAACCGCAGCAGATCGCGGCTGCGGCCGAATAAAACCGCGGCCAGCCCTTAGGGGTGCGTCTAATCGAGCGGTCTGAGGCGGCCGTCTTCGAGGGCGACGATGCGGTCGAGGCGGCGGGCGAGGTCGAGATTGTGGGTCGCGATCAACGCCGCAAGGCCGGTGTGGCGAACCAGGTCGAGGAGCGCGGCGAGCACGCTGTCGCCGGTGCCATGGTCGAGATTGCCGGTCGGCTCGTCGCCGAGCAGGATCTTGGGGTCGTTGGCCAATGCCCGCACGATCGCGACGCGCTGCTGCTCGCCCCCCGACAGCCGCGCCGGCCGGTGCCCCGCGCGCGGCGCGAGGCCAACCCCGTCCAATAACGCCGCCGCCTTCTGCCGGGCGCGGCCGCGGGCAACGCCGGCGATCATCTGCGGCAGCATGACGTTTTCGAGCGCCGAGAACTCCGGCAGCAGATGGTGGAACTGATAGACAAAGCCCAGTTCGGAGCGGCGCAACGATGTGCGCTTCTGGTCGGAGAGGCCGCCGCAATCCTGTCCGCCGATCAGCACCGAGCCGCCGTCCGGGCGCTCCAACAGACCGGCCAGATGCAGCAGGGTCGATTTGCCGGCGCCGGAGGGGCCGACCAGGGCGACGACCTCGCCCGCTTGCAGCGCCAGATCGACGCCGTTCAGCACGACGATCTCGGTCCCGCCCGTCCTGAAGACGCGCCGCAGGCCGCGCAGCTCGAGCGCCGGCGCCGTCGTCCCTGACGTCATTCGTAGCGCAAGGCTTCGACCGGATCGAGCCGGGCGGCGCGCCAGGACGGGTAGAGGGTTGCCAGGAACGACAGGGCCAGCGCCATGATCACCACCGTGGCGACCTCGCGCGTATCGATCCGCGCCGGGATCCGGGTGAAGAAATAAATTTCGGCGGAAAACAAGTTGACCCCGAGGATGTTCTGAACGAACTCGCGTATCCCCTCGATGTTGCGGGTAAAGGCGACGCCGAGCGCCAGACCGGCGAGGGTGCCGACGACGCCGATGCTGGCGCCCGACAGCATGAAGATGCGCAGGATCATGCCGCGCGAGGCGCCCATCGTGCGCAGGATCGCGATGTCGCGACCCTTGTCCTTGACCATCATGATCATGCTCGAAATGATGTTGAAGGCGGCGACGACGATGATCAGGGTCAGGATCAGGAACATGACGTTGCGCTCGATCTCGACTGCGTTGAAGAGGCTCGAATTGGCCTGCTGCCAATCGACGATGCGTACCCGCCCGCCGAGTGCGGCATCGATCAGCTGCGCCTCGCGTTGCACCCGGTCCGGGTTGGCGACAAAGACCTGGAGGTCGGTCACCGCGCCCGGCAGTTGAAAGAACAGCTGCGCCGCCGCGAGCGGGGCATAGATAAAGCTGTTGTCGTACTCGTACATGCCGACATTGAACAACGCCACGACGTGATAGGTCTTGATCCGCGGCATCGTGCCAAAGACGGTGGCGGTGCCCTGCGGCGAGATCACCGTGACCCGGCCGCCGACGCCGACGCCGAGCTGCTGCGCCAGGCGCCAGCCGATGGCGACGCCGTCATCGTTGAACTGGGCCAGCGACCCGGCGACGATCCGGTCCGAAACCAGGCGCAGGGCGCGCAGATCCGCCGGCCGGATGCCGTGCACCAGGGCGCCCGAGGCGCCGGCGTCGGTGGTCGCCATGACCTGGCCTTCGACGATCGGGATCGCCGCGGTGACGCCCGCAACCCGCCGCACCTTCTGCGCCGCGGCGGCGAAATCGCCGAGCGAGCCGGTTTGGGCATAGACCCCGAGATCGCCGTTCAAACCGAGGATGCGGCTCATCAGGTCGGCGCGGAAGCCGTTCATCACCGACATGACGATGATCAGGGTGGCCACACCGAGCGCGATCCCGAGCAGCGAAAAGATCGCGATGACCGAGACGAACCCCTCCGCCCGCCGCGCCCGCAGATAGCGGAACGCAACCATCCGCTCGAACGTGTTAAAGATCATTGCCGGATTGCGAATGAAATTTCAGTCGCTGATAGATTGAATAGCATTCAAGACGTCTTCGGTATATTCAATGTCGCCATTCCAATAATTGACAAGCACGTCGATATTCAAATGGATCCATCGCCGGACTAGTTCGAATTCGGGCGTGCTCAGCTCACCTCGAACGATCCGAGGCGCCGGCCGCACCGCGACCGTGATCATCTCCGAGGGACGCACCTTTGCACCGCGGGCCAGCTTTACGCGGACATCGTGCCTGGCGCCCCCTTTTTGCGAAATAAACACGACAAAGGGCAGGCCGGTGCGCTCGGGACGGAGGTTTGCCATCTCGTACAGCGCCTGCCCGGCAATCTCTTCAGAGCCACTCTCGCTGCGGGCGACCTCTTTGAGCTTGACCATAGGCCCTGTCGCTGTTCAACCGTGCACCAGCCGCCCGAGCGCGGCCTCGACGGAAAGCTCGTGGCGCGCGCCGGAACGGCGGTCCTTGATCTCGACCGTGCCGGCAACGATCCCGCGCGGGCCGATGACCAGCTGCTCGGGCAGGCCGATCAAATCCATCGCCGCGAATTTGGCGCCCGGCGACTCGTCGCGGTCGTCATAGAGCACCTCGACCCCGGCGCCGCGCAACTTGCCATAAAGACCGTCGGCGGCCGCGCGGCAGCGGGCATCGCCGGCACGCAGATTGATCAACCCGACCCGGAACGGCGCCACGCTCTGCGGCCAAACGATGCCATCGCCGTCGTGATTGGCCTCGATCAAGGCACCCACCAACCGGGACACGCCGATGCCGTAGGAGCCCATTTCGAGCGCCACCGGCTCGCCGTCGGGACCGGCGACGACGGCGCCCATCGGCGTCGAGTATTTGCTGCCGAAATAAAAGATCTGGCCGACCTCGATGCCGCGCCGGCTGACGATGCTGTCGCCGAAAGCCGCCGCCGCCTGCGGATCGTGAACTTCGTCGGTCGCGGCATAGATGCCAGTGTAATGATCGACCACCTGCTGCAGCGCCGATGCGTCCCAGCCAATGTCGTCGAACGCCCGCCGGTCGGTGTCGAGAAAATCGGTGTGGACATGAACCGCACTCTCGCCGGTGTCAGCGAGGATGATGAATTCGTGTGAGAGGTCGCCGCCGATCGGCCCGGTGTCGGCGCGCATCGGGATCGCCTGCAGCCCCATCCGGGCGAATGTGCGCAGATAGGCCACGAACATCTTGTTGTAGGAATGCCGGGCGCCGGCGAAGTCGAGATCGAAGCTGTAGGCGTCCTTCATCAGGAATTCGCGCCCGCGCATGACGCCAAAGCGCGGCCGGACCTCGTCGCGGAACTTCCACTGGATATGGTAGAGGATCTTCGGCAGGTCGCGGTAGCTCCTGATCGCGCCGCGGACGATCTCGGTGACCTGCTCCTCGTTGGTTGGCCCGTACAGCATCTCACGCTCGTGGCGGTCGCGGATGCGCAGCATCTCCTTGCCGTAATCGTCGTAGCGCCCGCTCTCGCGCCACAGCTCGGCGGGCTGGATCGTCGGCATCAGGATTTCCTGGGCGCCGCTGCGGTCCTGCTCCTCGCGCACGATCGCCTCGACCCTTTTGAGGACGCGCAGGCCCAATGGCAGCCATGAATAGATCCCGGCGCTCGACTGCCGGATCATCCCGGCGCGCAACATCAGCCGGTGCGAGACGATCTGCGCCTCGCTCGGGTTCTCGCGTAACAGCGGCAGAAAATATTCGGATAGACGCATCGATCCTCGCGCAGCGCCAACAGGTGTCACACTCTAGGCAACCGGCCCGACGCTGTCCACCAAGCGCCGCGCCACTGGGACGCGCGCCGCCGCAATGGGCGGGTCGCGGCGGCGATTTGCCGGTTTCGAAGATTTTGTTAAGATTTGCGTGACGATCGGTCGCAGGCATGCCTATAATGCGCCATCGACCCAATGGCGCAGGCAAGCGCGCCGGCCCGAGTTTAGGGAGGATGCGATCGCCCGGACTGCTGAAATGGGCAGTTCGGTCACGCGAGCGGCGTAAGGAAGCGAAAGGCGGGGCCGCGGCCCTGCCTTTCGGCGTTTGACGCAGACACGTCACGTTAATCGGGATGTGGTGCTATGCTGCCGAGTTCGGCAGCGCGGGCGCCGCATCAGACCGGAGAGCGTAGATGGCCGTCAGTCGTGGGTATCATTTTTTCCAGAATCCCGGCCCGACCAATATCCCCGAGCGCATCTTGCGGGCGATGGACCGAGGCGCCATCGATTTTACCGGAGGGCAATTTCGCGGGCTCGCCGAGGATTGCTTTGCCGGGCTGAAGCGGGTGTTCAAGACCGAAGAGACGATCCTCGCCTATACCGCCTCCGGGCACGGCGCGTGGGAAGCAGCGCTGGTCAACCTGTTTTCGCCCGGCGACCGGGTACTGGTGGTCGAAAGCGGCTATTTCTCGCTGAATTGGGGCTTGCGTTGCGAGGCGTTCGGGATCGAGGTCGAGACTCTCGCCAACGATTGGCGCATCGGCGCCGATGCCGGCAAGCTCGAAACTCGGCTGCGTCGGGATCGCGATCACGCGATCCGGGCGGTGCTGATTGTGCACAATGAGACCTCGACCGGGGTCGTCAACGACATCGCCGAACTGCGCCGCGCGATCGATGCCGCCGAACATCCGGCGCTGCTGCTGGTCGATGTGATCTCGTCCCTGGCCTCGATGGATTTCCGCATGGACGAGTGGGGCGTCGACGTCGCTGTCGCCGGCTCGCAAAAGGGGCTGATGCTGCCGACCGGCATGGCCTTTACCGGGGTCAGCAAGCGCGCTCTCGCCGCCGGCCGCGAGGCGAGCCTGCCGCGCGTCTATTGGGATTGGCGGCGGCTCGTCGGCGAGGGCTCGCAGGCGGTGTGGAGCGGCACCGCGCCGGTCCATTTCTTCTTCGGGCTGCAGGAGGCGCTGCGCATGCTCGAGGAGGAAGGCCTCGACGATGTGTTCGCCCGCCACCATCGCCTGGCCGAGGCGACCCGGCGCGCGGTGCGGGCATGGCGCCGCAATGACGGCCCGGAAATCTTCGCCGCCGACCCGCGCACCCAATCCGACTCGGTGACCGCGGTGGTGCTGCCCGACGGGCACGACGCCGACCGGATGCGCCAGCTGTGTCTCGACCGGTTCAACGTCTCGCTCGGCGGCGGGCTCGACCGGCTGAAGGGCCACGTCTTCCGCATCGGCCATCTGGGCGATCTGAACCAGCCGATGATCCTCGGCTCCCTGGCGGCGATCGAAATGGCGCTCGAGCTCAGCGGCGTCCCACACGGCAAGGGGGGCGTCGACGCGGCGATGGAGTATTTCGTGTCGGAGGCTGACGGGCCTAGCGCCGGTTAGAAAATAATCAGCCGGCGGCCAATGCCTGCGCCACCGCCACCAGGGTCGCGTCGGTGTCGCGGCCGCCGACGATCGACAATCCGACCGGCAAGCCGTCGACCGTGCTGCCCGGAATGCTGACCTGCGGCATGCCGGCGAGCCCACCATGGGCGCACAGGCACAAGATCCGGTCGCGCTGAAGGCTCGCGGCCGAAAGCGGCTCGCCGCGTTTGGGCGCCGGGAACGGCGTCGTCGGCAGACACAGGATCGTGCCGGGCGGCAACAGCTGGCGCAGCCGGCCGCGCGCCTCCTGGCGCACCAGGGTCGCCCATTGCCGCTCGCTTTCCGGGATCTGCGAGCCGGTATAGAGGTTGCGCGCGACGCTGTAGGCGAGACGCGGGTTGTCCCGCTCGACCCAGTCCCTGAAGGTCAGCCACGCTTCGGCCGGCTGCAGGGTGCGCTGGGCGCGGGCCCATTGGACGATGCCGCCCGGCGCCATGATCTCCTCGCCGACGTCGCCGATCAGCGCCTTTAATCGTTGGACCAGCGGGCGCAGCGCGTCGCCGACCTCCGGATCGGCAAAGGCGAAGGCGTCCGCCGCGACGATCAGGCGGCCGGGCAGCGCCGACGGGATCGCTTCGTCGAGCATGACGCTCGAAACCCTGGCAAAGATCGCGGGCTCGTCGGCGAACCAGCCGGTCGTGTCCGAGCTCGGCGCCTGCGGCAGCATGCCGGTCACCTCGATGCGGCCATGCGTCGGCCGGATGCCGTAAAGCCCGCAGAAGCTCGCCGGGACCCGCACCGAGCCGCCGGTGTCGGTGCCGATCGCGGTGTCGCAGAGGCCAGCGGCGACCGCCGCGGCCGAGCCCGAGGACGAGCCGCCCGGCACCCGCCCCGGCGCCCGGACATTGACCGGCGTGCCGTAGAACGCGTTCTCGCCGACGATGCCGAGCGAGACCTCGTCGGTGATGGTCTTGCCGACGAGGGTCGCCCCGGCCTCGAGCAGGCGCGCGACTGCCCAGGAATGCCGCTGCGGGATCGGGTTGAACTTCGCCCAGTCGGGATTGCCGCCGCCGGTCGCATGTTCGGCGACATCGAACAGATCCTTGGCCGCGAAAGTAAGGCCGGAGAGCGGCCCGCCAGACCGCCCCTCGATGTGGACGCGCGGGCCCGGAACAAAGGCATTGATATCATCGGGGGGCATCAGGTGCGCTCGCGATCGGTTCGGGATGGGGCGCTCTGCCGCGGGTCGGCAGGTCGCCGGGCATTTTTTATCGGTCTTTGCGGCCGGGCGGAACTGCCCACATCGCCGCTGCGTAAAAGGAGAGGAACCGACTGGCTCTCTCCAGTTGTGGCCCGGCCGAGGAGCCGTCGAGGAGCCAAATGACAGGCAGCACCAAGCACGCGGCGCACCCCCGAAAATACTGGTCCGGCAAGGTCACCAAGGAGAGCGACGCTCTCGACCTCGAGCCCGGCGTGTTCGCCGAGGAAGATCCCGATCGGATCGCCGCATCCCTCAAACGATCGGCCGACCGCAGCAAGCGGCGC
>DASYNW010000225.1:0-11311 GCA_036008325.1 Allostellaceae bacterium
ATCCCGCTCCGGTATAACCTACAAAGCCGGCAGATGTGGCGCGAGCCGTCCGCCGAGCCGAACGGGTTCAATCCGCCGCGCCAAGCCTGTGGTCTCGTCGACTTGGACAAACACGCCGCACAGCGTCGCCTCGCCTTCGGCCGGCTGCGGCTTGTCGCCGGGCATCTTGGTCACGAATCGGCGGACCGAAGGCGCCTTCTGCATACCGATCACCGAATCGTAATCGCCGCACATACCGACATCGCTGATATAGGCGGTGCCGCCGGGCAGGATCTGCGCGTCGGCGGTGGGCACGTGCGTATGGGTCCCGAACACGGCCGAGACGCGGCCGTCGGCGAAATGGCCGAGCGCCATCTTTTCGCTCGACGCTTCGGCGTGAAAATCGACGAGGATCGCCGCCGCCCCGGCGCCGAGCGGATAGTCGGCGAGGATCGCAGCGAGCCGGGCGAACGGGTCGTCGAGCGCGTCCATGAACAGCCGGCCCATCAGATTTATCACCAGCACCTGGCGGCCGCCGCTCACCGGGTGCAGCCGCCAGCCGGCGCCGGGCGTACCGGGCGGAAAGTTCGCCGGCCGCAGCACGCACGGGTCGCCGTCGATATACGAGATCAGCTCGCGCTGGTCCCAGGCGTGATTGCCGGTGGTCAGGATGTCGACGCCGCTCTCGTAGAGCTCGGCGCACAGCCGCCCGGTCAGGCCGAACCCGTGCGCCGCGTTCTCGGCATTGACCACGACGAGGTCGAGGGCGAGGTTGCGCCGCAGCGCCGGGACATGGGTTCTGACCGCCTCGCGGCCGGGCCGGCCCATCACGTCACCGCAGAACAGGATGTTCACCCGAAATAGCTCCGCGTATGAATGCCCGGCAGGACGTTATGACGTTGTCGGGGGCGGAGCACGCATTTCCGCTTGGCGCGACCAGCAGCCCGTGCGGATTTCGGCCACAGCGCCGCCCGAGTTCGGGCTTGCCCGCAGGCTCCGGCGGCTCCATGCTCGACGAGGCGTCACCAGCAGGAGGGCGCGCGATGACCGACAACGCCGGCTCGCCGCGGCATCTGGAGGCGAGCGGCGAACCCGAGCACGAGCGGCAGATTGATCGGCGCCGGAGCGCCACGGCCGAAGCCGCGGCGCCCACCCCTCGGCGGCTGTCGCCGGCCTGCGGCGCGCTCCTCACCGGGATCGATCTGTCGCAACCGCTAGCCCCGGCGGCAAAGCAGCGGGTTCTGGCCGCCTTTCGCGACTATCATGTCTTGGTGTTCCCGGATCAGGCTCTGTCGCGCCAGCAGCAATACGAGTTTTCGGCGAATTTCGGCGAGGTCGAGCGGTCCGGCGGATCGGCCGGCGCGCTGAAGCGGCATGGTGTCGCGCATGTGATCTCCAACCTCGATGCCGAGGGCAAGCCGGCCGACCGGTCCGCCTCGCCGGTCAGCAATTACCGCTGGCACACCGACAAGGCCTATCGCCCGGTACCGCCGCGGCTGACGAGCCTCTACGCGGTCGAGGTGCCGGCGGGCGGCGGCGACACCGAATTCGCCAACACGGCCCGGGCTTATGACGCGCTGCCGCCGGCGACGAAGCGCCGGATCGACCGGCTGCGGGTGGTCTTTCGCTGGGGCGCGAGCCGCGAGCGTTCGGCGCCCGGGTCGATTTTGCCCGGGCCGATTTCGCCCTCCATGCCGGAGTTGCAACCGGCGGTCGACCACCCGCTGGTGCGCGCCCATCCCGATACCGGCGCCAAGGCGCTCTATCTCGGCAATCATTCCTCGCACATCGCGGGCCTGCCTGAGGCCGAGGGACGGGCGCTGCTCGACGCGCTGGTGGAGCACGCGACGCAGCGCCGCTTTGTCTACGCCCACCGGTGGCGCATCGGCGATCTGATCATGTGGGACAATTGCTGCCTGCTGCATCGCGCCGTCGCCAATTTCGACACCGCGCGCGAGCGGCGCATCCTGCACCGCACCGTGGTCAAGGGCACCCTTCCGGTCTAGCCTGGTTCACCGAAAACTGGGTTAAACCTCGGTCTTGGCGCCGGTGCGCTCGGCAATCAGGCGGTAGTGTTCGATCCGGCGGTGCTTGGCGAAATCAAACACGGTGCGCCGCAAATAATCGCCGAGATCGAGGTCGAGATTGACGGCGATCACCTCGTCCTGCTCGCTCAACGCCTGGGCGGCGATCTCGCCGGTCGGGGCCACGATCGCCGAGCCGCCGATCATAGGAAAGCCGTCTTCGGCGCCGCACTTTGCCGCCGCCAAGACCCAGGAAGCGTTCTGGTAGGCCCCGGCCTGCAACGACAAGAGATGGTGGAACAGCCGCAAATGCTCGGGCTCGCGGTGGTGTATGTTTTCGAGCGGCGTATTGTAGCCGAGCGCTACGATCTCGACCCCTTGCAGCCCCATGACCCGCCAAGCCTCGGGCCAGCGCCGGTCGTTGCAGATGCACATGCCGACGACCGCGTCATAGGCGCGCCAGACTTTGAAGCCCTCGTTGCCGATATCGAAATAGCGCTTTTCGAGATGCTGGAACCGGGCGTCGGGCAGATGCTCGGAGTGGCCCGGCAGATGGATCTTGCGATAGCGCCCGACAATCCGGCCGTCCCGTTCGACCAGGATCGCGGTGTTGTAATGCCGGGGCTCGCCCTGTTCCAGGGTCAATTCGGCATAGCCGAGGTAAAACCCGACCCCCAGCTCCTTGGCGAGATCGAACAACGGCCGGGTTTCGGCATTCGGCATCTCGCGCTCGAAAAAGCGGTCGATCTCCGCCTCGTTGGTCATCCACCAGCGCGGAAAGAACGTGGTCAAGGCCAGTTCAGGAAAGACGACAAACTGCGCGCCGCGGCCGTGCGCCTCGCGCAGCAGCGCCACCAGCCGCCCCACAACCGAAGCGCGGCTGTCGGCCAGATGGATCGGCCCCAGCTGGGCCACCGCCGCGTTCAGTCTGCGCACCATGCCCTTGCTCTCCCGGCAGCCGGCAAAGACACAGACCTTTCCACGATGCGTGCCGAATGCCTATCGAAAACCGCGAGCGGTCCTGTCCCGCTTTGTTATCAGGTCGACATCGAGGTTTCCTGCGCAACCGTGTTCGGACGCGGGTTCGGCTACACCGCTGATCGGCGTCATCCAGTAATCGGCCTGCAACCGCGCGAAGCCAAAGGCGCGGTCGGGCGAGGCGTTCGGGTGGGAACACCGCTCGATATCGCGATGCCGCCGGCACAGCCCGGGTTCGCCCGGCGAGCAAGGGCCGCCTGCTGGCGCGGCCCCCTCCCAACCGGGCGGTCGCTCCCCGACCTACAGTCCCAGCACGCCGGTGAGCTGGCGGCCGGCTTTGGTGACCGAGGCTGAGGCATCCCGGCCATTGCGGAGCTTGCTCAGCGTCCCGTCCCAAAGCCCGATCCGGGCTTTGATGGCGCGGCACGCGGCATGAAGAGCCCGCTCCTGGCGATCCGGCGCGTCCGCCACCAGAGCGTCGAGCAACTCACGCCCCATCGGGCCGTGACTGTCGCCGTCGAGCTCGATATGCCGGTCGATGTAGTAGATGAAATGACGCAGGCGATCGTTGTCGTGATTTGAGCCGAGAGTGTCGAGGAGCCGCTGGAACATCTGCGGGATGATGTCTTCGCGGCCGTAGAAGAACGCCGCCAATACCTCCTCGGTCGAGCCCGAATTGGCGAGCGCCATCGTGTGGCCGACAAAGGCGCGCACATGGGGCGGCGCGCCGATCCGCGCCAGCGCTGACTCGACCGGAACGCCGAGCTGCGCCAACGAGCAGAACGTGTCGAATTGCCGTGTGCTGGCTCCGATGTCGTCCATCGCGCGGCGGTAGAGATCGAGATGGCTGACATAGCAGCCATCGGGGCCGAGATCGGTCTCCTCGCCGATCACGATATCGTTGATCAGCCGCGCCGCCCGAGCGTCGTCCGCTGGGAACCACGGCACACGGATGCAGGTCATGTCCTGCTGAAGGCGCTTCAGCAGCGACATGAAATCCCACACCGCAAAGACGTGGTCCTCCATGAAGCGCCTGAGATCGGCGACGCCGGCGACCTGCGCGTAAATAGGATGCTCAAGCAGCACCCCACGCAGGCTGCCAAGGTCGTGATGGTCGTGATTCGGCATGCTCAATGCTCCGGGTCGAGGATGAGTTCCGGGGTTGCCGCCGACGTGGTCGGTCGTCCGGTCCTCAAGACACCGGCAGATGCGGGCGTACCGAGCGCTTCTCAATCGCTGCGGATTTGATGGGTCGATGAGCGACATTCACCAATGACCCGCAGAAGGCAAGCCGCGGCGCCGCGGGCCTCGTCATTTGACGCGTCTACTCGGCGGCAAACCGGTACTCGAGCGGGTCTCGGCCCGATGCCGACCCGCCGGTGGCGCGGAGCATGTCGATCAAAGCGCGCAGCGCCGACGGCACTTGCCGATGGCCGGGGTAGTAAAGAAAGAACCCGTCGAAGGCGGGCGACCAATCCTCGAGCACGCGAACCAGCTGTCCCGAACGCAGAAACGGTTCGGCGACGGCTTCGACCGCGTAGGCGATGCCCAAGCCGTCGACCGCGGCGCGCACCGCCAGATCGGTGTCGTTGACCGTGACCCTGCCGTCGACCGCAACCTGCCGCTGCTTGCCGTCGCGCTCGAAGGGCCAGTCGAACACGGCGCCGTCCGCCGCCCGCCGATACTGAACGCAGCCGTGGCCGGCGAGGTCGTCGGGAATGCGCGGAGCGGGCCGCCGTGCGAAGTATTCGGGGGCGCCGACCACGGCCACTTTCATCGGCCCGATCACCCGAACCGCGATCATATCCGCCGCCGCCCAGTCTCTTGGGCCGACCCCGGCATCGAACCCCCGCGCGACGATGTCGACCGGCGCCACGTCGGTGTGGAGTTCGAGCTGGACATCGGGGAAGGCCGATAGAAAGCGCGCCCAAACCGGGGCGATCGCTGCGGTGCCGGCGAGATAGGTGACGTAAAGGCGCAGCCGCCCAAAGGGATGGCCCTGCTCGCCCTTGAGGTCGTCGAGCCCGCGCGAGATCTCTGCGACCGCCGGCCGCAGCCGATCGAGCAGCCGCCTTCCCGCATCGGTTAGCGAGACGCTGCGCGTCGTGCGGTTCAACAGGCGAACCCCGAGACGTTCCTCAAGCTGGCGCATCATGTGGCTGAGCGCCGACGGCGTCACGTCGATGCACGATGCTGCAGCCCGAAAGCTCAGATTATCAGCTATGGCGACAAACGCGGTCAGATCGGCGAGGTCGGCGCGGCGCATTAGTGAACTCCTTTCAGCACCTAATGTCACAAATCCAGGATTTTGATCTGGGACATCGGCCAACACATTGAAGGTTCAAAAGCCGCATCCGCTGTCACAGAAGCGTGATCTGCGGCTCGTGCAAAGGACCGATCAATGCAACAGTCAAGCAAACACAGAGCCCGGCCCGGGATGGGTGGGATTCTGGGAATCGCCGCAGCTTCCTTGCTATGCGTTGCAGCACTCGGCCAGCCAGATCCCGCCATCGCTGCGATGCACGGCGGGGGCGGCGGATTTCATGGCGGCGGACTTCACGGCGGCGGATTTCATGGCCGCGGGTTCCACGGCGGGTTTCGGGGCGGTGGATTCGGCGGGTTTCGGCGGAACGGATTTCGTGGCGACCGGTTTCACCATGGTCGCTTCTTCGGCGGCTTCACGGGATTTGGCTTTGCTCCGTATTACTGGGGTTACGACTACGGCGATTATGGCCAGCCTTATTCCCAGGTTTGGTATTACTGCGCCGACCCGGCCGGCTACTACCCATACGTAACCCAGTGCAACACCGGCTGGCAGACGGTTCCGGCCAGCTGACGCCCGGGCATCTGCAGCTTACAAAATGGAGCGGGCGGAACCCATCGCCATCGGGCCGGTCCTCCGCTCGCGTTTCCCGGGTTTGCGTTGATCAGTCCATCTTCCCGTTATTTAACCAGGAACATGGCCCCGTCGACCAGTGCTGCGCCGTGCTGGGCGGTGTAGCTCAGCTCGGGGACGGGGGTGCCGGCGGGCTTGGCGAAAGTGGAGAGGGCGCAGGGCAGGAACTGGCCGCTGCCGCGTTGCGCGGCGAGGGTGCCGTCCTCGACGATGACCCGGCCGCGGCTCAAGACGGTTATCGGCCAGCCGTGCAGGTGACGGCCCTCATAGGGGGTGTAGCCGACATTGTCGTGCAGCATGCCGGCGGTGACGGTGGTCTCGCGCTCCGGGTCCCAGATCGCGATGTCGGCGTCGCTGCCGACGGCGATCGTGCCCTTTTTCGGATAGAGCCCGTAGAGCTTGGCGTGGTTGGTCGCGGTCAGGGCGACAAACTGGTTGAGGTCGAGCCGGCCTTGGCCGACACCCTCGGAAAACAGCAGCGGCAGGCGTAGTTCGATGCCGGGGACGCCGTTGGCGATGTCCTTGAAGGTGGTCTTGTCGCCGTGCGGCAATTTGCCGGATTGGTCGAAGCGGTAGGGCGCGTGGTCGGAGGAAAACACCTGGAACGTGCCGTTCTGCAGTCCCTGCCACACTGCCTGCTGCGCCGCCGCGTCGCGGGGCGGCGGGCTGCAGCAGAATTTGGCGCCTTCCATGCCTGGCTTGGCGATATCGTCGGCGGTCAGGAACAGGTATTGCGGGCAGGTCTCGCCATAGATCTTGAGCCCCTTGGTCTGGGCGTTGCGGATCACCTCGATCGCCTCGGCGGCCGAGACATGAACGAGCAGGATCGGCACGTCGAGCAATTGCGCCAGGGTGACTGCACGGTTGGTCGCCTCGCCCTCGGCGAGACGGGCATGGCTGACCGCGTGCCAGCGCGGCGCGGCGAGCCCGCGCTCCAAGAGCCGCCCGGTCAGCCATTTGATCATGTCGTAATTTTCGGCATGGACCATGACGAGAGCGCCCTCGCGCCGCGCCACCGCCAGGATGTCGAGCATCTGCCCGTCGTCGAGCTGCAACAAATCGTAGGTCATGTAGACCTTGAACGAGGTGTAGCCGTCCCGGATCAGGGCCGGCAATTCCTGGCCCATGACGTCGGCGGTCGGGTCGGTGATGATCAGATGAAAGGCGTAGTCGATCACCGCCTTGGGCCGCGCCGCCTCGTGGTATTCCTGCACCACTTGGCGCAGCGACTGGCCGCGATGCTGGGCGGCGAACGGGATCACCGTGGTGGTGCCGCCGAACGCCGCGGCGACGGTGGCGCTGTAGAAATCGTCGGCGCACACGACCCCGGCCGACGAGCGCTGCTCGATATGGCAATGGCTGTCGATGCCGCCCGGCAACACCAGCTTGCCAGTGGCGTCGATCTCGCGCTCCCCCTGCCCGAGGCCGCGGCCGAGCGCCGTGACGACTCCGTCCTTGATCGCGACATCGCATTGCGTCGTATCGGCGGCGGTCGCCACCGTGCCGTTGCGGATCACCAGATCGAATTCGGGCATGTCGTCCTCGCAAAGAAGCCGGTGGTTCCCGAGGCGGAGACTTACCGCATCGCACCAGGGCGCGGAAAGATCATCGCGGCGCGTTCGCTTGGCCGAGCCGCTCGCGCAACGCGTCGTAGATCGGCATGGTGCGCAAGAAATTTGCCGCCAGCATCGCGGCAAAGCAGGCCGCCAGCATCGGCAGCAGAGTGGTGAAGGCGCCGGTCATTTCGGTGGCGAGCACGATCCCGGTCACCGGCGCCTGGACGACGCCGGCAAAAAAGGCGGCCATGCCGACGACGGCGAAGGCTTCGGGCTCGATCCCCAGATGGGGGAAGGCCATTCGGCACAGCGCGCCGCAGAGGAGGCCGAGCTGGGCGCCCAGCACCAGCATCGGGGCGAACAGCCCGCCCGGGGTGCGCGCCGCGTAGCATACGGCGCCCAGAGCAAAGCGGAGGGCGAAGGCGAGCGGGATCATGGCCAAGACGGCGCCGCCCGACAGCACGCGCTGGGTGATCTGGTCGCCGCCGCCGACCAGCCCCGGCGCGAACCAGGCGACCACCCCGACGACGGCGCCGATCGCCCCCGCCTGCACTTCTACCGACCAGCGGCCGAGCCGCTCGGCCAGCGCGAGCGCGACCAGGATCGTGCGGCTGTAGAGCGCCGCGGCGAGGCCGGCGACGAGGCCCATCGCCACGTAGAGCGGCCAGATCGCGGCGGCGGCGTAAGGCAAGGGACCGGTCGCAATCGCCGCCTTGATCGAGACCGCGACCTGAAAATCCGGGGCATCGCCGAGCAGCAGGCGCGAGATCAGGATCGCCGTCGACGAGGCGCCGAGCGCGGCGATCGCGATCCGGGGCTCGAACCGGCGCACCAGCTCCTCGAGCACGAACACCGCGCCGGCGATCGGCGCGTTGAAGGCGACCGCGAGGCCGGCGCCCGCACCGGCGGCGAGCAGGACGCGCAGCTCGGGCCAGGGGCGGCGCGAGATCCGGCCGACGAGGTGGGCGACGACCGCGCCCATCTGCACGCTCGGACCCTCGCGGCCGAGCGCCATGCCGGCGCCGATCGCCAACAGCCCGCCAAAGAACTTGACCGGGAGCAGCCGCGGCGGGGCCGGCGGCAGCTCGCCCGATAGCGCCGCTTCGACCTGGGGGATGCCGCTGCCCGACGCATAGGGCGAAAACCGGCGCACCAGCCAGGCGGCGAGCGCCACCGCCGCGGCGCAGCCGGCGACGACCAGAACCAGGCCGGCCTGATGGTGCTGATGGCCGCGGGCGATCAGTTCGCCGCGCCAGCGATCGACCGCGGCCAAGGCCAACCGAAACATCGCGACGACGAGCCCGGTCCCGCCGCCGGCCAGCGGCGCCACCAGGGCGAGCGCGAGGCCGCTTCCATGACCCTCGGCCGCCGCGCCGCCGCCCCGCTGGGCGCTCATCGTACGCGCCGATTGGCGCCAACGCCGGCCCGGCTGCGGCGACCCGCCCGAGCGGCCGTTTCGTCTTCCGCCATACCGGCGACAACGCCTCTTCTATCGGCGGCCGGTCAAGGGCTACTCTGGCGACGATCGAATTTTCGCGCAAGAGGGCTCAGCCATGACCGCACCACAGGCACACCGCCCGACTATCGCGGTGACCCGCCATGCCATCTCGGCCGGCCACTACCTCGCCGCCACCGCCGGGTTTGCGATCCTCGAAGCCGGCGGTAACGCGATCGACGCGGGATGTGCGGCCGGAATCGCGCTCGGCGTATTGCAGAGCGATCTGGTCGATGTCGCCGGGGTGGCGCCGATCATGATCTATGACGCCCAGAGCCGCGAGGTGATCACGATCGCCGGGCTCGGGCCCTGGCCCAAGGCGCTCGACCCCGAGCTGTTCATGCGCGAGCACGGCGGCAAGATCCCCAAGGGGGTCATTCGCACCGTGGTTCCGGCCGCACCCGACGCCTGGATCACCGCGCTCAGGCGCTACGGCACGATGAGCTTTGGCGAGGTCGCGGCGGCGGCGATCCGCCTCGCCGGCGACGGCTTTCCGATGTATCCGCTGATGGCCGAGAGCCTGAAGCGGCACGCCGCCGACCACCGCGCCTGGCCATCCACGGCGGCGATCTTTCTGCCCGGCGGCCGGCCGCCCAAAGCGGGCGAATTGTTCCGCCAGACCGATCTCGCCGCCTCGTTGCAGTACATGGCCGATGAGGAGCGGGGCGCCGCCGGCCGGGGTCGCGAGGCCGGGCTCGAAGCCGCCCGCGACGCCTTCTACCGCGGCGACATCGCCCGCAAGATCGTCGCCTTCATGAAAGAAGAGGGCGGGCTGCTGTCTGCCGAGGATCTGGCCGAGTACCGCTCGCCGATCGTCCGGCCGGAGCGGCGCCGCTTTGGCGATCTCGAAGTCTTCACCTGCGGCGCCTGGTGCCAGGGACCGGTATTGCTGCAAACCCTGGCCTTGCTCGAGGGGACCGACCTCGCCAGCCTCGGCCACAACAGCGCCGACTACGTCCACCGCCTGACCGAGGCGTTGAAGCTCGCCTTTGCCGACCGCGAGGCCTATTACGGCGACCCGGCGCTGGTCGAGGTGCCGCTGGCGACCCTGATTTCCGAGGAATATGCCTCCGAACGGCGCCAGCTGATCCGCCCCGACCGGGCCTGGCCGGAAATGCCGCCGCCAGGCAAGCTCGGCGGCGAGACCGGCCGCAGCACGGGGGGGTTTGCCCGCGCCTTTGGCGAGCCGAACCCCGAGCCCGACACCTCCTATGTCTGCGTTGCCGACCGTCACGGCAATCTGTTCTCGGCGACGCCGAGCGACGGCTCCTACGGCTCGCCGGTGGTGCCGGGGACCGGATTGATCCCATCCAATCGCGGCTCGCAGTCGCGTCCCGACCCGCGCCATCCGGCCGGCGTCGCCCCCGGCAAGCGGCCGCGGCTGACGCCGAACCCGGCGCTGGCGATCAAGGGCGGCGAGCGCTTCATGCCGTTCGGCACGCCGGGCGGCGACGTGCAGAGCCAGGCGATGCTGCAGGTATTGCTGAACCGTTTCGTCTTTGGCCAGGATCTGCAGTCGTCGATCGAGAGCCCGCGCTTCGCCAGCTACAGCTATCCGTCGTCGTTTGCGCCGTACGATTATTACCCCGGCCGATTGGCGATCGAGGCCCGCATCCCCGAGCCGGTGATTGCCGAGCTCCAGCGGCGCGGCCACGAGATCCAGCGCTGGCCCGACTGGATCTGGACCGCGGGTGCCGTGTGCGCGATCGATGTCGACCGCAAGCGCGGCGTCATCGAGGCCGGCGCCGACCCGCGCCGCGCCGCCTATGCGCTGGGGTTCTAGGAGTCAAAATCAGACGGTTGGTGCCCACGCGCCCTCACCCACCCAGCCCTGGCGGGCTGTGTCCCCCCTCTCCCGCATTGCGGAGAGGGTGCCGAGCGCAGCGAGGCGGGTGAGGGTTCGCCGGCACCAAGTGTCAGTTTGGTATCACTAATTCTCGGGGCCGCGGCGCTTGATGTCCTGGTAGGGCGCGCCGTCGCGGTGGGTGTAGATGGCGGGCTTGCCGCCGGCCGGGGCCATCATGTCGATGTCGCTATAGTGGCCGATGCTCTGCGGGACCCGGCTGCCGATTTCGAGAATTGCGGCTTCCTGATCGGAGCGGTTTTGCAGGCAGTGGCCATCGGGGTCGTTGGCGGCAAAGCCCGCCGCGTCGCCGGCGCGCAGCACTTCCTCGCCGGCGTCGGTGACGAGGACCACCTCGCCCGCCAGCACATAGACGAATTCATCCTCGCCGCTGTGCCAATGGCGCTGGCTCGACCAGGCGCCGGGCGGCAGGCGCAACAGATTGACCCCGAACTGGGTCAGGCCGGCGAGGTCGCCGAGCTTGGTGCGGGCGCGCGCGCGACACGGCAGGTCGAACGGGGCCGGGTAGAGGGTGCCGAC
>DASYNW010000226.1:0-2527 GCA_036008325.1 Allostellaceae bacterium
GGCTGGCCCGCGCAGGGTCTGCGCGATGCACCATTCGTATTCCTCCTCGCTCTCGCCCTTCCAGGCGAAGACCGGGACGCCGCGCGCGGCGATCGCTGCGGCGGCGTGGTCCTGGGTCGAGAAGATGTTGCACGAGCTCCACCGCACCGTGGCGCCGAGATGAATGAGGGTCTCGATCAGCACCGCGGTCTGGATCGTCATGTGCAGGCAGCCGACGATGTGCGCGCCCTCCAACGGCCGCGCCGCGCCGAACTCCTCGCGCAACGCCATCAGCCCCGGCATCTCGGTCTCGGCGATGGCGATCTCGCGCCGCCCCCAGTCGGCCAGCGAAATGTCGGCAACCTTGTAGTCGGTGAAGGCGGGCATCGAATTCATTCTCCCGAAGCGGCGCTCGCAGCGGTGGCGCATATAGCAGCGCGGCAACCCGCCGACAAGCCGCCGGGCAAAACCGCCTCGCCCAGGCCCGACTTGGCGATCCGAGAGCCGTCGGCGCGAATGCTCGTCCGCTCCGGTCGGCGCGGCCCGGTTGGTTCGCCCGAATTGGCCGAGCCTGAAGCAGATCGGTGACCGGCTCACTGCGGCGAGCCTCCGTCTCCGCGGGCGAACTCGCTCGACGATGGTCGGACCCGGCAATGCAGATCGGCGCGTTGCGCCCTACGGTCGCTGCACCTGCACCGTGCCCTACACCGGCATGCGACTAGCGCGACGTTCCGCCCGATATCGCCCGCCCTCCGGCCGGCATCCGGTTGACCGGGGTCGGGCTGATCCTGTCAAGCCGGGAGAGCTCTTGCCGGTTCAGCTGGTCGGCGGCGTGTACCTCCGGTCGCGGCCCTCGGCCAGGGTGCACCGCCATATGGTGCGGGTGATGGACCTGGTGCGCCGGGGCCGCGCGCTCGGCCGAGGTCTCGCCACGCGGCGACGGGCCCGAGTAGGCGGCTGGCGGAGTCGTGCTCATAGCCGGTTGCGCCCGGACCGGGGCGCAAATCGTCAGCGCGGCGATTGCCACAACGCTGTACAGCAGATGTTTCATCGCGCGATCCTCCCTGTCAGATCGCCATCAGCATACAAGCAGATTGGTTGGTAGAACCAGAAGCGATCGTCGCTGATCGACAATTTGCCGCTTGACGAGCGCGCATATGCTCCCAAATCTCCGCTGATTGCAGCCTTTTTTGGCGTTTTCCGTGTCTGCCGCGCCGCCGCCGAACCTGTCGGATTGCAATTGCCTGGCGGTGCGTCAGGCGGCGCGCTATGTGACCCAGCTCTACGATCGGCACCTCGCCGCTTGCGGGCTGCGCACCGGCCAATACGGCATCCTCGCCCGATTGAAGCGGCGCGGGCCGATGACGATCAACGAGCTCGCCGCCGAGCTGGTCATCGATCGCACCACGCTTGGCCGCAACCTCCGGCCGCTCGAACGCGACGGGCTGATCACGATCACGCCGGGCCGCGCCGACCGGCGCATCAAGGAATTGCGCCTGACCGACGCCGGCGAAGCCCGCTTCGAGGAGACCCGCGAGGTCTGGGTCGCGGCGCAGCGCCGCTTCGAGACCGGGTTTGGCCCCGAGCGCGCCGCCGAATTGCGCGGGCTGTTGCATGCCCTCGTCGCCAGCGGGCTGATGCCGCAGGACGATGGCTAGCGGCGCCGGCCATCGCCTCAGTAGGTCTGGAAAGCCCGCTGGATTGCGGCGAGATCGGCGGTCGTCGACAGAGCCAGCATCAACAAAATGCGAGCCTTCTGCGGGCTGAAATCCTCGCCGGCGACGATGCCGCTGTCGCGCAGCCGGCGGCGCGGGGCGACCCGGCCGCTGAAGGCGCGGCTGCATTGCACGACGACGATCCCGGCCTTGGCCACGCGTTCGAACGCGACGCGTTGCTCGGGCGTCGGGCTGCCCGGCGCAAACCCGGCGGAGATCAGGCCGCGAGCCCGGGCGGCGACCGCCGCATCGACCAGCGCACCATCGGCGCCGGCGTAGGAATAGATGATGTCGACCCGCGGCAATGGCAGGACGAGGTCGAGCGCGGCAAACGCGGTATCCGGCATGTGGGCGCGCAACGGGGCGCGGTAGAAATGCACGCCGTCGCCGTCGACGTGCCCCAGCGCGCCGAAATCGAGCGAGCGGAAGGTCTGCACCCGGTAGGTCGAGGTCTTGACCACGTCGCGCGCGGCGTGGATCTCGTCATTGAGGACGGCCAGCACGCCCTTGCCGCGCGATTGCGGCGAGCCGGCGACGCGCAACGCGTTGACCAAATTCATCCCGGCATCGGTGCCGAGCGCGCTCGCCGGGCGCTGCGCCCCGACCAGCACCACCGGCTGCGTCACCCGCAAGGTCAGGTTCAGGAAAAACCCAGTCTCCTCCAGGGTCGCGGTGCCGTGCGGGATCACGAAGCCGGCGATCGCGGGGTCATCCTGCGCGGTCTTGTGGATCAACGCCCGCAGCTCGAGCCAGTCCGGCGGCCCGATATCGGTGCTGCCGACCTGGCGAAAGGTGACCGGCACCGGGTCGGCGACGAGCCGGGTCTCGGGAAA
>DASYNW010000227.1:0-3341 GCA_036008325.1 Allostellaceae bacterium
CGCCCGCCTGTCGATGCAGATCGAGAATGTGCCCTCGGCGGAAAATCCAAAGACCGGGCGGCTGACCCCGCTCTCGGTCGTGGCGGCGCTCAGAAAGCTGGCGAGCCCGCTCGCGGTCGGGACCTAACGCCCGGCTCTCACGGCACCAAAATGGTCCAGCCATTGGGGCTCACCCGTGCCGGCCGGTAGTTCGCCCGCAGCCGTGCCATCACCTTCGGTGGCAGTTGCTCCTCGCGCGGCGGGTTGTCGGTCAGCGCGATCGCGCCATAGTAGCGCCGGTCGAGCCTGTCGATCAGCACATCGGGTGCCACGGCGCCCTCGATGATCTTCTGCTCGGTGTTGAAGAAATCGATCTGTTCGGCCTTGCCCGCCCAATAGCACAACGCCAGTATCTCGCACGCCGCCGGGCCGGGCCGGGCGGCCAGAAAGGCGATGTCCTCGCGCCCCGCCTGGCGCTGCTCGGCGGCGCGGCCGAAATCGACGGCAAACGCGGCGATCCGGCCGGGAACCCGGGTCAGCGGCGGCGCCGCCAGCAGCAGCATGACCGCCGCCGGCAAGCGTCGTGCCCCGTCGCGCCGCAGCTCGGCGACGAGCAGACCCGCCGCCACGCACAGCGCGATGGCGAAATCGAAGAATGCGTTGTAATTGACACCGGCGCCGCCGACGAAAGCCAGGCCGAGCGCGCCACCCAAGCCCGCCCACAGCAGGATCAGCCGCACCGGCGGCTTGTCGCCGGCCCGCAGATAGAGCCACATCCCGCCGGCGATCAGCAGGAACAGCGGGCCGAGGTATTTCCGCGCGGCGATCAGCAGCCGCGTCGCCGAATAGGGCCGCGGCTGCAACAGCACGTCGGAGACGAAATCCGGGCCGAAGCGCAGGTAGCAGGCGATCGCGATCGCCGCCCCCAGGGCGATGCCGATCGCCAGCCAGCGGCGCAATAGGGCGCGGTCATAAATCGTGCACCAGATCATGACCGCTAGCGGCAGCGGCACCAGGTTGATCTTGACGAACCCGGCCATCACCATCAGTGCCGGCGCCAGCAGCCCCAGACCAGCCGCCCGCCCGTGGCGCCCGCGCAAGAAAATGACCAGCCCGCCGGTCTCCAGCGCATGGCCGAACCATTGCGGCTCGTCGATCGCGACATAGCCGTGGAAAAACGCGCCGGTATAGGCCAGGAACAGCAGGACCGCGAACCCGCACGCCAGTGATGGCGCAGCGAGCGCGCGCAGCACCAGAAAGACGTTGCCGGCGACGATTACGAGGCTCGCCAGCGCGATCAGTCGGCCGGCGATGATGTTGTCGCCGATGAGGCGGCCGAGCCCGCCCACGACATAGAACGACACGGGCGGATAATTGTCGGCGATCAGCGCGCCCGGGGGCGGATATAGCCTGCCGCCGTCGATCGCCGCCGCGGCGTTATAGGCGTTCCAGCCCTCGTCATAGGAGGCCGGCACCCGCGCCATGATCGACCACAGCGGCTGTAGATAGAATACGGCCGCCGCCGCCGCGAAGATCGCCAGCGCCAACATCGCCTCAACATGGCCGCGTCCGGTCCCGGACACCTCGCCCTGCCGCTTGCACAATTCAATCCCGATTATGTGCTATCGGGCGGGGCCGCAATCGGCAAGATCGCCGCGCGGCAAGCGGCGGCGACCCGCTGTGGCGGCCGGCGATCAGATCCGCCGCGGCAGGGAGCGGCGCTCGACCTGAAAACTCGGCTGTCGCCGCGGCGAAGCGCTGGGGGCAAAGGCTCCCGGCGAATCCAGATCGGCGGCAGGGTCGCGCGGCGCCGGCCGCGGCGGTGCGCGGTGCGCGGCAAATCCGGGCTTCGCCGGCTTTTTCTTCGCGGCCGGCTTCTCGCTGATCCGCACGTCAAGGTTATGGCCGTCGATCTCGGTCCCGTTCATTGCCGCGACCGCGAGCTTGGCGGCGCGCTCGGTGGCGATGTCGACAAAACCATAGCGCAGCCGTTTGCCGGTGGCCGGGTCGCGGGCGACAAACGCGCTCAGGACGATGCCGAACGGGTCGAACGCCTCGGCCAATTCATCGTCGGTCAACTCCGGCGGCAAGTTGGCGACAAACACGTTGCCCCGAAAATACTGCAGTCTCATCGCCTCAAACCTTCCCGGCTCAGCCATCCCGCCCGCAAACGCGGGCGAAGCATGGATGGCGTCATCGCCGCCGCGGCAATGTTGACTTTGCATTGCTGCGTTGCACAACAAGCGACCCGACATCGCGCCGAGCGGCGGAAGACCGCCAAGGACGCTTGCCGCCCGACCTCTGAGGCGCGACAGTGCGCGTCACTTTTGCGGCAAATCAAAGGATGGGAGATGATCCCGCGCAAGCGCAGCACCTTTTCGGCGATCGTCGACCGGCCGCCTTTGCGATTGCCCGATGGCGCCAGGATTGTCGTGTGGACCATCGTCAACCTCGAATACTGGTCGATATCCCGGCCGATGGCGCGCCAGGTATTGCCCGCGCCGACCGGGCAGGTGCTGCTGCCGGACGTGCCCAACTGGGCCTGGCACGAATACGGCATGCGGGTCGGCGTGTGGCGCTTTTTCGAGCTGTTCCGCCGCCTCGGGATTCGCCCGACCCTGTCGATCAACGCGCGCGTGTGCGAGGAATACGAGCGGGTGGCGCACGCGGCACGGGACGCGGGCTGGGAATTCATGGGCCATGCCTGGGAGCAGATGCCGATCCACAAGGTCGAAGACCAGGCGGCGATGATCGCCAAGTCGGTCGAGGTGCTCGGGCGCTTCGCCGGCGCCAAGCCCCGCGGCTGGCTCGGCCCTGGGCTGACCGAAACCTACGAGACGCCCGAATTGCTGGCCGCCGCCGGGATCGAATACATCGGCGACTGGGTCTATGACGACGAGCCGACCGAAATCCGCACCAAGCGCGGCCCGCTCGTCACCCTCCCGTACTCGGTCGAGCTCAACGACATCCCGATGATGCTGGTCCAGCACCATGAGTCGCGGTATTTCACCGAGCGCTGCATCGACAGCTTCGAGCGGCTCTATCAGGAGGGGGCCGAGCGCGCCAAGATCATGGCGATCGCGATCCATCCCTATATCAGCGGCCAGCCGCACCGGATCAAATATCTCGAAGCCGTCTACGACCACCTCGCCAGCCATGCCGGAGTTTTGCACTGGAACGGGGCTGAAATCCTCGACTGGTACAAGGCGGCAAGGATGCCCGGCTGATGAGCGACAAGAAGATCATGCTGCCGGGCGAGCGCCTCGATTATTCGCCGATCGCCGGGCGCCGCCCTCTCATATTGCCGGACGGCGCGCGGATGGCGGTGTGGGTCATCGTCAATGTCGAGGAATGGGACCCGC
>DASYNW010000228.1:0-3180 GCA_036008325.1 Allostellaceae bacterium
CCGTTGAACACCGCGATCTCTGTCTCTGAGGCCAATGCCCCGCGCAGGGCCAGCCCCTCGTCGAGGGTGGCGACGAAAAAGCGGCGGCATCCGGAAGCGGCGAGGGCGCTCGCCACTGGCACCGCCCCGAGCCCGTAGGCGTCGGCCTTGACCACCGCGGCGCAGTCCGCCGGGGCAGCGCGCCGCGACAACAACCGCCAATTGGCGACAATGCCCGCGAGGTCGATTTCAAGGACGCCGCCGGCGCTCCCGGCTGGGTCGATGGCCATCTGCCCGGCTTCACCACCCGTCGGCGCGGGAAACGGATTTGCTTGCCGCCCGCCACGGTCGGCCGTTAGAGGATCATGATTCGCGCCGTTTCGCCAACTCCTTTGCGGCCAGTTCCGTTGCGGGGGGCCTGGACCGGCGCGCGGTCGAGCCGGCACAGGAGGAGGCGATGGCGACGATTCGCTCCGGCATCGGCGACAAGCCCAAACGGCGGGAGGATGCGCGCTTCCTGACTGGCCGCGGGGGCTATCTCGACGATCTCGCCTTTGATGGTCTGGCGCATGCGGTGGTGCTGCGCTCGCCGCACGCGCATGCACTGATCGGCCAACTCGATACGGCCGCCGCGCAGTCGATGCCGGGGGTGCTGGCGGTGCTGAACGCCGCGGCTGCCGGCGCCGACGGGCTGCGGCCGCTGCGGCCGACCGCCGAGGCCAATGCCCAGACCGGCGAGCGCTTCGCCTTTATGCCGCAGCCTCTATTGGCCGACGGCCGGGTCCGCTATGCCGGCGAGCCGGTGGCGCTGATCGTCGCCGATAGCCGCAATCAGGCGCTCGACGCCGCCGAGGCGGTGGCGGTCGACTATATACCGCTGCCGGCGGTGACCGGAGCCGCCGCCGCCCGCGCCCCGGCAGCGCCGCAGATCGCGGCCGAGGCGCCGGGGAATCTCTGCTTCGACTGGCGGACCGGCGACAGCGCCGCGGTCGAGGCGGCCTTCGCCACAGCCGCGCATATCGTCGAGCTCAGCCTCGACAATCACCGCATCGTCACCAACCCGATCGAGCCGCGCGGCGTCATTGGCGTGTGGGACGCGGAGCACGGCCGATATACCGCCTATGTGTCGAGCCAGAGCATCCACGCCACCCGCGACCATGCCGCCCGCGCGCTCGGGGTGCCCCCGGCCGCGGTGCGGTTTGTGGCGCCCGATGTCGGCGGCGGCTTTGGCGCCAAGAACTTCATCTATCCCGAGCACGTGCTGATGCTGTGGGCGGCCCGGCGGGTCGGCCGCCCGGTCAAGTGGATCGCCAGCCGCAGCGAGGTCTTGCTCTCCGACCATCAGGCCCGCGACCAATTAGCCCAGGCGGCGCTGGCGCTCGACGCGCAGGGGCGTTTTCTGGCGCTGCGGGTCGAGAGCATCGCCAATGCCGGCGCCTATCTGGTCAGCGCCGGCGGGGTGCAGACGTTTCAGTACGCGCATCTGCCGGGCACGGTCTATCGCATCCCCGCGGTGGCCTTGCGAGTCGCCGGCGTCCTGACCAACACCGCACCCGTCGGCGTCACCCGCGGCCCGGGCTTTGCCGAGGCGGTCAACATCATAGAGCGGCTGATCGACCGGGCGGCGCGGCAAACCGGCTTCGACCGCACCGAGCTGCGGCGCAAGAACCTGGTCCCGGCCGCGGCGATGCCGATGACCAACGCCGTCGGCAGCAAGGTCGACAGCGGCGCATTTCCCGAGACCTTCGATCGCGCGCTCACTCGGGCCGATGTCGCGGGCTTTGCCGCGCGCCGCCGGGAGAGCGAGGCGCGGGGCTTGCGGCGCGGCCTCGGCTTTGCCTATCACATCAAGGCGACCGGCGGGGCGCCGAGCGAGAATGTCGATATCCGCTTCGAGGCGGACGGCACGGTGTCCCTGATCACCGGGACCCAGACCATCGGCCAGGGCCACGAGACCACCTTTCCGCAGATCCTGGCCGAGCGCCTGGGAGTGCCGAACGAGCGCATCCGCCTCGTCCAGGGGGACACCGATCTGATTCTGGCGGGCGGCGGCCACGGCAGCTCGCGCGCAACCTATATGGGCGGCACCGCGATCTGGCGGGCCTCGGACGAGATCATCGCCAAAGGGACCCGCATCGCCGCCGAGGCGCTCGAAGCGGCCGAGGCCGACATCCGTTTCGAAGACGGCGATTTCGTCGTGGCTGGCACCGACCGCCGGGTCGGGCTGATCGAGGCCGCCGCGATCGGCCGCGCCAAGGGCGCGCCGCTCGACACCTATCACTACTGGACACGCGAATGGATGACCTTTCCCAATGGCGCGCATGTCGCCGAAATCGAGATCGACCATGACACGGGCCAGGTGCGGCTCGCCCGCTATACCGCGGTCGACGATTACGGGGTGCTGGTCAACCCGATGGTCGCCGCCGGCCAGGCGCATGGCGCCATCGCCCAGGGGGTCGGCCAGGCGCTGCTCGAGCACGCGACCTACGATCCGGATTCGGGCCAGCTCGTCGCCGGTTCGCTGATGGATTACGCATTGCCGCGCGCCGCCGATCTGCCGTCGTTCGATCTCGGCTTCAACCCGACCCGGTGCACGACCAACCCGCTGGGGGTCAAGGGCTGCGGCGAAGCCGGCGCCGTCGCCGCCTTCCCGGCCGTGGCCAACGCCATCCTCGACGCGCTCGCGCCCTTCGGCGTCACCGAGCTCGCCGGCTGCGCCACCCCGTCGCGGATCTGGCGAAATATTCGACGGTGAACCGTTTCAGCGCTGCGGCGGGTGCTGCGCCAGGCGGCCGCCGATCCGCACCGGCTCAACCCGGCGGGCGAGCCCGCGATCGTCGGTCTCGAGCAGAATACCGCACAGGGTGGCCTCGCCGTCGGCCACCTGCGGGCGTTCGCCCGGCATCTTGGTAACAAAGCGGCGCACCGCCGGCGCCTTTTGCAGCCCGATCACCGAATCATAATCGCCGCACATGCCGGCGTCGGTCTGATAGGCGGTGCCGCCGGGGAGGATCTGCGCGTCGGCGGTCGGCACGTGCGTATGGGTGCCGAGCATCGCCGAGACGCGGCCGTCGGTGAAATGGCCGAAAGCCATCTTCTCGCTGGTCGCCTCGCCATGGAAGTCGACGACGATCGCCGTCGCGCCGCGGCCGAGCGGATATTGGACGAGAAGCGATTCGAGCCGGGCGAACGGGTCGTCTA
>DASYNW010000229.1:0-2349 GCA_036008325.1 Allostellaceae bacterium
TCCGGGCAACGGCGCTCCAGGCAACGGCGCTGGCGACGGCGTCGATGAAACCTACAACGAGCAGTCGATCGAGGTCTTGCGCGGGCTCGACGCCGTGCGCAAGCGGCCGGGCATGTATATCGGCGACACCGATGACGGCTCCGGCCTGCACCACATGGTCTACGAGGTCGTCGACAACGCGATCGACGAGGCGCTGGCCGGCTACTGCGACACGGTCGTCGTGACCCTCAACGCCGACGCCTCGGTCACGGTCACCGACAACGGCCGCGGCATCCCGGTCGGCATCCACGACGAGGAAGGGGTGTCCGCCGCCGAGGTGATCATGACCCACCTCCACGCCGGCGGCAAATTCAACCAGAACGCCTACAAGGTCTCGGGCGGCTTGCACGGGGTCGGCGTCTCGGTGGTCAACGGCCTCTCCTCGCGCCTCGATTTGCGCGTCTTCCGCGGCGGGTCGGAGTGGTTCATCCGGTTTCGCGACGGTGTGCCCGAGGCGCCCTTGGCCGAGATCGGGCCGGCCCCGGCCCTGCCCCCGGGTTCGACCCGCCACGGCCCGGCCACCGGCACCGAGATCACCTTTCTGCC
This sequence comes from Allostellaceae bacterium, assembly GCA_036008325.1. Taxonomy (GTDB): domain Bacteria; phylum Pseudomonadota; class Alphaproteobacteria; order ATCC43930; family CGMCC-115725; genus AP-15. The sequence goes on from DASYNW010000229.1 coordinate 586, forward strand.
GAGCACCGAGACCTTCACCAAGACCGAGTTCGACTTCACCACCCTCGAGCACCGGCTGCGCGAGCTGGCCTTTCTGAACAGCGGCGTCACCCTGGTGCTGAACGATGCGCGCGGGGTCGAGCCGAAGAGCGTCACGCTCCATTTCGAGGGCGGGCTCGAGGCCTTTGTGCGCTATCTCGACCGCTCCAAGCAGGCGCTGCATGCGCCGCCTTTGGCGATCCGCGGCGAGCGCGACGACATCCTGTTGGAAATCGCGATGGAGTGGACCGACAGCTATCACGAGACGATGCTATGCTTTACCAACAACATTCCGCAGCGCGACGGCGGGACCCATCTCGCCGGCTTCCGCGCGGCGCTCACCCGCAGCGTCAACGCCTATGCCAATGACAGCGGCATCGCCAAAAAGGAGAAGGTCACGCTGACCGGCGAGGACATGCGCGAGGGGCTGACCTGCGTCTTGTCGGTCAAGGTGCCCGACCCGAAATTCTCCTCGCAGACCAAGGACAAGCTGGTTTCCTCGGAGGTGAGCCCGGCGGTCGGGGGCATCGTCTCCGACAAGCTGACCCAGTGGTTCGAGGAGCACCCGGCCGAGGCCCGAAAGATCGTCGCCAAGGTGGTCGAGGCGGCCGCCGCGCGCGAGGCGGCGCGCAAGGCGCGCGACCTGACCCGGCGCAAGGGCGCGCTCGACATCGCCAACCTGCCGGGCAAGCTCGCCGATTGCCAGGAGCGCGACCCGGCCAAGAGCGAGCTCTTCATCGTCGAGGGCGACAGCGCCGGCGGTTCGGCCAAGCAAGGCCGCGACCGGCGCTTTCAGGCGATCCTGCCATTGAAGGGCAAGATCCTCAATGTCGAGCGCGCCCGCTTCGACAAGATGCTGGGCTCGGCCGAGATCGGGACCCTGATCGCGGCCCTCGGCACCGGCATCGGCCACGATGATTTCAACCCGGAAAAGGCGCGCTATCACCGCATCATCATCATGACCGACGCCGATGTCGACGGCAGCCACATCCGCACCCTGCTCTTGACCTTTTTCTTCCGGCAGATGGCGAGCCTGATCGACAAGGGCTTTTTATACATTGCCCAACCGCCGCTCTACCGTCTGCAGCGCGGCAATCAGAAGGCGGTCTACCTGAAGGACGATGCGGCGCTCGAAGCCTATTGCATCGACGCCGCCCTGCGCGACGCCGTCTTCACCCAGCATGACGGGGTCGAGCGCGCCGCCAACGATCTGCGCGCCCTGCTCGACGAGGCAACGGTTCAGCGCCGTTCGTTGCAGGTGTTGGCGGCCAAGGTCGGCGACATCGCGGTGGTCGAGCAGGCGGCGATCGCCGGGGCGTTGTCGCCCTCGTTGCTCGGCGACCCGAACCGCGCGATCGAGGCCGCCCATCTGACCGCCCTGCGCCTCAACCGCCTCGCCCCGGAGCACGAGCGCAGCTGGCAGGGCGAGGCCATCGCCCGCGAAGGCCGGGTCGAAGGCCTGGTGCTGAGCCGCACCCGCCAGGGGGTCGGGGAGCGCCGGCTGATCGACGCAGCCCTGCTGCGCAGCGCCGAGGCGCGCCGGCTCGACCTCGACGGCGTGAGCCTGCGCCAAACCTTCGATCGCCCCGGCGCCCTCGCCGCGCGCGACCGGAGCTGGCCAATCGCCGGGCCGACCAGCCTCGTCGAGGCGGTCATGGAACTGGGCCGCCGCGGCATCGAGGTCACCCGCTACAAAGGCCTCGGCGAGATGAACCCCGAGCAATTGTGGGAAACCACCCTCGACCC
>DASYNW010000230.1:0-8222 GCA_036008325.1 Allostellaceae bacterium
GCCGCGATGGCGCGCCGCGAGGCGCCGGGCGAGCTGGTCGGGCCAGCGGCAAAAAGCGTCGATCGTCGAGATGTTGCCGTCGGTCAGCGAGTCGCCGAGCGCCACGATGCCGCCGGTGTCGGCGCTCGCCAGCACGTCGACGCCGCAGACGAAGAACCAGTCGCTGGTCAGGCTGCCGATCGGCATCACCTCGGCGGCGGTGAAATCGCCCGGCGGCGAGACGTAGTTGGTCTGCCGCGCATAGCGGCCGGTGATCTGAAAATCGTTCGGGATCTCACCCGGCAGATAGAGGCTGACCGCGAGATCGGCGAGCGGCGCCAGGCCGAGAGCAACCGGATCGCTGAACAGGACCGCACCGGCCGCGATCGTCGCCGTCGCGGCGCCGCCGAAGCCGAGCCTGCGGTCCGAGCCGGCCACGATCGCCGGCCCCGCCTTGCGCAGCGCGACATGGGCGCCGCCGATCTCCAGCGGGCGTCGGCCATAGGCATTCGAGATCCGCACCCGCACGGTGTCGCCGCCGAGGCTGGCGCGCATCGTCATGCGCAAAGTCTGGTTGTTGAACGCGCCGGTTTCCGCCGGCGCCGGCGCCATCGTCCAGGTGCCCACCCAATGCTGCTTGTCCGGCATCGCCTGATCCTCCCGACCGCGAACTGGATACACGCCACGGCCCTCGAATTTACCAAGCTGATGGTCTGCCGTCACGGCTCGATCGAACGCCGAGACAGCCCAAGGGTCATCCCGATTTACCAGCGCTGAGCGCGCCGGCGCCGACCAGATCCGGGCCGACCGGTCGGCTTTTGCCGCTGCTTCTCACCAGCATCATGAGAAAAAACCCAAGGATGGCGCTCGCCAAACCTTCGAGAGATGACGGCTCGGCAAGGGGAACGGACGAAGTCGTCCAATATCCAGTAAAAGAGCATCCTGTAGGCGGCCCGTTACAAGAGAATATATCACCGTCAGAACTGACACTAGCCAATGTATCGTCAACGCGTAAATCGGTAAACTCGCCTTCAAACATCACTGCTATCGAGAGACCGGTCGCCGATTGACCCCAGGTGGCGGTCCAGATACAGCCGGTGAGAGAGTCTGGGCAAGCGTTAGTAATAGACGGCAGGGGGATCCCAAACAAAACAAAAAAGAAATCATCGTCGCCCGTTACTACAGGAGGGGGGCCAAACTCATTTTGAGAAAATGAATACGTACCACTACTGTCGGGCGAAGAGAAAGTTCCAAGCGCAACAGGGAATTGGGTTGCTGGCAGACAGCCCGAGCACGAGGTGGCAAAGTACGTCCATACCGGCGGGACTGGCATTGCCCGGACTGGCACCGCCGAAAGCGCCAACACCACGCCTCCCGCGATCAAGAGGGCCAAGCTCTTCATCATCGCGCGCATTCTCATTCCTCCCCACTCCGTTCACCTTAAATTTAGCCGATGCTTGCTCGCGTTGATAGAGGGACTTCGCGGATAATCGTGTAACAGGCGAAATGAAAAATGGGTCCCTGCCCGTGGCCGGCCGCATAGTGCGCCGTCGTCCCTCGTGCAAGGTTATCGGCTTGGCTGGTTATTCGCGATGGCCGCGCCCCGCCCCGACTGGCTGCCGCATCGCCGCGCACGATGGTCCTCGTCGCGCTGGTCCTGGCGGCGATCCCCTGGCTGTTATGGCGCGCGGGCTAGCTTCGGATCGCAGCCGCTCTTGACCAGCACTTGATCCGGGGTTTAGACACTCTTCCTCGGATCGAGCGAGCGGCATCTCGGAGGCGGCAGCGGTATGCGCACACGCCCTAGGTTGTCCGACCCGCCCGAGGACTACCGTGAGACAGTCATCTAAAAGAGGAAATCCGCGACGCAAGTCAACGGTACGCCAAGTACAGTTAGACCCGCCACAAAAGCAATGGCGTCGCCGGCTACTGAATACGGCAAAGTGGACGGGAGCGGTGTTCACCGTAGTAGCGTTTGTCTCTGGCGTATGGGGGCCACCTTGGCCGACTGAACCGAGCTTTTCTCCGAACACCGCGTCTTTTGGGTCGGCATTGGATGTGCCATTCATAGTAGAAAACAAAAGCTCGCTTTTCGCTCTGTCTAATTTGAGGATCATCTGTCACCCCGTAAGCTTAGTGGCAAGAGGTCCGACCGGGGCTGAGATAACGATCGGTGATAACGTCACTATTGGCCCGCCGCCTGCACGGGCTATGGTTATAAACGCGCTCCCTCCTATGACCTCCACGTCCTTTTCCTGCCCAATTCGGGGTGCAATTGTTGTGGACGGGAAAGATGCCGCAGATAGGACTATCAAGGCCAGGCTGTCTTTTATCAGCGAATATGATTCGCGCTTATTTTGGGGACGGTCACGTACCGAAAGTGGTGTCTTCAGTCTTGATACCGCCACCATCCCGCAGCAATGGGTGCCATGGGTACCGATCAAATGAAATCTACACGATCAGTATCCTCACCGAGGGTGGCTCCTAACTTCTGCTGGTGAGCGTTCAGGCTGCCATAAGCGCGCGCTAAAGGCCGTTTCCTTCACAGCCATGTCGCAAGGAATTTTCGGCACCCGATGGGGCCCCGCGGAAACGCTCGGTTCCAGTTGCAACATCTTGCGACGAGAAAAGGCCAGCTCGGGGCCGGCCTCTCTCGGTAAGTCTATGGTTTCAAGCTAGAAATCTGGCTGGGGCGGGAGGATTCGAACCTCCGTATGGCGGAATCAAAATCCGCTGCCTTACCACTTGGCTACGCCCCACCGGCCCGAACGAGGCTAGGTTATCGGCTAAGCCGCCCGCCGGCAACAAACCCGCCGGCCGCGCACCACCAGCCGGGCTCGGCGGCGGCGAGCCGGGTGCGGGCGTGCTCGGCGGCGGCGCGATCGGCAAACAGGGCGAAGCAGGTGGCGCCGCTGCCGCTCATCCGCGCCAACAGCGCGCCGGGCAGCCGCGCCAGCGCCGCCAGCACGACGGCGATTTCGGGCAGGCAGCCGATCGCCGCATCGGTCAGCTCGTTGCGCCGCAGGCTCAGCACGCCGGCAAGGCTCGCGGCATCGCGCGGCATCGGCGCGAACCGGCCCGGATCGCCGAACTTTTCGATATCGCCGGACCGGGCGCGGTGGGCGGCGAACACCGCGGCGGTCGGCAGCGCGATGCGCGGGTTGGCGAGCAGGATCCCGGCCGCAGGCAGCGGCGACGCCGGCTCGATCTCCTCGCCGATGCCGCCGACCCAGCAAGGTGCCGCGTGCAGGCAGGCCGGGACGTCGGCCCCGAGCCGGGCGCCGAGGCGGCGCAGGCTCTCCTCGCCGATCGATACCCGCCATAGCGCGATCAGCGCGCGCAGCGCCGCCGCCGCGTCGCTCGACCCGCCGCCAATGCCGGAAGCGACCGGCATGCGCTTTTGCAGCTGGAGTGCGGCGCCGGTGCGGACCCCGGTCTGCTCGGCCAGCAGGCGGGCGGCGCGCAGCACCAGATTGTCCTCGCCGAGGCCGGCGAGGTTCGGCGCCTCTGGCCCGTCGATTTCGAGCGACAGCGAGGCTGCCGCGCGCGCGGCGATATGGTCGCCGATATCGGCGAACACCACCAGGCTATCGATCAGATGATAGCCGTCCGCCCGCCGCCCCAAGATATGCAGATAGAGATTGAGCTTTGCCGGGGCGAAGGCGGCCGCGACCGTCCCCCCGGCCACCGGCGCCTCAGCCGCCGCCGGATCGGCGGGCGACAGTGCTCGGCAGCCCGCTTTCGAGCTTGGCCTCGATCGGTTTGACGTCTTCCTTGTCGGGCTTGAACGCCAATGCCTGGCGCCATTGATAGCGGGCTTCGAGGGTGCGCCCGCTCTTCCAGTAGGCGTCGCCCAGATGGTCGTTGATGGTCGGATCGTCGGGGACCAGCTCGAGCGCCTTTTCGAGGTAGCTGATGGCGCCGGCGTAGTCGCCGAGCTTGTAGTGAGCCCAGCCGAGGCTGTCGACGATGTAGCCGTCCTCCGGCCGCAGCGACACCGCCTTCTCGATCATCTTCAAACCGCGCTTCAGCTTTTCGCCGCGGTCGATCCACGAATAGCCGAGATAGTTGAGCACCAGCGGCTGATCGGGCTTGAGCTCGAGCGCGTGCTCGAGGTCGGCCTCGGCCAGGCTCCACTGGCCCGACCGCTCATAGGCGATGCCGCGGCTGTAGTACAGCGCCCAATGCGGCGGCGAGCCGGCCGCCTTGAGGCGGCGGACCGCCTCGCTATAGGCACCGGCCGCCTCGACAAAGCGCTTCTGGCCGCGCAACAGATCGCCAAGCTGGATCTCGGCGCTGGCCCGATCCGGGTGCTGCGCCGCCATCGCCTGCAGCTGCGCTACCGCCTCGTCGGTATGGCCGAGGCTCTCCAGATTTGCCGCCACCCGCAGCTGCGCCGACCACGCATAGCGCGAATTTGCCGGGATTGCGGTCAGGATGGCGAGGCTCTGCTGCGGCTTGTCGTCGGCGGTCAAGAGGTCGGCGAGCAGCAGCTGGGCGACCGCCAGATGCGGCCGCAAAGCGAGCGCGCAACGGTCATAGAGCAGCGCCAAATCGCTGGTGTCCGGACGGTTGACGATGCTGGCCAGATCGAACAGCGCCTCAGCCAGACCGTCCTTGGCGGACCCGATCAGCGGGGCCGGCACGCCAACCGGTTTGTTCGCCATCACCGATTCGGCGAGCTCGCTGCCCGAATTCTCGGCGACGAAGCGCTTGTAAATCGCCAGGGCCTGATCGGGACGGCCGTGGCGGAGATAAAAGTTGGCCATCGCATCGGTCAGCCGCCAGTTGAGCTGGCCGGTGACGTCGAGAGTTTTCAGATAATACTGCTCGGCCTTGTCCGGCTGTCCGGCGAAATCATAAAGCAGACCCAGCTGGAAATATTTGAGCGGGGCGAAGCCATCGAACTTGTCGAGCCCTTGCAGCGCCGCGTCGGCGGCGGCGAGGTTGCCGACCGCCATCTGCGTCCAGGCGAGCACCAGCGGGCCGGCATAGCGGTGCAGCCCATCGTCCGGCAGTGCTTCGGCGCGGGCGAGAGCGGCGGCGTTGTCGCCCGCCTCGACCCGGTCGAGCAGCAGAACCAGATCGGCGACGGCGTCGGAGCCGTCGAGATCGAGCACCTTTTGAGCGAGCGGCAAGGCCTTGTCGAAACGACCGCTTTGCGCCTCCATGTCGAAGGTGCGGCTGATCAATTCCGGCGAGCGCGGATCGGCTTTGAGCGCTTCCTCGTACCACAAGGCGGCGGCGCGATAGTTGCCCTCCTCCTGCGCGTGCCGGCCGGCGAGGTAAGCGCCGAACGGCGTCTCCGCCGCAATCGCCGGCAGCTTGCCCGGCACCGCCGGCTCCGGCGCCGCCAGGCACGCGCCAGCGGCCAAGACCACCGTCAGCAGACCCGCGATACATCCGATCCGCGCTGTCCCGATCCCCGTCATCCGCATCTGTCTCCACCCGTCCGCCTTGCATCACATATTCGGGTAATTCGGCCCGCCGCCGCCTTCCGGCACGACCCAATCAATGTTCTGCTCCGGATCCTTGATGTCGCATGTCTTGCAGTGCACGCAATTCTGCGCGTTGATCTGCAAGTAGGGCTCCACCGCCCCGGAGGGCTGCACGATTTCGTATACGCCGGCCGGACAATAGCGCTGCTCGGGCGAATCGTAGAGCCGATAGTTTACCGCGATCGCCTTGGCCGGGTCGCGCAGCCGCAGATGCGGCGGCTGGTCTTCCTCGTGATTGGTGTTCGAGATGAACACCGAAGACAGCCGGTCGAAGCTGACGACACCATCGGGCCGCGGGTAGTCGATGCGCCGCGCTCGGCTCGCCGGCAGCAGCTGGGTGTGGTCGGCGTGGTTGTGAAAGGTCCAGGGAGCGGCGCCGCGCATGATATAGGTGTCGAAGGCCGAATAGGCGAGCCCGGCCCACAGCCCGCGGCGAAAGCTCGGCCGGATGTTGCGCACCCGGTAGAGCTCGTCCCACACCCAGCTGTCCCGAAGCGCCCGGCCGAATTCGGCGCCGGGCTCGCCGGCGAGCCGCCGGAAGATAGTTTCGGCCGCGACCATCCCCGACTTCATCGCGGTGTGGCTCCCTTTGATCTTGGGCACGTTGACAAAGCCGGCAGCGCAGCCGACGAGCGCCCCGCCCGGAAAATCGAGCCGCGGGATCGATTGAGAGCCGCCCTCGTTCAAGGCCCGCGCGCCATAGGCGATGCGTCGGCCGCCCTCGAAGTAAGGCCGGATCGCCGGATGGGTCTTGAACCGCTGGAATTCCTCGAACGGGTTCAGATAGGGGTTCTTGTAGTCGAGCCCTATCACCAGGCCCACCGCCGCCTGACCGCCCTCGAGATGATAGAGGAACGAGCCGCCATAGGTGCCGCTGTCGAGCGGCCAGCCGATGGTGTGGACGACCAGCCCCGGCTGATGGCGGTTGGGCGCCAGCTCCCACAATTCCTTGATGCCGATCGCATAGGTCTGCGGATCGAGGCCGTCGCGCAAGTGGAATCGCTCGACCAGGGTCTTGGTCAGCGAGCCGCGGCAGCCCTCGGCAATGAGGGTCTCCCTGGCGACGAGATCGACCCCGGGCTGGTAGCGCTCGGTGGGTCGGCCATCCCGGCCGATCCCCAGATCGCCGGTCGCCACCCCGCGCACGCTCCCCGCTTCGTCGTACAGCAGTTCGGCGGCGGCGAAGCCCGGATAGATCTCGACGCCCAGCGCCTCGGCCTGGGTCGCCAGCCAGCGGCACAGATTGCCGAGGCTGATGATGTAATTGCCGCGATTGTGCATCTGCGGCGGGGTCGGCAGCCGCCAGGCGCGGGTGCGGGTCAGCAGCAGAAAGCGGTCCTCGCTGGCCGGGGTGACGAGCGGCGCGCCGCGCTCGCGCCAGTCGGGTAAGAGCTCGTCGAGCGCGCGCGGCTCAAAGACGGCGCCCGAAAGGATGTGGGCGCCGACCTCCGAGCCCTTCTCGACGACGCAGACCGCAACCTCGCGGCCGGCCGCCGCGGCGAGCTGCTTCAGGCGGATCGCGGCGGCGAGGCCCGCCGGCCCGGCGCCGACCACGACCACGTCGTATTCCATCCGCTCGCGCGCCGCCCGCTCCTCGGCCATCCCGCCTCCGCCAAGAGTTCGGCAGCAATATAGAGGATTGCGGCGAAAACGGCGGCTGTCGACGAACGACCCCCGGCTTTTCCGCCACGCCCATCCCCGGCACGCGCGCGAGCCGCTATCCACCGGAGGCCGGCCGGGTTATTTTCGCGGCAATTGGCTGTTGATGAAGCTGCGCCGCACCCCGCTCCCGTGATCCGCGTCATCCGACATCCCGGCCCCCGATCGCACCACCCGCGCGGCGCGGTTCTGGCCATGGGCAATTTCGACGGCCTGCACCGCGGCCACGCGCTGCTGCTCGCCCGCACGCGCGAGCTGGCGCGCGAGCACGGCCGGCCGACCGCGGTGCTGACCTTCGAGCCGCATCCGCGCAACGTCTTCATCCCGGGGTGCGAGCCGTTCCGGCTGACCCCGTTCCGCGTCAAGGAGCGCGAGATCGCCCGGCTTGGCGTCGATCTCTTGTTCATCCAGCATTTCGACGCCGAGTTCGCGAAGCGCAGCGCCGAATCGTTCATCGCGGAGGTGATGGTCGGCGCGATCGGCATGGTCCATATCGTGGTCGGCCACGACTGCACGTTCGGCAACCGGCGGCGCGGCACGCCCGAGATGCTGCGCGACATGGGCGGCTCGCTCGGCTTTGGCGTCACCGTCATCGAGCCGGTGCGCGGCGCCGAGGCGGTCTATTCCTCGACCCGCATCCGCGAGCTGCTGAAGGACGGCAAGCCGCGCGAGGCGGCGGCGCAACTGGGGCGCTGCTGGGAGATCGACGGTCGCGTCGCGCTCGGCGACCAGCGCGGCCGGACGATCGGCTTTCCCACCGCAAATCTCGGGCTCGGCGACTATCTGCGGCCGGCCTTCGGGGTCTACGCGGTGCGCGTCTCGGGCGACGGGGAGGACGACCCGCTCGACGGCAAGACCATCGACGGCGTCGCCAATATCGGCCTCAGGCCGACGGTCGGCGGGCTGGTGCCGCGGCTGGAGGCGCACCTGTTCGACACCGACCGCGACCTTTACGGACGGCATTTGCGCGTGGCGTTCGTCGACTTCATCCGGCCCGAGCGGAAATTCGCCAATTTCGACGAGCTGAAGGCGCAAATCGCCGCCGACGCCGCCAAGGCGCGCGCAATACTGGCAGCAGAGCATTGC
>DASYNW010000231.1:0-13445 GCA_036008325.1 Allostellaceae bacterium
GAGGCGCGGCTGCCGGTCACGATCGTCACCGGCTTTCTGGGCAGCGGCAAGACCACCCTGGTCAACCACATCCTGGCCCGGCAGCACGGGCTCAAGGTCGCGGTCATGGTCAACGAGATCGGCGACATCGCGATCGACAACGCACTGATCGTCGGCGCCGCCCCTGGCATGGTCGAGCTCGCCAATGGCTGCATCTGCTGCTCGATCAACAACGATCTGGTCGACGCGATCTTTCGCGTGCTGCAACGTGCGCCCGCGGTCGATTGCCTGATCGTCGAGACCAGCGGCCTCGCCGACCCGTTGCCGATCGTGCTGACGTTTCTGCGCTCGGAGTTTCGCGAGCGGGTTCGCCTCGATGCGATCGTCGCCGTCGCCGATGCCGAGAATTTCAGCCTCGATCTGTTCGACAGCAAGGCGGCCGTCAACCAGTTGCGCTATGCCGATGTCGTGCTGCTGAACAAATGCGACCGTGCCGGCACCGAATTGGCGGCCGCCGTCGAACAGAGCATCCGTCGGCTGAGCGATGGCGTGCGGATCGTGCGCACCACGCGCGCCCAGATCCCGCTGCCGCTGATCCTCGGCGCCGGGCTGTTCCGGGCCGAGCGGTATCCGGCCGATCACGGCCGCCAGCACCTTAACGATGACGGGCACCTGATCGCCGACGGGTTCGAGACGGTGTCGTTCGAGAGTGCTTCGGCGTTTTCGGCCGATCGCTTTCAATCCTTTCTCGAAACCTTGCCGGGGAATGTGTTCCGCGCCAAGGGCATCCTGCGGATCGACGGCAGCGACGCCGGCCATGTCTTCCACCTGGTCGGCCGGCGCTTCACATTGGATCCAGCGCCGCCGGACCAAGCGGGCGGCAGCCGCTTGGTGCTGATTGGACGAGGCCTCGATGCGGGCCGGCTGCGGGCCGCCCTCGCCGCCTGCGTTGCCGACCAGGTCACTGCGGATCGGGGATAGCGAGCGACCAAAGCGCGAGCAGGACCGCCATGCCGACCGGGAGCCAGACCACGGCCGGCCCGAGGCGGACATAGCCGGCGCCGGCGGCGACAGCGCCCGCGACCAGCCCAAGCCAGGGCAGGGCCTGTGCCGCCCAGGCCCATCCGCTCGCCTCGCCGATCAGGAAATCACCCAGCCCCTGGCCGAATTTGACCAAGGTTCCGGTGACATAGGTCAGGCTGACGGCGACATTTCCGGCGCGGTGCATGGCTGCATTCAAGGCGCCCATCGCCAGCACCATCGGCGCGGCTGCGGTGCCTTGCAAGGCGGCCGCGGCGAGCAATGCCGCAACCGCGGCGAGCACGCAGGTCAGGTGCCGTCGCCCGGTGAAACGAGCGATCGCCTGGCCGCCGGCCGCACCCGCGACGAACAGCGCGATCAGCCACAGGATCGAGCCGGCGTCGCCGACCCGGCCGCGTCCGAGCGCCAGGGCGAATTGGGTGCTGTTCCCACTCATATAGGAGACGAACAGATGGCCCAGATGGACAAAGCCGACCGCATCGACCATGCCGGCGAGCCCGGCCAGCAGCCCCGCCAGCAGCAGGTCGCGCGCCCGGCCGCGCCGTCCCGCCCGATCGCCGTCGACTGCTGCCATCTGCACGACCCCGCGCCGCTTCGCACATCCGACACTCAGAGGCCCGCCCGCCCGGGCAATGATCGGGCAAACCGCCGCGCGGGGCCTCTTGTCATTGGGCCGGGAGGATACCACTTTCGGGATTATCGGAAGCGCGGACTGCCGTTCTCGTTGATGGACGCAGATCGGAAGCCCTCTGATCGCGTTATTAGCGTTGCTGTCGATGCCGGCGGAATTGATTGGCTGCCATCGCGTTGACAGAGGGGCGCAGATCGCGATCGGCGCTTGAAGCAGACTAGCACGGGTGAGGGTATGGCCAAGCCGAAGAGAGGGCGGTCCACCGCCGCGATCGACGATCACGTCGGAGCACGGATTCGCGAACGGCGCATCATGCTGGGGCTGACCCAGCAGCAGCTCGCCGAATTGATCGGGGTCACCTATCAGCAGGCGCACAAATACGAGCGCGGGATCAATCGGGTTTCGGCCGGAAGGCTGTTTGAGATCGCCCGCGCGCTGAGCGCGCCGGTCAGCCATTTCTATGAAGGGGTCGGCGAGGAAGGCCCGCGCCAGATCACCCCGCACCAGCGCATGCTGCTGGAGATCGCGCGCAATTTTGCCGAAATCCGCAACGAAAAGCATCAGGAAGCGGTGAGCCAACTGGCCCGCGCGCTGGCCAGCCGGTAGCAAAACTGCTGTTCCGCCCCGGCGAGCGGGGGACGCTCACCCGGCCGGAAGCGGAAATTGGTCGAGATAGGGCAGATAGTCGTCCTCGACATCGATCCGCATCGCCGCGATCAGGCGAACCAAGCCGTTGTAATGGCCGATGGTGATGACGAGATCGGTCAGCCGCTCGGGGTCGAGGCCTTGGCGTAACGCCGCGAAGGTATCGTCGCCCAATGACACGTCGAGGGTAAGTTCGCGAGCCGCGCTCAGCACCGCCCTGGTCAGCGGATCGAGATCGGTCGGATGCCCGGCGGTTTCTGCGGCGATGGCGCGGATGTCGTCGTCGGACACCCCGAATTCGCGGCTGATCCTGATATGATGCGAATATTCATAGGCTGAGCGGGTGACGTATCCGACCTGCAGGATCGCCATCTGGCGCAGCCTCGGATCGAGCCGGCTGCCGTCGCGGATGAAGCGGGCCAGGGTATTGTGGCTGCGCGCCGCGCGCGGGCTGTGGGCCAGCAGCCGATAGAGATTTATGTTGCGCGCCAACAGGTCCTGATGCTCGGGCAGCAGGTCGGATTTGTCGAGATAAGGCAGGCGCGCCATCGCGGTCACTCCGGTCTGCTCGGGTAGCCTTTAACACATCGTTTCTTGGGTATGGCGCTCGCGGCTCAGCCGATGGCCGCAGTCTCGGCCGCGCGCCAGAAACCGAGGGCGGCGCGGGCGCAGCGCTCGGGTTGCAAGAGATTGACCCCATGGCCGTATCCGGCAAACAGATCGAGCCGGCCATGCGGCAGGGTCTGCGCCAGGATCCGCTGCTGCTCGGAGGCGATGCGGCTCTTGTCGCCGCTCAGCAGCAGGACCGGAGCTTTTATCCCGGCCAGGAACGGCGCCACATCAACGCCTTCGAAGCATTCGTGCAATGCCGCGGCGACATCGGGGCGGGTCCGGTCCATCTCGGCGATGCACCATTCGCGCAGTTGCGCGGTCGCGTGTTCGAGGTCGAGCCGGTAGCCGAGGGTGCGGCGGCACCATTCGCCGGTGCCGTAGGCCCGGATCGCCGCCGGCGTGCTTTCCCGGTCGAGCGCATAGATCCCCTTGATCTCGTCGGAAATGCGGGTCGGGGTGTTGCACAGGACGAGGCTGGCGATCCGATCGGGGTGCGCATTGGCGAGCAGCAGGCCGACAAGGCCGCCCGATGATTCGCCGACCCAATGGACCCGCGCCAACGACAACGCGTCGAGCACAGCCAGTACGTCGCCGGCAATGCTCTGGGGCGTAAAGCGGCAGCCGCCGGCCGGTGCATCCGAGGCGCCGCAGCCCAACAGGTCCGGCCGGTAGATGCGCCGGCTGTCGGCGATCGCCGGAACCCAACGGTTCCAGAATGTCGCGTTGCGGGCGAAGCCGTGCAGCATCAGCACCGGTGTCGGCTGTTCCCACGGCCACAGATAGTCGTCGACCGCGCAGTGCAGCGAGAGACCCTCGTCGAGGCGGATCATCGGCATCGGCGCCCTCCCCTATTATTGCTGGTAAGATAGCCGGCAAGGACGCCGCGCGAAACCGCCTTCGACCACGATTTGCGTGATCGAGCTGCCTTGGCCGCGGCGCGGTGCGCCTAGCTCGTCCGGGTTGTTGCGTCGCCCTCCAGCCGATCGAGCAGTGCGGCCGCCGCGGCGGCTTCGGCGGATCGCTTCGAGGACGCGGTCGCGGTGGCGCCGAGGCTGCCGGCGATGCTCGCCGTGATGGTGAAGACCGGCGCGTGATCGGGACCCTCAGTCGCCACCAGCTCGTAGTGCGGCAGCCCCTTGCCGCGCGCCTGGGCCCATTCCTGCAGCGCCGTCTTGGGGTCACGCGGGGGCTCTTCGATCTCGGCGATCAGCGGTCCCCAAAGCCGTCCGATGCAGTCCGCCGCCGCGGCGAACCCGCCGTCAAGATAGATCGCCGCGAGCACCGCTTCGCAGGCGTCGGCGAGAATCCCCGGATTGGCGGCGGCACCGGCGGCGGTTTCGGCCGGCGACAGGATCAGATGGAGTCCGAGCCCGATCTCTGCGGCGACCCGCGCCAGGGTTTCGCGGCGCACCAGATGGGTATGGCGGCGGGTCAGCGAGCCTTCGGGCTCGTCGGGGTAGCGGCGCCACAACAGATCGGCGATGACCAGGCCCAGCACCCGATCGCCGAGAAACTCTAGGCGGTCATAGCCGCGGATCGGCGAGGCTCGCTTCCGGCGGCGGCCGTGCTCGCGCCCGTTCCCGCGAACCAGCGCGCTCGGGTGGGTCAGCGCCTCGACCAAAAGCGCAGGATTGGCGAAATCGTGACCGAGGCGCGCCGCAAGCTCCATCGGCCCGGCCGGCCCGGTCGCAGCCGCAATCTCGACGGCAGCCCGGGCGGCAGCCGGCGCCGTGCCCGACATCGCTAATCGATCCCGGTGAACAATCGATCGTAGCGGATCGCGAACGGCCATTTCCAAACTTCCCACAGCCGGGCCGATCCGTTCGTCGAGAAAAAGATGAATTGGGCTTTGCCGATCAGATTTTCGGCCGGCACGTAGCCCACCGCGGAAAGCACGCGACTATCCTGTGAATTGTCTCGATTATCGCCCATCATGAAATAATCGCCCGGCGGCACCTGATACACCTGGGTGTTGTCGAGCGGGCCCTCGTCGCCGATCTTGATGATCCGGTGCTGCCGCCCATTCGGCAGGGTTTCGATATATTGCTTCATCGGAACGACCGCACCGTCGTCTTCCTTGTAAAGATAATCCTCGATGCGTTTGCGCGGCACCTCCCTGTTGTTGATGTAAAGCTGACCCTGCTTCATCTGAACGGTGTCGCCGGGCAGGCCGATCACCCGCTTTATGTAATCGATCGAAGTATCGGTCGGCAACTTGAAGACGACGACGTCGCCGCGCTCGGGCGGATGGAAGAAGATGCGTCCGGAAAACAGCGGCAACCCGAACGGCAAGGAAAATCGGCTATAGCCATAGGAGAATTTTGATACAAACAAATAATCTCCGACCAGCAGGGTCGGAATCATCGAGCCCGACGGAATGTTGAACGGTTCATAGGCCACCGTTCGAACCACCAAGGCGATCAGCACCGCATAGACGACTGTCTTTATCGTATCGACGACGCCGCCGGATGATTTCTTCTTCGCCATCACCTTGCGCGCGGGATTGGTTTTCATGATCTGCCTTGGCGGGCCTGGAGGTAGGTGGATCAAGCCCACGGTGCCGCCGCGAGTCAAGCGCGGCGCCGAGAACGAGCCGTGCCGCCGCGATTTTCCGGCGATCAGCCGATTTCGGCCGGGACCGCGGTGATGATCACTACCGCCTGGGCGAGCGGCGGCTCGTCGGTCAGGGTGAGGTCGAGCCGGGCCGCCATCCCGGAGGGCGTGATCTCGTCGAGGCGCCGCCGCGCACCGCCGGTCAGCCGCATCGTCGGCCGGCCCGAGGCCAGGTTGACGACCCCTAGATCGCGCCAGAAGACGCCGCGGCGAAACCCGGTGCCGAGCGCCTTGGCGCAGGCCTCCTTGGCGGCGAAGCGGCGGGCATAGCCGCCCGCCCGGTCGGCCCGCCGGTCGCATTTCCGACGCTCGGCCTGGGTGAAGATGCGGTCGAGAAAGCGGTCGCCAAACCGGGCGATGGTGCGCTCGATGCGGCGGATGTCGACCAGATCGCTGCCGAGGCCGAGAATCATCGGGCGCGCATCGGCGACTATCTCGTCATCGCGAGCCGGCGGGTCCGGCCCTTGGCCGGCCCGAGAGCTTGCCCCTGGCCCGAACAGGGGACGGGCGCTGCGCGGCGATCTAGCGCCAGCCGACCGTGCCCCGTCGCGATTGCTTCGGCGCCCCGCGCCTCGCAACAGCCGGGGCTCACCCGCGCGCCCGCTCGACCGAGTTGATGACGGGGTTGGCGCGCAACGCGGCGATGATCGTCGTCAGATGCTTCACGTCGGCGACCTCGACATCGAGCATGATCTCGAAAAAATCGGACGAGCGGTTGGTGATCTTCAAATTGCTGATGTTGCCGCCCTGCTTGCCGATCACTGTGGTCAGGCTGCCGAGATTGCCGGGCTCGTTGGCGATCATCACATTGAGCCGGCCGACATGGCTCGCATCGGCCTCGCTGCTGCTCCACGCCACGTCGAGCCAACGCTCCGGCGTCTCGGCGAAGTTTTCCAGGATGTCGCAGTCGATGGTGTGGATCGTCACCCCCTTGCCGGTGGTCACGATGCCGACGATGCGGTCGCCGGGCAGCGGATGGCAGCAGCCGGCGAAATGCAGCGCCATGCCCGGGATCAGGCCGCGGATCGCCACCGCAGTGTCGTGGTGGCCGATCTTGCGCCGGGCGCGGGCCAAGGAGACGACCTTGGCCTTGGCTTCCTGCTGCTGCGGAAAGGCGGCGTTGATCACCGCGCGACCGGTGGCCAGCCCCTGGCCGACCGCGACATAGAGATCCTCGACCGCCGGACAGTTGAAGGTCTTCAGCACCGCTTCGAGCGGCCGCTCGGAAAATTCCTGGCCCTCCTGGCGAAAGGCCTTTTGCACGATCGCCTTGCCGAGATCGAGATATTGGGCGCGCTGCTGGGTGCGCACGAAGCGCCGGATGCGGGCGCGCGCCTTGCCGGTGACGACGAAGCGCTCCCAAGTCGGCGACGGGTGCTGCGCCTTTGAGGTGACGATCTCGACCTGATCACCGTTGCCGAGCTCGGTGCGCAGCGGCACCAGCCTGCCGTTGATCCTGGCCCCGACGCAGGTGTCGCCGATCTGCGAGTGCACCGCATAGGCAAAGTCGACCGCGGTGGCGCCGCGCGGCAGCGCGAACAGGTCGCCCTTGGGGGTGAAGGCGAAGACCTGGTCCTGAAACATTTCGAGCTTGGTGTGCTCGAGAAACTCCTCGGGACCCGAGGCGTGCTCGAGGATGTCGAGCAGCTCGCGCAGCCAGCGGTATTGCGGACCTTCGGTCTTGCCGGCGCCCTGCTTGTAGGTCCAATGCGCGGCGACGCCGAGCTCGGCCACCTCGTGCATCTCGCGGGTGCGGATCTGGGCCTCGATGCGCTGCTGCTCGGGGCCGATCACCGCGGTGTGCAGCGAGCGGTAATTGTTGAGCTTCGGGGTCGAGATGTAGTCCTTGAAGCGGCCGGGAACCACATGGTAGGCCGAATGGATCACGCCGAGCGCGTGGTAGCAGTCGCCGAGGCCCTCGACCAGGATGCGGAACGCCATGACGTCGGAGAGCTGCTCGAAGGCGACGTTCTTGCGCTGCATCTTGCGCCAGATCGAATAGGGCGATTTCTCGCGACCTTTGATCACGGTTCCGGCGAGGCCGCCTTCGGCGAGCTTGCGCTGCAGCTCGGCCTCGATGCGCGGCACCACCGCCGCACCCTTGTCGCGCAGGAAATCGAGGCGCGCCAGGATGCCGGCGCGGGCATCGGGATAGAGCTCGGCGAAGGCCAGATCCTCGAGCTGGTCCTTCATCCGGTGCATGCCGAGCCGCTCGGCCAACGGCGCGTAGATGTCCATCGTCTCGCGCGCGATCCGACGGCGCTTTTCATCGCTCTTGATGAAATGCAAGGTCTGCATGTTGTGCAGGCGGTCGGCGAGCTTGACCAAGAGGACGCGGATGTCCTCCGACATCGCCAGCACCAGCTTGCGGAAATTCTCGGCCTGCTTCGTTTGATCGGATTGCAGCTCGATCCGCGACAGCTTGGTCACGCCGTCGACGAGGCGCGCGGTCTCCCGACCGAACACCCGCTCGATGTCGCCGAGCGTGGCGACCGTGTCCTCGACCGTATCGTGCAGCAGGCCGGTCACGATCGAGGCGCTGTCGAGCTTCATCTGGGCGAGGATGCCGGCGACTTCGACCGGGTGGGAGAAATAGGGGTCGCCCGAGGCGCGCAGCTGGGCGCCATGCGCCTTCATCGAATAGACATAGGCACGGTTGAGCGCCGCTTCGTCGGCGTTCGGATCGTAGGATCGCACGAGCTCGACGAGCTCGAATTGCCGCATCATGACCGGCGCCCCGCCGTCTCAGCCACCCATGCTCGGGCCGCTAGGCGCCGCGATGCCGGCGGGTTGCCGGCCGCCGCCCCGCCGGCCATGCGGAGCGCGCCACCCGAGGCTCAGAACGCCTCCTCGCCGTCACCTGGCAGATCGTCGCCCGGCAGATCGTCAGCTGGCAGATCGTCTACTGGCAGATCGTCTGCGGACACATCGTCGGCCGGCAGATCGTCAGCCGGGATGTCGGCGAGATCGCCGCCCTCCTCATCCTCGATGGCGAGCGCGTCTTCGGCCGGCACCCCGCCGAGGGCATCGTCAACTTCGGCGAAGTCATCGGCGAGCGCCTGCGCCTCCTCGGCGTCGATCTCGTCAGCTTCGATCCCGTCAGCTTCGCCTTCGCCTTCGTCTTCGTCTTCGACATCGGCGTCCTCGAAGCCGCGCACCTCGGCGCCGCCCTCCTCGTCGAGCAGCGCTGCACCCGGCAGCGCCACCCCGAACATGGTCGGATCGACTTCGAGCTCGTGGGTCTCTTCGGGCTCGTCGATTTCGACATGCTTTTGCATGCCGCGCACGACCGATTCGCGCAAATTGGACAGGCTGACCGTGGCGTCGGCAATCTCGCGCAAGGCGACCACCGGGTTCTTGTCGTCATCGCGGTCCAGCGACAGCGGAACCCCGGAGGTTATCTCGCGCGCCCGCTGGGCAGCGAGCAGCACGAGCTCGAACCGGTTGGGCACCCTGACCACACAATCTTCGACGGTGACACGCGCCATTTCTCGACCCGCAACTGAACGTTAAGCTACTGAGTATATGGGGTGCTCAGGCGCCCGGCAACAGCGCCGACAGCGGCGATCGCCACGTGCCGCGCCTGTGCTTGACCACCGGTGCCGCGCGCGCCTATATGACACGGCTCGGGCCGGATGGCAGAGTGGTTATGCAGAGGACTGCAAATCCTCGTACAGCGGTTCGATTCCGCTTCCGGCCTCCAGGAAGGGCCGCGCCCGCCGCTACGGGCGCCCTGATCCCCGGTAGCTCAGTTGGTAGAGCAGGCGGCTGTTAACCGCCTTGTCGCTGGTTCGAGTCCGGCCCGGGGAGCCAATCAAGAGGGGGTTGGGCGGCATCGCCCGACCCCCGCCACGTCCGCCGGCCGCCTCGCCGCAAGCTCAGAGACGATTTAAAAGCTCGGGGACGATTTGATTGCGCGATCTCTCTGCAGGCGTCTAGCTTGAAACCCTGATACCTTGCCTCTTCCCGAAGGTGAGGGCTTTTCGCTGATCATTGAGCAAGGCTAAATCCGTGACCAACCTTAATGCCGATTATGTGATCGTCGGCGCCGGGTCGGCGGGGTGCGTGCTCGCCGACCGCTTGAGCGAGGGCGGGGCCCAGGTGGTGCTGCTGGAGGCCGGCCCGCGCGACTGGCACCCGATGATCCATGTCCCGGCCGGGGCCTTGCGGCTGCGCGCCAACCCGTTGGTCAACTGGAATTATTACGCCGAGCCCGAAGCCGGCATCGGCAATCGTTCATTGCATTGGCCGCGCGGCCGGGTCTTGGGCGGCACCAGCTCGATCAACGGCATGCTCTATGTGCGCGGCAACCCGGCCGACTACGACGGCTGGGCGCAGATGGGCTGCCGCGGCTGGAGCTATGCCGATGTCCTGCCCTATTTCAAGAAATCGGAAAACTACGGCTCAGGCGATCCCGAATACCGCAGCAAGGGCGGCCCGTTGCCGGTCGAGGACTACCGCACGATCCTGCCTTTGACCCATCGTTTTGTCGAGGCCGCGCAAGAGGCCGGCTTCAGGCTGACCAAGGATTACAACGGCGCCGACCAGGAGGGGGTCGGCTATTCGCAGATGACCCGCGGCGGCCGGTTTCGCGGCTCGACGGCGCAGACCTTTCTGGCCGAGGCGCGGCGGCGCGCCAATCTGCGGGTCGTCACCAAAGCGGTCGCGACCCGGCTGATGTTTGACGGAAAACGCTGCACCGGCGTCGCCTATCGCCAGAACGGCCGGGACAGCCAGGTGGCGGCGGCGCGCGAGGTGATCGTTTCGGGCGGCACCGTCAACTCGCCGCAGCTTTTGCAGATTTCCGGCATCGGCCCGGCCGGGCACCTGCGCGCGATCGGGGTCGCGGTAGTCCACGAATTGCCGGGGGTCGGCGCCAATTTGTCGGACCATATCGCGGCGCGGGTGGCCCATCGGGTCAAGGGCGAGGCCTCGATCAACCAATTGGCGCGCGGCGCCAGGCTGGTCCGCGAGATCGGCCGCTATGCCGTCTCGGGCCGCGGCGCGCTGACCTTCGGCGTCACCAGCGCCATGGTGTTCTGCCGCAGCCGCGAAGGGCTCGAAAGCCCCGACCTGCAACTCTTGTTCACGCCGGGCAGCTACGACCAGAGTGCGATCGGCCGGCTCGAGCGCGAGCCTGGCATGACGATCGTCGCCTGCGCGGTCCGCCCCGACAGCCGCGGCACGATCATGGCGCGATCGGCCGACCCCATGGCCCGCGCCGAGATCCGGCCGAACTACCTGTCGGCGGCGAGCGATATACGGGTATTGCTGGCCGGCATCGATTTCGCCCGGCGGATCTTTTCGGCGGCGCCGTTGGCCCGGCACAGCTCCGAGGAGACCATGCCCGGCCCCGGCGCGACGTCCGAGCGCGAGCTGACCGATTTCGTGCACCGGGCCGCGATCAACCTGCATCACCCGGTTGGCACCTGCAAGATGGGCGAGGACCCGATGGCGGTCGTCGACTCGCGACTGCGGGTGCGCGGGATCGGCGGGCTGCGCGTCATCGACGCCTCGGTGATGCCGACCGTCACCACCGGCAACACCAACGCGCCCTCGATCATGATCGGCGAAAGGGGGGCGGCGATGATCCGCGAGGACGCCAGGGCCGCCGGCGGCGCACGAGCCGCCTGAGCCTGCCGAAACCGATCGCGCGGGGTGCGGCGACACCCTTGCGAGGCCGCGGATTTCGCTTATATTGACCTCTCGATCGCATAGGCCCGCGCTGCGGACCAGGTCGCAGGTGGGCCGAGAGCCCACTTTTTCATATCGCGACGCCGGTTCGTGTTGCGACGCCAGATCTTATCGAGTGCCGGGTTTCGGGAGCCGAGGTCGGGTTTTTGGTCGATACCAACAGCATCGCGCAGATGATCGAGCCGTCGCTGGCGGCAATGGGGTATCGCCTGGTGCGGGTCGCCCTGACCAGCGGGCGTCGCCCGACCCTGCAGATCATGGCCGAGCGGATCGACGACGCGCCGATGACGGTCGAGGATTGCGCGCTGATCAGCCATTCGGTTTCCGCGCTGCTCGATGTCGCCGACCCAATCGCCAGCGCCTATACGCTCGAAATCAGCTCGCCCGGCATCGACCGGCCACTGGTCCGGCCCGAGGATTACGACCGCTTCAGCGGTTTTGAGGCCAGGATCGAGCTGGCGCAGCCGGTCGGCGGGCGCAAGCGCTTTCGCGGCCGCCTGCTCGGCACCGCGCAGGGCGAGATCCGCCTGATTACCGAGGCCGGCGAAACCCGGCTGCCGCTCGCCGACGTGGCCCGCGCGCGGCTGATTCTGACCGACGATCTGGTCGCCGCTTCGCGACCGCGGCCGAACTGACGCCCGACACGCAAGAACAGAACACTGCGGGGAACGCCATGGAAAGCACTGTCACCTACGCCCGCCCCGAGCTGCTCCAGGTCGCCGACACGGTCGCCCGCGACAAGGGCATCGATCGCGACGAGGTGCTGGAAGCGATGGAGCAGGCGATCCAGAAGGCCGGCCGGTCCAAATATGGCCAGGAATACGACATCCGCGCCGAGATCGACCGCCGCAACGGCGAGATCCGGCTGTTGCGCTTCCGCGAGGTGGCCGAGCCGATCGAGAACGAAGCGACCCAGATCGCGTTGCCCGAGGCGCAGCGCCTCAACCCCGAGGCCGAGATCGGCGACTTCATCACCGACCCGCTGCCGCCCATTGATTTCGGCCGGATCGCGGCCCAGTCGGCCAAGCAGGTAATCGTGCAGAAGGTGCGCGACGCCGAGCGCCAGCGGCAATTCCTCGAATTCAAGGACCGGGTTGGCGAAATCGTCAACGGGCTGGTCAAGCGGGTCGAGTTCGGCAATGTCGTCGTCGATCTCGGCCGGGCCGAGGCAATGGCGCGCCGCGACGAGATGCTGCCGCGCGAGAGCTTTCGCCAGGGCGAGCGGGTGCGCGCCTATATTTACGATGTGCGCCAGGAGCCGCGCGGCCCGCAGATCTTCCTGTCGCGCACCCATCCGCAATTCATGGCCAAGCTGTTCGCGCAGGAGGTGCCGGAGATCTACGACAACATCATCGAGATCAAGGCGGTGGCGCGCGATCCCGGCAGCCGCGCCAAGATCGCGGTGATCTCGCGCGACAGCGGCATCGATCCGGTCGGCGCTTGCGTCGGTATGCGCGGCAGCCGCGTTCAAGCGGTCGTGGCCGAATTGCAGGGCGAAAAGATCGACATCATCCCGTGGTCACAGGACCCGGCGACGTTCGTCGTCAACGCGCTGGCGCCGGCCGAGGTCGCCAAGGTCGTCATGGACGAGGAGCAGCGCCGTATCGAGGTCGTCGTTCCCGACGATCAGCTGAGCCTGGCGATCGGCCGGCGCGGCCAGAATGTCCGCCTCGCCTCGCAGCTTACCGGATGGGATATCGACATCCTGACCGAGGCTGAAGAATCCGAGCGTCGCACCGAGGAATTCCGCAGCCGAAGCCAGCTCTTCATCGATGCTCTCGACATCGACGACGTCATCGCTCACCTGCTGGTGACCGAAGGCTTCACCTCGCTTGAAGAGGTCGCCTACGTGGCGCTCGAAGACCTTGCCGGCATCGAAGGGTTTGACGCCGATGTCGCGACCGAGCTGCAGTCGCGGGCTCGCGCCGCGCTCGAACGGCGCGACGAAGAATACCAAGCCCGCTACAGCGAGCTTGGTGTGACGGCCGACCTCGCCGCGCTTGAGGGCCTGACCCCCGGCATGCTGGTGACGCTGGGCGAAAAGGGCGTGAAATCGCTCGACGATTTCGCCGATCTCGCCGGCGATGAGCTGACTGAAATCCTCGCTGCCTCGGACAAGGGCGGCGCCGCATTAGGGCTCGACGAGGCCAATGCGCTGATCATGACGGTGCGCGAGCAGCTCGGCTGGTTCGCCGAGTCGGAAGCGGCGCCGGCGGAGAAGGAGTAAGGC
>DASYNW010000232.1:0-7645 GCA_036008325.1 Allostellaceae bacterium
GCCGGGCAGGGTGGCGAGGAGGTGCATCAGGCCCCCAGCGCCGCCGCGATCGCCGCTCGGGGAAGGCCTTTCTCGCCGATCACGACGAGCCGGGTCGCGCGCTGCTCGCCGGCCTGCCACGGCCGATCGAAATACTGCGTCAGCCGGTCGCCGACCGCCTGGACCACGAGCCTGCGGTCGCGGCCGGGCAGATCGACAAACCCCTTGAGTCGCAGCACCCCATAGCCGCCGATCGCGGCGCGCAGGCGGGCGAGAAACGCCTCGCTGTCGGTGACTGCGCTCAGCGCCACGACAAAGCTCTCGAAATCGTCATGGTCGTGCGCGGCTTCGAGATCGTGGACCGAGGGCCGGGTCGCCAGATCGTCCTCGGCCGCCGCGGCGAGGCCCAGCGCCACCGCCGGCGCCACCGCGCCGTCCCGCGCCGCGACCAGCCCGACCCCCGGCCGAAGCCGCTCGCCGATCTCGCGGCGCAGCGCGGCAACCCGATCCGGGGCGACCAGGTCGATCTTGTTGAGGATCGCCAGATCGGCGCAGGCGAGCTGGTCGCCGAACACCTCGTCGAGCGGGTTGTCGTGGGCGAGCGCCGGGTCGGCCGCCCGCGCTCGCGCCACCGCCGCGGGGTCGTCGGCGAACCGGCCGGCGACGACCGCCGCGGCGTCGATCACCGTCAGGACGCCGTCGACTGTGGTGCGGGTGCGGATCTCGGGCCAGGCAAAGGCCTGAACCAGCGGTTTTGGCAAGGCCAGGCCCGAGGTCTCGATCAGGATGTGCTCGGGCGGCGCCGGGCGGTCGAGCAGCCGGGTCAGGGCTGGCAGAAAATCGTCGGCGACAGTGCAGCAGAGGCACCCGTTGGCCAATTCGACGATATCGTCCTCGCCGCATGCTTCGTCGCCGCAGCCGAGCAGCAATTCGCGGTCGATGCCGAGCTCGCCGAATTCGTTGACGACGACCGCGAGCCGCCGCCCCTGCGCCCGCGCCAGCAGATGCCGCACGAGGCTCGTCTTGCCGGCGCCGAGAAAGCCGGTGATCACCGTCGCCGGAATGCGGCGCATGTCACCCCTCCTTCAATACCAAGGGCAGGCCGGCGGCGACGAAGACGACGCGGTCGGCCAGTGTGGCGAGCTGTTGGTTGAGCCGGCCGGCGGCGTCGCGAAAGCGGCGGCCGAGGGGGGTTTCGGGCACTAGGCCCATGCCGACCTCGTTAGCCACCAGCACGACCGGCCCGGCCGCGCGGAGCAACGCCGCATACAGCGCCTCGCTCTCGTCCTCGATCGGCCGCTCGGCCAGCATCAGGTTCGACAGCCACAAGGTCAGGCAGTCGATCAGCAGCGGCCGCTCGCGCCTCGCCTCCGCCGCGATCACCGGGGCCAGCGCCAAGCTCTCCTCGACGGTGCGCCAGAACCGGCCGCGGCGCGCCCGGTGCGCGGCGATGCGCGCCACCATCTCGGCGTCGCCGGCCGCGGCCGTGGCACAATAGGTTCCGCCGTCGGCGGCACCCTCGATCAGACCTTCGGCATGGCGGCTTTTGCCCGACCGGGCGCCGCCCAGCACCAGGGTCACCGGGGGCAGCCCGGCGCGCGATCGGTCCGTGCCCGCCCGATTGGTTGGCGTCAATACCATAGGCCCCTCCTCCTCCGCCCGAGGAATCGTCCCCATTTCGTGCGATGCGGAGGTCTCCTGGCTCGGGGTCGTCGCCCGCGGCGCCTTCCCGGCCGGGCTGTCGCCCGAGCCAGTGGCCGTTGCCGCGGTCTCGCCGCTCACAGTTGCGGGGGCAGCGCCGGTGTCGCACCGGACTTCCCTGTCGCATCGCGGCGCGGACGCTAGCATGCGGCCTCGCTCGAGGTCACTCTTTCGTTACCGAACCTCGATTTCCGATCTTGTCTGAGCTAGCCTTGCGTCCTGCGGCGAGCGCCGCATCGGACGAACAGGAGGGCGGGATGAAGATCGAGGGCGGATGCGTGTGCGGCAAAGTGCGCTATTCGGCCGATGCCGAACCGATTTTTGTCGGCCTGTGCCACTGCGGCAAATGCCAGAAGGCGTCGGGAAGCGCCTTCAACATCGTGGTCGCGCTGCCTAAACCGGCGGTCAGCATAGCGGGTGCGCTGACCACATTCGAGGGCCGCGGCGACACCGGCAAGGCAACCTACCGGCGGTTTTGCCCAGTCTGCGCCTCGCCGATCGCGGGCGAGGCCGAGGTGATGCCGGACGTTGTGATGATCCCCGCCGGCACGCTCGATGATGCGAGCTGGGTCAAGCCCACGATGCAGATTTACTGCGACCGGGCGCAGCCCTGGGTGAAGCTCGAAGGCGACATGCAGCGCTTCGCCGGAATGCCGATGCCGCCGGGCTGACGGTCACCGCGGCAGGCGGTTGACGGTCGCGACCCGCCAGCCGTGACCCATGCCGGGGCCATCGATCCGGTCGATGCGGGTCAGCGAGCAATTGTCGATCGAAAACGCGAGGGCTGCTTCGGGATCGAGACCGAGCGCCAACGCCAGCGCCGCACGGATCGTGCCGCCATGGGCCACTGCGATGATGTCGCGCCCGGCATAGGCCGCGACCAGGCGATGGGTCGCGCGCGCCACCCGCTCGATGACCGCGACAAAGCTTTCGCCGCCCGGCGGCGCCTGGTACGCCGGCGCATGCCAGAAGCGGTGGAAGTCGCCGTTTCGCGTTTGGCGGAGCTCGTCATAGGTCAGGCCTTGCCACGCGCCGAAATGCTGCTCGGCGAGATCGGCGATCACCAGCGCTTCGGGCCCGGGGATCGGCTGTGGCCCCGCAACCCCGGCGCGGATGATTGCCGCCGCAGTCTCGTGGGTGCGGCGCAGGTTGCTGGTGACCCAGACCGCATCGCCCGGCAATTGCCCGGCGAGCCCGGCGAACAGCGCCGTCTGCGAGCAGTCGCAGGACAGATCCGCTTGGCCGTAGATGCGTCCGCCATGCCCCACCGGTGCGTGACGCACCCACCAGAAACGGGTCGCGATCTCGCTCATCGCGCCGCCGCCGCCAGCAGGATCACGATTTCGGCGATCTGCTGAAACGCTCCCAGGACATCGCCGGTGCCGCCGCCGATCCGCCGGAAGGCAAAGATGGCGGCAGCCAGCACCGCCGCGGCGGAGGCGGCAAACGCCAGCGCCCCGAGCAATGGCCCGAGCGCCGCCAAGGCGATCGCCGCCCCGATCGCGGCAGCGGCGAGGATGGATAGAGCGCCGGGTCTGCCGGCGTCCGCCCCGAGGCCGTCGTCGCGCGCCGGCGGCAGGGCCCGCATCGCCGCGGGCAGCAGAGCGCGCGAGGCGGAATGCGCCGCGATCAACGCCAGCCCGGCATAGAACGCCTCGCCGGTCTGGGCCAGCGCCGCCGCCCGCAGGCCGACGCTCAGCACCAGCGCCAAGATGCCATAGGTGCCGTGCCGGCTGTCGCGCATGATCGCCAACCGGCGCTCGCGGTCGCCGCCGCCGAAAAATCCGTCGGCGGTATCGGCCAGGCCGTCCTCGTGCAATGCTCCAGTCACGCCGAGACCGGCGAGCACCGCCAACAGCGCCGCCGGCCCGGGACCGAGCCCTAAAATTTCGGCGACCAGGTAAACAAAGGCCGCGATCGCGCCGATCCCGGCCCCGACCAGCGGAAATGCCCAGGCCGCATCGGCGAGGCGCCAGCCCGCCTCGGCGGGCGGCCCGATCGGCACCCGGGTCAGAAAGGCGACAGCGATGGCGAAACCGGCGACGATGCCGGGACGCCGGCGCGAGGCGTGCGGAGCGGTGCTCATCGCCGCCGACGATACCCGAAGCGAGCTACCCCCGGCGCCCTTTTCACTTGGGTTCGCCGCCGGCTTTGATAACGATCCCCGGCAAAGGAGACCGCCGATGCCCGAGCCGACCGCGACCCTCGATGAGATGCGCGCGCTCCTGGCCCATCTGCCCGGCCCCGATCTCGAGGCCGGCACCGCCGCCGCGCTGCGCCAGGCGCAGCTGACCAAGCCCGCGGGCTCGCTCGGCCGGCTCGAAGAGCTGGCGGTGTGGCTCGCGACCTGGCAGGCCCGGCATCCGCCCCGCCTGGAACGTCCGCGCACTATCGTCTTCGCCGGCAATCATGGCGTCGCCGCGCGCGGGGTTTCGGCCTACCCCGCCTCGGTGACGGCGCAGATGGTGCAGAACTTCATCGCCGGCGGCGCCGCGGTCAACCAGCTGTGCCGGGTGGTCGACGCCGATCTCAAGGTCTATGAGATGAATCTCGACACGCCGACCGGCGACATCGTCGACGGGCCGGCGATGAGCGAGGAGGAATGCGCCAGGGCGATGGCCTATGGCATGATGGCGGTCGAGCCCGGCATCGACGCGCTGGCGGTGGGCGAGATGGGGATCGGCAACACCACCGCGGCGGCGGCGCTGTGCGCCGGGCTGTTCGGCGGCGCCGCCGAACTGTGGACTGGCCCCGGCACCGGGGTCGCCGGGGCGGCGCTCGACCACAAGCGCAGCACCGTCGCCGCGGCCGTGGCCCTGCACCGTCCAGCGGCCGGCGACCCGTTCGAGATGCTGCGGCGCCTCGGCGGGTTCGAGCTCGCCGCGATCACTGGCGCCGTCATGGCGGCGCGGCTCGGCCGCGTGCCGGTGGTGCTCGACGGCTTCACCTCGACCGCCGCCGCCGCGGTGCTGTTCGCTGCCGACCCACATGCGCTCGATCATTGCATCGTCGCCCATCTGTCGGCCGAGCCCGGCCACCGCGTGCTCCTCGAACGGCTGTGCCAGCTTCCGCTGTTCGATCTCGGCATGCGGCTCGGCGAGGCCTCGGGGGCGACATTGGCGCTCGGCGTGCTCAAGGCGGCGGCGGCCTGCCACAATGGAATGGCGAGTTTCACCGAGGCCGGGGTCAGTGGCCCCGCCTGAGCTGCGGGTTTGCCTGAGCTTGGGGCTTGCTCCCCGAGGCCCGGCCGTGAAACTCTGCGCGCCGGCCGATGATGTCTTGCGTCCCAGGGCCGGATGGCGGGACAACGTCGAAAGCGTGCAAGTCGGAGGGAGCGAGATGCGCATCGTCATTGTCGGCCAGCAGGCCTTTGGCAAGGCTGTGCTCGAGGCTTTCATCGCGCGCGGCGACGAGATCGCCGGCGTGTTCGCCGCGCCGGACAAGCCCGGCGCCAGACCCGACCCGCTGGTCGCCGCCGCCGAGGAGCGCAAGCTGACGGTTCATCGCTTCGCCAAATATTCGAGCGACGAGGCGCAGAGTGCGCTCGCCGATCTCAAGGCCGATCTCGGGGTCATGGCCTATGTTCTGCTGTTCGCCCCGCCCGAATTCTGCGCCATTCCGAAGCACGGGATGATCCAGTTCCACCCGTCCTTGCTGCCGCTGCATCGCGGGCCGTCCTCGATCCCGTGGGCGATCATCCGCGGGCGAGCCGAGACCGGGCTGTCGATCTTTCGCCCGACCCCGGGTCTCGACGAAGGGCCGGTCATCCTGCAAAAGCGCATTCCGATTAGCCCCGGCGACACCGCCGGCTCGCTCTATTTCGACAAGATCTTTCCGATGGGGGTCGAGGCCCTGGTCGAAGCCGCCGAACTCGTGGTCAAGGGCCGGGCCACCGAGACCACCCAGGACGAGAGCCGCGCCACCTACGAAGGCTGGGTGCGCGACGCCGAGTCGAAGATCAACTGGGCGAGCCATGTCGATTTCATCTACGACCTGATCCGCGGCTGCAACCCGGCGCCGGGCGCCTGGACCACCTTTGGCGAGCAGAAGCTCTATCTGTTCGACGCGAAAAAGATCCCGGCCGCGACCTTTGGCGCGGTGCGCGGCAAGAAGATCGGCGAGGTCGTCTCGGCAGGCGCCGAGGGGCTGCGCATCCTGGCCGAGGGCGGCTTTGTCGAGGTGTCGCGGGTGCGCCTCGATACCGGCGCCAAGATCGCCTCGAGCGAAGCCGGGATCGCCGCCGGCACCATCCTCGGCGGCTGATCTAGGTCGCTCCACTTTTTAATCGGGGCTGCGCCTACTCGCCCTCTCTGCCCCTCGGGACGGAGAGGGTTGGGTGAGGCGAGGGATTGCAGAGCGCGCGGGGCGTCCTCACCGTCAGGGCTAGCTCGCCAGCGGGTGCGGGCGCGGGTTCGAGCCGTCGGTGAAGCGGCCGAGGCGGAACGGCGTCGGATCGACCAAGGTCGGATCGCCCGCGACCATGTCGGCGACGAGCCTGCCGGCGCCGGGGCCGATGCCGAAGCCATGGCCGGAAAAGCCGGTGGCGATAAAAAAGCCGGGCACCTTCTCGACCGGCGAGATCACCGGGATCGCGTCGGGCATGACGTCGATCATCCCGCCCCAGCTCTCCGCCACGGCCATGCCGCGGAACAGCGGAAAGGCCTCGGCGACGGCGGTCCGGGCGCGGTCGAGGACGAACTGGTCGGGCTCGGGGTCGAGGGTGCGCACCGCCTCGAACGGGCTCGCCTCGTCAAGCGCCCAGCGCCGCTTCATCCGCCATTCCTCGGCCCAGCGCCGGCCGACCCGGAACCGCAATTTCTTCCAGTGCAGCCGGGCCGCCGGCAGATAGTCGATGGCGAGCCGGAAATTATCGGGGACCAGATCGATCGTGCGCACGCCGAGGGTCGCCACCGTATAGCCGCCGTCCATCCGCTTGCGAAACCCGAACAGTCCCCCCGACGCAGAGATTTCCGGGCCGCCTTCGATCGGCTTGGTGCGCATCACCGAGGCCAGCACCTTCACTTGCGGCAGCTCGACGCCGAGATTGCCGCAGAACAGGCGCGACCAGGCGCCGCCGGCGAGCACCACCGCGGCGCAGGCGATGCGGCCTTTTTCGGTGGCCACGCCCGAGACCCGCCCGCCCGCGGTTTCGATGCCGCGCACCGCGCACCCCGTCACGATCGCCGCACCCCGGCGGCGCGCCATCTCGGCGATCGCCGGTGCGGCCCGTTGCGGTTCGGCCTTGCCGTCGCTCGGCGTGTAGAGCGCGCCCTCCCAGTCGCCGGTCAGGCCCGGCATCAGCGCCGCGGCCTCGGCGCGGGTCACCAGACGCGTGTCGAGCTGGTACTGGCGGGCATGATCGAGCCAGGCGTCGAGCTGGCCGAGCTCAGCCCGGTTCTCGGCGAGATACATGATGCCGCACTGGCGAAAGCCGGTTTCGGCCTCGACCCGCCGGTTCATCCCCTGCCACAGGCGCAGGCTCTCGATGACCAGCGGCAATTCGCGCGGATCGCGGCCCATCTTGCGGCACCAGCCCCAATTGCGGCTCGACTGCTCGCCGGCAATGTGCCCCTTCTCGCACAACACCGCGCGGACGCCCTTCTGGGCCAGGAACAGCGCCGTGCTGGTACCGATGATCCCACCCCCAATGATCACGACATCGGCGCGCGACGGCAGCGCCTCATCGGACCGTACAGGATCTACCCGCGGCGCCATGGCTTATCTAGCCCTGGACCGCATCCTTTATCGTCGCCCCCGCGAAAGCGGGGGTCCAGGGGGAGCGGCCGAGACCTGCCACACTGGGTTCCCGCTTTCGCGGGAAAGACGAATTAAATGGGGTAACATTCTGACTTCGTCCCCTTTCAATCGATCGCGGCGTGCACGAGGTTGGCGACGCGGTCGAGGCGGGCGGTGTGCCATGGATCGGGCGACATGAAGTTCGTGATGTAGGTGAACGAGACGCCGC
>DASYNW010000233.1:0-10949 GCA_036008325.1 Allostellaceae bacterium
TCGGCCTTCAAGGCTTCCTGATGCTGGTTGCGCAATGCGTTGGTCTTGAACAGCGGATTGTCGGCGAGGTCGGCTCGGCCGAGGGCGTGGGCGAGCTTGACGAATAGCCCGTCATTGCCGGCGGCGATGATGATGTTGCCATCGCCGGTGGCGAACGCCTCGAACGGGGTGATCGAGGGATGGCGCGCCCCCATCGGCCCCGGGATCTCGCCGGTCGCGGTGTAGCGCACGATCGCGTTTTCGAGGAGCGCCAGCTGGCAGTCGAACAACGAGACATCGACCTTCTGCGCCTCGCCGGTGCGCTCGCGATGTAGGAGAGCCGCGTTCAGCGCGATCGCGGTGAACAACCCGCCGCCCAAATCGCCGATCGAGGTGCCGATCCGGGTCAACGGCATGCCGGGGTGCCCGGTGATGCTCATGACCCCGCCCAACCCCTGCACCACCATGTCATAGGCCGGGTAGTGCGAATAGGGGCCACTATGGCCGAAGCCCGAGGCGGCGGCGTAGACCAGGCGGGGGTAGCGCGGGTGCAGGGTATCCCAGCCGTAGCCGAGCTTTTCCATCGTGCCGGGCCGGAAATTCTCCACGAGCGCATCGGCCTTGTCGAGGAGGCGCTCGAAGATGTCGCGGCCGTCGGGTGATTTGAGGTCGAGCGCGATCGACTCCTTGCCGCGGTTGACCGAGGCGAAATAGGCCGATTTGCCGTTTTTGAACGGGCCGTAATGGCGCGCGTCGTCGCCCTGGCGCGGCGGCTCGACCTTGATCACCCGCGCTCCCAGCTCGGCCATCAGCAAGGTGCAGTAAGGGCCCGCCAGAATGCGGGACAGATCGACGATGGTGATGCCGGAAAGCGGCCCCTGTTGCGCCATGCCCGATGCTCCTTGTGCGACGAGGCTGCCGCTCAATAGCGCACAGCGCGGCACGCTCGCAACCGGGCTCGGTCGATGGACTCACCGCTGCTTTCCCTCTTTCAACTGGGAAGTGCCCCCGGTCGAGATCGCCGACGGTCTTGCTTGGGCCATGATTGGCTGCCATTGCTCTGCGCAATTGATTGGGAGATCGCGCAATTGCGGTTCTTCGGGTTGAGCAGCCCAGCCTTGGCGGCGCTGCTGACGCTGGTCACACCCGCGGCCGGTTTTGCTGCGGCGACGGGCTGGGTCGGCGACGATCATGCGGCGGCGCGGCTGATCACCGCGGTCGGTGCCACCGGGTCGGCGGCGACGGTCGAAGCCGGGCTCGAAATCAGGCTGGCCCCCGGCTGGCACGCCTATTGGCGCTCGCCTGGAGATGCCGGGATCCCGCCGAGCATCGACTTTGCCGGGTCGGACAATCTCGCGCATGCCGAAATTTCCTGGCCGGCGCCGAACCGTTATTCGCTGCAAGGTTTCGAGACCGCGGGATATCAGGATCATTTCGTCCTGCCGATCGCGCTCACCCTGGCCCGGCCGGGCCAGGCGCTGTCGTTGCATGCCGCCGTCGACTACGCCGCCTGCGCGCAGATCTGCGTGCCATACTCGGCGAAGTTCGATCTGGCTTTGCCCGCGGGTCCGATGTTGCCGGCGCCGCAGGCGGCATTGATCGCCGCGGCGCGCGCCCGGGTGCCGCGGAGCCTTGCCGCCGCAGGCATCGAGCTGGTGTCGGTGAATGCGATCGGCGACGGGCGCGATAGTTCTCTCATCGTTCGGCTGAACAGCCCTGGCGCCGCGTTTCGGTCGCCCGACCTGTTTGTCGAGGGCATGACGAAAGGCTCGCCCGGCCACCCGGCGGTTATGCTGTCCCAAGCGGGGCACCGGGCGCGGATGACCGTGCCGATCCGCGATGCGGCGGCTGCCGGGGTTGTCGGCGGGAAGCTGACCTTGACCCTGGTCGACGGCTTGCGCGCGGCCGAGTTCGCCGCCACCCCGCTTGCCGCGTCGGCGCCCGGGGATGCCGGGCGGCTGCTGCCGATCCTCGCCATCGCACTGCTCGGCGGCCTCATCCTGAATGCGATGCCGTGCGTGCTGCCGGTGCTGTCGTTGAAGTTGCTGTCGGTCGCCAGCCAGGCCGGGGCCGATCGAATTCGGCTGCGCATCGGGCTGCTGATGACGGCGCTCGGAGTGCTCGCCTCGTTCGCGCTGATCGCTGCGACGCTGATCGGGCTCAAAGTGTCGGGTGCCGTGATCGGCTGGGGCATCCAGTTCCAGTGGCCGTGGTTTATCGCTGCGATGGCGGCCTTGACTACCATGTTCGCGGCGAGCCTCTGGGGCTGGCTGGCGATCGGCTTGCCGCGGATCGCCTATGACGCCGCTGCGGCGAGCCGGGTTCGCCCGCGATATGCCGATGCGTTTCTGACCGGCGGCTTTGCCACCCTGCTCGCCACCCCCTGCTCGGCGCCGTTTGTCGGCACTGCGGTCGGGTTTGCCCTGGCGCAGGGGCCGCGCCAGATCGCGGTTGTGTTCGTGGCGCTGGGGCTGGGCTTTGCCGCACCCTATCTGCTCGTCGCCGGGTTTCCCCAGCTGGTCCGGCTGCTGCCGCGGCCGGGACGTTGGATGAACCGGCTGCGCGCAGTGCTCGGGCTGGTGCTGGCCGGAACCACGATTTGGCTTCTCTTCGTGCTGGCGGCGCTGTCGGGCGCGCGGGTCGCGCTCGCCGCCGCGGCGGCGCTGGCGATCGTGCTCGGGCTGCTGGCACTGAAGCATCGGCGCGAGATGCCGGCGGCCGGGTCGCGGCTGGTGTCGGGCGCCGCGGCTGCGTTGATCGCTGCCGCGATACTCTGGCCGGCCTTTGCGGGCGTCGCCGGCGGGGGGGTCGGCAGCGGCGTCAGCGGGGCCGGTCCGTGGCGGCGGTTCGACGCGCGCGCCATCCCCCGGCTGGTTGGCGAGGGCAAGACCGTGTTTGTCGATGTGACAGCGGCCTGGTGCTTGACCTGCAAGGTCAACGCAGCGGTGGTGCTCGACCGCGAGCCGGTGAGCGACCGGCTGTTCGGGTCGCGGGTGGTGGCGATGCGCGGCGACTGGACCCGGCCCGACCCGGCTTTGGCCCGCTATCTGCAA
Organism: Allostellaceae bacterium; assembly: GCA_036008325.1. GTDB lineage: Bacteria > Pseudomonadota > Alphaproteobacteria > ATCC43930 > CGMCC-115725 > AP-15. The sequence goes on from DASYNW010000233.1 coordinate 3,033, forward strand.
AGCTTCGACCGCTACGGCGTTCCGTTCAACGCGGTCTATGGCCCGGCCCGGCCCGACGGCGAGTTGCTCCCCGAGCTGTTGACGTCGGCCGCGGTGGAGAACGCGCTCGACCGCGCCGCGCGCACCACCGCATCGCGCTGAGTTGGACAATCGCTTGGGGCGATACCACCCGCTATTGCCGGCGGCCGCCATTCGATACTATCTAGCGAAGTGGCGCAGGCCGCAGCTCGACCGGGTCGAGCAGCCGAGCCCTGGGTCCATTCGGCAGGCTGATGAGCAACCGCTTCGAGGACCGCGAGCCCGACACCGAAGCGAGACGGACGGCTGCGCTGATCGGGTTGATCATCGTGCTGAGCTTGGCGATTGCCGGTATCGTGCTGGTTCGCGGGCTGATCAGAGAGTCCACTATCGAGGACTGTTTGATGTCCGGCCGGACCAACTGCGCGCCGATAGAAGTGCCCTTGCGCCCGTAGCTCTCGCGAACCCCCCGCGACATTTCGCCCGGCCCGGTTCGGCCGAGGCTTGCACCGAATGGATGGACAGCGTCGGCACGAAGCTATAGAGTATGTCTATGATAGATCTTCGTTAACTTTAATAACCAACGGAGTCGCTCGGAATGGCGAGGCGTACGATCAGTGCTGCCGCGCTACTGTTGCTGATGGCGGCAGCGGCGATCTGGTGGCTTGGCTTTGCGGGTGCCGGGACGAGCGTGGCCCGCGCCCAAGCTCCGGCGCCTGCCGTCCCGGTTACCGCGGGGATCGTGCGCGCCGAAGCTGTCCCGGTGTTTCTCCATGGCATTGGCACGGTTCAGGCGTTCAACTCGGTAGCGGTCAAGACCAGGGTCGACGGCCAGATCGTCAAAATCGATTTCAAGGAAGGCCAGGAGGTCAAGAAAGGCGACCCGCTGTTGCAAATCGATCCGCGGCCCTACCAGGCGGCGCTCGAACAGGCCGACGCGGCCGAGCAGAAGGATCAAGCGCAGCTCGCCGGGGCCAAGCTCGATCTCGCCCGTTATTCGAAGCTGCTCGGCAGCGGCTATCAGACCCGCCAGAGCTTCGACCAGCAGACGGCGCTGGTCGGCCAGGTAGAGGCTGCGATCAAGGGCGATCAAGCACAGATCGACACCGCCAAGCTCAATCTGGGCTACGCCGACATCCGTTCGCCGATCGACGGACGGCTCGGCGCGCGGCTCGTCGATGTCGGCAACCTCGTCCACGCGGCCGACAACACTACCCTGGTCACGATTACCCAGCTGAAGCCGATATTCGTCAGCTTCACGTTGCCGCAGGATACGATTGACGAGGTCCGCCAGCACCAGCAGCAGGCCCCGCTCGTCGTGCGCGCCTATAGCGGCGACGGTAGCGAGCTGCTTTCGGACGGCGAGCTGACCCTGATCGACAACGCGATCGACCAGTCGACCGGTACGATCCACCTGAAGGCGCGCTTCGCCAATCGGGACGAGCGGCTGTGGCCCGGCGAGTTCGTCAATCTGCGGGTGATCCTGATGACCCGCCCGAATGTCGCGACGGTGCCCTCGCAGACGGTCCAGGAAGGGCCGAACGGCGATTACGTCTATGTGATCAAGAGCGACGATACGGTCGAGCGCCGCATCGTCGACGTGACCTCGATCCAGGACGGTGTTGCCGCCATTATCAAGGGGCTGACCCCGGGCGAGCGGGTGGTGGTCGAGGGCCAATACCGGCTCACCGAAGGTGCGCGCGTCAAGCTACTGAACTCGCCGCCGCTGCGCGCCTCAGGCTGAGCTTCGCCGGTCTTCACCCCTGCCGAACCTCAAGTGGACTTTCGCGCACAATTCGCAGGTGATTGCCGATGAGCGTCTCGGAACCTTTCATCCGGCGGCCAATCGCGACGTCGCTGCTGATGCTGGGCGTGTTGGTGTTCGGCATTGCCGCCTATGGCCTGCTGCCGGTCGCGGCGCTGCCCAATGTCGATTTTCCGACGATCACGGTCACCGCTAATTTCCCCGGCGCGAGCCCAGCGACGATGGCGTCCTCGGTCGCGACCCCGCTCGAACAGCAATTCACGTCGATCCCCGCCCTCGACCAGATGACCTCGCTGAGCGGTGTGGGCACGACCACGATCACCCTGCAATTCGACCTGTCGCGCAACATCGATGCCGCAGCGCAGGACGTGCAGACCGCGATCAATGCGGCAAGCGGGCTGTTGCCCAAGGATCTGCCGAACCCGCCCACCTACAAAAAGGTCAACCCGGCGAACTTCCCGGTCCTGATCTACGCCGTCTATTCGAACGCGCTGCCGGTCTACCGGATCGACGATTATGCCAACACGGTTCTGGCGCAACGACTGTCGACGGTGAGCGGCGTCTCTCAGGTCTTCATCTTCGGCCAGAAGCAATTCGCCGCGCGAGTACAGATCAATCCCGGTGCGCTCGCCGCGCATGGGCTGGGGCTTGAAGACGTGCGCAATGCGCTGGCGGCAGCGACGGTCGATCTGCCGACCGGTGAAATCGAGGGCGCCCATCAGGCGGTGTCGTTCGACACCAACGATCAGCTGTTCAACGCCGCGGCCTATGGCAACGTCATCATCGCCTTCCGGAACGGCGCGCCGATCCGCATCAAGGATGTCGGCGATGCCGTCAACTCGGTGCAGAACACAAGGATCGGCGCGTGGTACGACGACACCCCGGCCGAGGGCCTGGCGATCCAGCGGGCGGATGGGGCCAACACCCTTCAGCTGGTCGACAAGATCAAGGCGATGATGCCGCAGCTCGAAGCGTCGATCCCGCCTTCGGTCAAGGTCTCGCTGATGTCCGACCGCTCGCTGGTGACCCGTGCGGCGGTCCACGACGTGCAGCTGACGATGATGGTGACGATCGGCTTGGTGATCCTCGTCATCTTCCTCTTTCTGCGCACGGTCTGGGCGACGATTATCCCGAGCATGGCGGTGCCGCTATCGCTGCTCGCCACTTTTGCCGTCATGTACGCTGCCGGCTACAGCCTCGACAACATTTCACTGATGGCGCTGACCATCTCGGTCGGCTTTATCGTCGACGACGCGATCGTCATGATCGAGAACATTTCGCGCTACATCGAACAGGGTTACCGGCCGATGGAGGCGGCGCTGAAAGGCGCCGGCCAGATCGGGTTTACGATCATTTCGATCACCTTCTCGCTGATTGCAGTGTTCATCCCGTTGTTCTTTATGGGCGGGATCATCGGCCGGCTGTTCCGCGAGTTTGCCGTCACCGTATCGGTTGCGGTGGTCGCCTCGGCGGCGATTTCGTTGACCCTGACCCCGGTCTTGTGCTCGCTGTTCCTAAAGGAAAAGGGGCTGCATCCGACCGGCCGCTTCAACCGCATCGCCGAGGCCGGCTTCGATTGGATGCTCGCTAGCTACGACCGAGGCCTGCGCTTTGTCTTTCGCCACCAGTTTCCGACGCTGCTCGCAACGCTGACGTTGATCTTCGTAACCGGCTATCTCTACGTCCAAATCCCCAAGGGATTTTTTCCGCAGCAGGACACCGGTTTCATTTTCGGCGAGGTCGATACCCGCGAGGATGCGTCGTTCCTGTCGACGGCCAAGATCAGGCAGCAGATCGTCGACATCGTGCGCAAGGATCCCGCGGTTGCCGGGGTCTTCTCCTTCGCCGGCGCCTACAGCTACAATCCGACCGAGAATACCGCCCGCGTCTTTATGCAACTTAAGCCGTTCGACGAGCGGGACGTCTCCGCCGACCAGGTTATCGCGCGCCTGCGGCCGAAGATGGCGGCTGTTCAAGGTGCCAAGTTCTTTATGCAGGCGGGGCAGGAAATCACGATCGGCGGTCGGCTGTCGCGTACCCAGTATCAGTACACGCTGACCGACACCGATCTGGCTGAACTCAATCACTGGGCGCCCGTACTCGAACACGAAATGCAAAAGCTGCCGGAGCTTCAGGACGTCGCCTCCGACCAGCAGATCGCCGCCCCCCACATGGCGATCGACATCGACCGCGACGCTGCCTCGCGGCTCGGGATCTCTGCCCAGGAGATCGACGAGACGTTGTACGATGCATTTGGTCAGCGCCAGGTCGCGACGATCTACACCTCGACCAATCAGTACAAGGTCGTTCTTGAGGTGCAGCCGCAATTTCAGACCGACCGAAACGCGCTGTCCAAGATCTACGTTCCCGGAGCGGGGGGGGCACAGGTCCCGCTCAGCGCGTTCGCCCATTACGCCTCAAAGCTCGAAGCGCTGTCAGTCAGCCACCAGGGCGTTTTTCCGGCGGTGACGTTGTCGTTCAACCTGGCGCCCGGGGTGGCGCTCGGTCAGGCTGTCGACAAGATCCAAGCTGTCGCCGCCCGGCTCGGCGCCCCAGCGACGTTGAACGGCTCGTTCCAGGGCACCGCGCAGGCGTTCCAGGCCTCGCTGTCGTCGATGCCGCTGCTGGTCGCCGCCGCGATCCTCGTCGTCTACATCGTCCTCGGCATACTTTACGAAAGCTACATCCACCCGATTACGATCCTCTCGGCCCTGCCGTCGGCCGGCGTTGGCGCGCTGTTGGCGCTGATGCTGCTGCATTACGATCTGACCGTGATCGCGATGATCGGGGTCATCCTGTTGATCGGCATCGTCAAGAAAAACGCGATCATGATGATCGACTTTGCGCTGCAGGCCGAACGGATCGAGGGCAAGAGCCCGCGCGAGGCGATCCACGAAGCCTGCCTGTTGCGCTTCCGTCCGATCATGATGACGACGTTTGCCGCGCTGTTCGGCGGGCTGCCGATCGCGCTCGGCCACGGGGCGGGCTCCGAACTGCGCCGACCGCTCGGCATCGCCATTGTCGGCGGTCTGCTGGTATCTCAATGGCTGACGCTCTACACGACCCCGGTCGTCTATCTCTATCTTGAACGCTTCGCGCGCTGGGTCGGGCGTCCGTACCGGCCATCGCGCACGGCGGACATTCTGTCGGGCGAGCCGGGACCGGCGCTGGCGCAAGATCGGCAAGGTGCCGAATGACGACGATGACCCGCATTGCGGCGGCGGCGCCCGGCCGGGCGGAGGCTGCCGATCGCACCTTCGGTTTTCTCATTCACGATGTCTCGCGTCTGCTCAAGCGGCGTTTCGAGCGCGCTGCCCGCCACACCGGGCTGCCGATCACCCGGCGGCAAGCGGCGGTGGTGCTCTACATTGCGCGCCACCAAGGGGTGAGCCAGGCGGAAGTCGCGGCGTGGCTCGATATCGAGCCGATCGCGCTGGTGCGCATGCTCGACAAGCTGCACGAGGAGGGGCTGGTCGAGCGCCGCGCCCATCCGACCGACCGGCGGGTGCGGACCTTGTGGCTGACGGACGGCGCCGACCGGGTCGTCGAGCGCATTCTCGACATCAATCAGGCGATCCGCGAGGAGGCCTTTGCCGATTTGGAGCCGGGGACCCGAGACGCGATGATCTCGGCACTCGCCAGCGTCAAGCACAACCTGATCGTGCAGGAGGAGACGGCTGGGGATCGTCCTACTGCGCTGCTACCGGAACTCGTGGCCGATCCTTTGCAGGAGCGCCCGCCCAGCTCACGCGGGGCCGATCCGCCTCCGGTTCGCAGCGCCTGAAACCTCGGTGGGGCGGCGCCACGCTAGGTGGCCAGATAGCCGCCATCGCCATAGAGCTCGGCCCCGGTAATGTAGGAGGCCTCGTCCGAGGCGAGAAACAGCGCGGCGGTGGCGACCTCCTCGGGGCGGCCGGCGCGGCCCATCGGCACTTGGCGCAGCATCCGGGCGCGCACCTGCGGGTCGGAGGTGCGCTTTGACGAGCGCATCGGCGGCATCAATCCCGGATGGATCGAGTTGACCCGGATGTTGTCGGCGCCGTGCTGCACCGCAGGGTGCGGACCGCGCCCTTAGAGGCATTGTAGGCGACGTGGATCTGCCGCTGGCCGGTGACGCCCGAGATCGACGAGATGTTGACGATTGAGCCGCTGGCCGCCGCCTGCATGATCGGGATCGCGAACTTCATGCCGAGGAAGACGCCGCGGGCGTTGACCGCCATCAGCTGGTCCCAGGCTGCAGTGTCGAACAGATCCTCGACCGCGCTGCCGGAGAGCCCGGCGTCGTTGACCAGGATGTCGAGCCTGGCGCATTCGGCGAGGGTGGCGTCGACCGCCGCCCTCCATTCCTGTTCGCTGCTGACGTCGAGCCGATGGAAGATCGCCGCACCATTGGCCTTGACAATATCGTTGACGACCTGCTTGCTCTCGTTCTCGAGCATGTCGGCGACGACCACCTTGGCGCCTTCGCCGGCAAAGATCCGGGCCATGCTGGCGCCTATGCCGGATCCGGCGCCGGTGATCAGCGCAACCTTACCTGCGAGCCTCATCCGCAATCCTCCCTGACTACAGGACCGCGATCTGCCGGCGCAGCACGGCGGCAAACAGGCGCTTCGGGATCGTCGCATGGATCCCCGCGGACGATGGGCCGTGGCTTGCGGCTCGAACTTATTCGACCCCGACGGCGGCGCCGAGGGTTTCGCCGATCGCGCGATGCAGGACCAGATCGGCGAGGCCGTCGAGGCCGGTCGGCTCGCGATTGATGATGACGAGGGCGGCGCCGTAATGCTTGGCCAGCTCGGGAAAGCCGGCAGCGGGATAAACGACGAGGGAGGAGCCGGCGACGATAAACAGATCGGCGGCGATCGTCTCGGTCTCGGCGCGCCGCATCGCCGCCGGCGGCATCGCCTGGCCGAACGAGACTGTCGCGGTCTTGACGAAGCCGCCACAGGAATCGCAGACCGAGGCCATTTCATCGCGCGCGAATGCAATGCGCAACGCCTCGATCTCGTAGCGACGCGCGCAATCGAGGCAGTGGGCGTAGGTCGTGTTGCCGTGCAGTTCGACGACCCGGTCCTCCGGGATGCCGGAGGCCTGGTGCAGCCCGTCAATGTTCTGAGTGATGACCGCGCCCACCTTGCCGCGTCGGACGAGCTCGGCAACGGCGCGATGGCCGCGATTGGGTGCGGCGGCGCGAAAGGTTTCCTCCATCGCAAAGCGCCGGCGCCAGGTTTCGCGCCGCGCCTCCTCCGAACCCAGAAAATCGGCGAAATCGATCGGCGCCATTCTGGTCCAGATGCCGCCGGGGCTGCGGAAATCGGGGATGCCCGACTCGGTGCTGATCCCGGCGCCGGTGAACACGACGGCGCGTTGCGCCTGATCGATCAGGCGCGCGAGCGCGGCGATATCGTTATCGGCATTCATCGCGGCAGTTTGGCAAAAGACCCCGATGCCGCCAAGCCCGGCGTTGGGTTTGATTCGTCGTCCCGGCTTTCGCCGGGACGACAGTTTTGGGTTATGGTTGGAGGCTGGGCGGATGATGGAGGAAAGCCCAATGGCGATGAAGGCGCGCAACCTGCCGGTGCTGGGGCCGCAAGGCTTTGTCAATCTCGCCTATTGGGAATGGGAGGGTGCGCCGGGCGCGCCGGTGGTGCTGTGCGTGCATGGCCTCACCCGCAACGGCAGGGATTTCGATTTTCTGGCGGAGGCGCTGATGCCGCGCTTTCGGGTGGTGTGCCCGGACCTGCCCGGCCGCGGCCGCAGCGACTGGCTCGACGATGCCGGCGCCTACAGTTTCCCCTATTACCTCGCCGTGCTCGGCGCGCTCTACGCCCGGCTCGACGTGCCGTTCATTCATTGGGTCGGCACCTCGCTCGGCGGCATCATCGGAATGCTGTTCGCCGCCCTGCCGAAATCCCCGGTGCGTCGCCTCGTGCTCAACGATATCGGGCCGGTGGTGGCGCAGGAGGGGCTGGAGCGCATCGGCCGCGTCGTCGGCAGCGATCCCGGGTTTTCCAACCGCCAGGAGCTGGAAGCCTATCTGCGCGAGAGCTATGCCGGGTTTGGCGTGCTCAGCGATGCGCAATGGCGCCACCTCGTCGCGCATGCCGGACGCACCCGCGCCGACGGCAAGCTCG
>DASYNW010000234.1:0-24040 GCA_036008325.1 Allostellaceae bacterium
CCATCTGACGACGGCCTTTCCCGAGGTCCGGCTGAAGAGTTTTCTCGAAATGCGCGGCGCCGATGGCGGCCCGTGGCGGCGCTTGTGCGCATTGCCGGCCTTGTGGGTCGGGATTCTCTACGACCAGACGGCGCTCGACGCGGCCAACGACCTCGTCGCCGACTGGACCGCCGAGGAGCGCGAGGCGATGCGCCGCGACGTGCCGCGGCTGGGATTGGCGACGCCGCTGCGCACCCGCACCCTGCGCGACGTGGCGCTCGAAATGCTCGACATCGCCCGCGAAGGGCTGCACCGCCGCGCCCGGCGCAGTGCCGCCGGCGAGGACGAGACCCATTTTCTCGATCCCTTGTTCGCGATCGCCGGCTCCGGCCGCACCCCCGCCGAAGAATTGCTCGAAGATTTCCGCACCCGCTGGCACGGCAAGATCGACCCGGTCTTTACTGACTACGCGTATTAAGAAGCGGGGATTTGCGGGCTGGCGCCAGCGGGAGCTTGGAGATCTGTCCGGTGCCGCTCGGCAAAGCCGCATAGCCGGTCTTCTGGAAGACTCGGGATTTGAAGCTTGCCGTTCTGTGCCGCTTGCGGCTCCGCCGTCCGTGCCCTCTTGACGCCGGGCCTTCTCCGCCCATGTTAGGTGACGTCACCTCATTGGAGAGCGCAAAATGAAGCGGATTATCGGCGGCACCACCTATGACACCGCGACCGCTACAGAAGTCTTTTACCAGAGTCACGATCATTCGGAAGCGTGGTGGGGTTTGTACCAGACCCGCCACGGCGCTTTTTTCAAGGTCGTATGCCAATACGACGGAGAGACCCATGAGTTCTCGCCTCTGGCAGACGTCGAGGCGCAGGCAATTTTGGAGAAGCATGCCAACCATCTTATTGAGCAATACTTTGGACCGATGCCAGAGTATGGTTCGGCTGAAAAGCGCCTCACCGTCCGGCTCCCGATAGGCTTAGCACGCCGCGTCTCTGATGCCTCAGCTAAACACGGGATCAACGTGAACTGGTATATCATGTGGTGCTTGGAGCGCTGTGTTGGTGCCGAAAGCAAGCCGTCCGTCACAAACTGATAGGAAGCTAGCGAAAGTATTATAGGTCTTGACGAATTTCTTGTCACGTTCCACCAGCCTGCATAATGGAAGGGTCGCATGCCCAAATTCACGCTTTTCATTAAATACTACGCGGAGACGTTTAACGATCAACCAAGTGAGTTGAACCAAGAAGTCGCGGCACGTGATGCCGACGAAGCAATCTGCGCTGCGGAAGCTGTTGCGGACTTCGCGATGTCCGCTCTAACGGAGCGTGTGGAAATTAGAATTTTGGACCAGAGACAAGCCAAAATGGTGAAAACCGTCCAGCGTCCGATCTGTATTTCAAACTGACACTAACCAACATTCTTACGCAACATCTTGTGTTTTCTGCACCGCGCTCGCGGCCGGCGCAAAGTCGCGTAACGCAGCTAACAACTGGCTCAAGACACTCATCGTAAGGAAATAATTTGCCTTATTTCCTGCTTGCTGCCGTTTCAACCCTGCTGCTTCTGTCTGCTTGTGCGCAACCGCCGGATAAGCCTGAGCAGGTGTGGTCAAAGCCCGGTGCATCCGAGGAGGAGTTCGAGGCGGTGCGTTACGCCTGCATGCGGGAAGCTGCGAGCCTCCCTGTGACAATAGGCAGTGAAAGTTATCCGAACTATGAGCTTGCTGCGGACTGCATCAAGGCTCACGGGTGGAAGCTCGTGGACAAAACGCCTCTCCGCTGAACCCGATGCGGCTCACTTAACGTTGGGTCAGGCTGGATCAACATCTTGTGTTTCTTGCACTGCGGGCGGTCGCTGTGCAAGTCGCATAATCGCCTATTATGTAAAGTTATTTCGAGTATTCGCGAGTCCCGGCTTTGCCAATTAAATATAGGTTCTTCGCTGTTTGGAGTTGGCAGTAACGTCCTCATGCCGGCAGCCTCAGATCGAGCTTGCCGGCGAGCAGATAGACGATGGCCTTGAGGTTGCGGCTTGATCGATAACCGCGTGCCTTTGCCTTGGCGGCCTGCACCAGACTGTTGATGCCCTCGATCAGGCCGTTGGCGATCTTGCTGTCGAACCAGCGCAGGATGCCGTCCCAATGGCGTTTGACGGTGCGGGCGGCATTGATCATCGGCGGCAGCCGGCTGTGGGTGGCCCAGAAGTACCACTGCTTCAGGAAGCCCTCACCGGCGTCCGCCGAGGGCTGGTCGTAGAGGTCCTGGAACGCCAGCCGCATCTGATAGGCGCGCGCGGTCTTGAGGTGCCGTGTCGGCAGAGCGTCGAGTGTCGCCTGCTGGCGGTCCGACAAGTTGGCCGGATTGCGCAGCCATATATAGCGTGTGCCGCGCAGCAGGCTTTGTCGTTTCTGCTCGGCGCGCCGCACCTGATCGACCGCGTCGTTGACGATCTTGACGGCATGGAACTTGTCGAAGGTTACCGCCGCATTGGGCAGATGCTCGGCGGTGCCTTTGATGAAGGCCGGGCTCATGTCGATGCAGACCTCCTCGACCGCTGCGGCATCACCGCCGTGCGCGGCGAGGTCGTCAGCGAACGCGGCCACGGTGGCGGCATCCTTGCCCTCGGTTGCGAACACCACGCGGGCCTGATCGATATCGACGAACAGCGTGACGTAGTCGTGGCCGCGCCGGGCGGCGGTCTCATCGATGGCGACGCGGGTCACCGCCGAGGCGTCGGTGCGCGCCCGCGCCTGATCCACATAGTGGTGCAGCACGCGCCACAGCCTGGTGTCGTGCTCGCCCACCATCCTGGCCACGGTCCTGACCGGCATGGCGGACACCATGCTCATCAGCAGTGCCTCGAACAGCAGGGTGAAGCCGCTGTCGGGGCGTGCCCAGGGTACAGCGACCTTCCTGATGCCGCACTTGTCGCAGCGAACGCGCGGCACGCGGGCGTTGATGTAGGCCTGGTGCTGGAAGAAGTTCAGGTGGCGCCAACTCATCTGCTCGGTGTCATAGGCAGGGCAGTCGGCGGCGCCGCAGTTGGGACAGAGGAAGCGGCTGCCCGGCGCGAAGTCGATCTGGATGTCGAGCCGCTTTGCATCGGGATCGAAGTCGCTGCGGGTCACCGTCCAGGGCGGCGTCAGTCCGAGCGCCAGTTGCAGCAGGTTGGTATCGCGCATCGGCGTGCCTCTCGTCGCCCGACCTGGCCGAGGGTGGCGCCGCGCGCAGCCCCCCTCAAGGACGCTTCGCGCCGCGCAAGCGCGGTGGCCCCGGCAAAGGGCCGGGGCCATCCTTGACCGGGGCTGCGCGCGGCGCCTGGGGGTCGTCAGGCCGGGACGAAGAAACGGCCCCTTTCAGCCGAACAAAGAAACGCGACTACCTGGGTGGCATGGCTCGGCGAGACAAGGGGTGGACGTTTCAACCCACCTGAAACAGCGAGGAAGCTAAATATATCCCGCCGCCCTACCGCGCTATTCCCGGTCGAGGGCGGCGCTTTGGGCGAGTTCGGCGTAGAACTGGAACGAGTCCTTGGGGCGGCGGTCCTGGGTTTCGTAGTCGACGTGGATGAGGCCGAAGCGGCGGGTGTAGCCGAGGGTCCATTCGAAATTGTCGAGCAATGACCAGACGAAATAGCCTTTGACCGGGACCCCGGCGGCGATCGCGTCCTGCACCGCGCCGAGATAGGCGCGCAGATGGGCGATGCGGCGCTCGTCGCGGATATGACCGTCGGCCTCGACCCGGTCGGGAAAGGCGGCGCGGTTTTCGAGGATGTAGACCGGGAGGGGACAACTATTCTTTTCCTTGGCGTTCGCCAAGGAAATCTGCCGATCTATACTTAACGATTTGGACCGCGCGCATGATGCGCGGTTTCGATTACCCGGCGCACGGCGTCGCGGATTTCGGGGTCGTGGCGGCCCCACATTTCCCGCGTTGGCGGGTTGCGTCCCGCCGCGCGTACCGCCTCGATCACAGCATCCGCCGACTGGATGCGCTGCGCTTCCTCAAGCTGCCGCAGATAGTCCCATGTGGTCAGCAGGATCAGCTTGTCGGGGTCGATGACGATGACCCGCCCGATGTCGCGGTCGTCGCTGAGCAACAAGGCGCGCTCGTTCTGCGCGAGTGGGTAGTTGCGGATCACGTCAAGCGCCGCGCGCTCGCCCAAATCGCGTTGCCGCCGTCCGGCCCGCGCCACCAGCTGCGCCGTGGCGAAAGCTTCGGTCGGCTCTACGCGCACGGCGTCCCTGTGGTCGTGGTACCAGTCAAGAATTTCCTGAGCACCTAGCTTGCCCGCCGCATTCGTCGCCTCGAAGAAAACCGCGTCGGGGACGATCACCGGCAAAGCGGGATAAAGCAGGTAGTCTAGGCTCTTTGCCGCCGCGAGAGTGATCAGCGGCGGCGCATCGGTGACAATGATCGTGACATCAACCGGCATTGCGCAAGCGCGGCTGCAAGATGTCGCGCGCGCGCTCCAGATTGGCCCGGCGCTCCAAGGTGTCGGCTGGTTTCGGAAAATCCAGATCGTGTTGAGCCAGCGCGATGACCAGTTCGGCGTAATCCTCAACTCCGGCTCGCTCAATCGCGAGGCGTGTGCCAAGCTCGCCCGCTGCGTAATCGCGCAAGGCCTTGAGCTGCCGACGCTCGCTACGGCTGTTCATGGATTGCAAATCCTTCGCTTCAGTTGTAGCACAATGTTGCTCGGCGTGGGAATTCACATCTTGTAGTTTTACTCCCGGTCGAGGGCGGCGCCGTGGGCGAGCGCGGCGTAGAAATGGAACGAGTCCTTGGGGCGGCGTTCCTGGGTTTCGTAGTCGACGTGGATGAGGCCGAAGCGGCGGGTGTAGCCGAGGGTCCATTCGAAATTGTCGAGCAATGACCAGACGAAATAGCCCTTGACCGGGACCCCGGCGGCGATCGCGTCCTGCACCGCGCCGAGATAAGCGCGCAGATAGCTGATGCGGCGCTCGTCGCGGATATGCCCGTCGGCCTCGACCCGGTCGGGAAAGGCGGCGCCGTTTTCGAGGATGTAGATCGGGAGGTCGCCGCTGTAGCGCTCCTTGACTTCGATCATGACCGCGCGAAAGGAGTCGGGCGCGATCTCCCAGCCCATCTCGGTGACTGGGGCGCCTTGTGGCGCCGGCAGGGTCGCAGCCTCGAACGGATGGTTCGGGTCGCGGCGCACGCGGGAGCGGGTGTAGTGGTTGAAGGCGAAGTAGTCGAGCGGCCGCCTGATGATTTCGAGATCGCCCGCCCGCACCAGCGGCTCGACCATTTCGGCGGCGAGCGGCTCCGGGTAGCGGCCCAGCATCTGAGGGTCGGGGAACGAGCGGTTCCACAGCGCGTCGAGCATCTGGCAGGCGACCTCATCCTCCTCGCGCTCGCTCGCCGGCTCGTAGGGGTGGAAATTGTAGATGTTGCCGAGCAGCAGGTCTGGGCGGGCCGAGCGCATCGCCTCGACGCTGCGCCCGTGCGCCAGGTTCATCACATGGATCGCGCCGAGCGCGCTCGCCCGGCCGCGAATGCCGGGGGCGTGCTCGCCGTCGCCATAGCCCTTGACGCAGGCGCAATTGGGCTCGTTGAACGTCGCCCAGTGCCTGACCCGATCGCCGAGCCGGTGCACCGCCAGATGCGCGTAGTCGGCGAACCAATGCGCGGTGTCGCGGTTCTGCCAGCCGCCGCGATCCTCGAGCGCCTGCGGCAGATCCCAATGGTAGAGACAGATCCAGGGCTCGATGCCGGATTCGAGGATGCCGTCGATCAGCCGGTCGTAGAATTCGAGCCCCTTCTGGTTGGCGGCACCGCGCCCCTCGGGCAGGATGCGCGGCCAGGAGAGCGACAGCCGGTAGGCGCCGAGGCCGAGCTCGCGCATCAGCGCCACGTCCTGGGGCCAGCGGTGATAATGGTCGCAGGCGACATCGCCGGTGTCGCCATTGGCGGTCTTGCCGGGCAGATGGCTGAAAATGTCCCAGATCGACGGGCCGCGGCCGTCCTCGCGCACCGCACCCTCGATCTGATAGGCGGCGGTCGATGCACCCCACAGAAAGCCGTCGGGAAAATTCGTCGCCATTAGCGCCTCGCCATAGGATTGCTCACCGGGCGCATGATGCCGTCCGGGCAACGCAGTCTACCCGAAATCCCGGCATCAATCGGGCGCCCGGGCCAGGATCGGCCAGCCTTCGATCGTCTGCGGGCTGTTGCCGAGGCGCATCGGCCGCCACCTGGTGGGATCGTGCAACGCCGCCGCCGGAGCGCGGCCGGACAGCGACATCCAGCGGTCCCGGTCCCAGGCGGTAACGGCGATTTCGACCCGCAGCTTGGCTCCCGCGGCCGGTTCGCTCACCCCCAGCACCGCCCACGGGATGCGCATCTCGGCGGTGATGCGCGGCTGGTCGGCGCCGAAATAGACCGCCTGGCCGCCCGCGACCGGGCTGCAGCCTCGGGCGATGGCCCGCGCCGCCGCGCCGGCGCACAGCTCGGCCGCCATTTCCGGGTAGTCGTGGATTTTGGTGCGGGGCGGGATGAAGAACAGGGTGAAACGGCGCGGGCCGTCGCCGAAATCGACCCCGAGCTCGACCCGGTAGGCTTCCTCGAGCGGGAACGAACCGGCATAGGCCAACAGATCGAGGTCGTAATAATCCTGGCCGATCGTCGCCAATTGCAGCCCGCGCCGGCTCCAGGTCAGATAGGCCTCGCCGAAATCGACCGCGCCCGGCGAGGGGGTCAGCCGCGGCATCAGGCTCGCGGGCTTCGGCCAGTCGGACAAGGAGCGGGCGCGCAATGCGATTTCGGCGTGCGGCACTACGAAAGCCGATGCCGGGCGTATCGGCTCCGCCGCGGTCGAGGCCTGGTGGATCGCGAAGGCGCGCCGGTTGGCCGCCGCCAATGCCGCGGTCAGCCGGCGATAGGGCTGGTCGTTGATGTCGACCAAACCGAAATCGTAATCCTCGCCGTCAGCGCGCCCGCCCTTGGGGTGATCGTAGTATTGGAACCAGTGAATACCGACGATTTGCGGGATCGCGGCGAAGTTCAGGGTCGCCGCGGCCGCCCCTACCGCGCGCTCGGCCTGGGTTTCGACCGTCATCAGATGGCCGTTGTTGAGGTTGCCGGTGCGGTTGTGGTTGGCGGCAAAAAACCATTCGGAGACCAGTACCGGCTTGCCCCCCGACAATTTCTTCAGGCCGTCGAAATAATAGGGCGCGATCCAGCCGTCGCTGCTGTCGACATTATAGTTGGTGGCGATCGCGTCGACATAGGGGGCCATCGCCCGCACCGCCGCCGGGTCGTAATAGATCGGCAGCCGGTCGCCGAAATAGAGCGCATCGGGGTCGGCGGCGCGAATCGCCTTGGCGGCTAGCGCGTAATAATGGCGGGCGACGATCCCGGTCCATTCGCGCACCACATGGATCCCCTCGCCTCCCGGCCGCATCCGGGTCATTTGCGTGGCGGCGAGCAGCTGCGCCCATGAGCCGACCCCTGGCGGCGGCAGAAAATCGCCGGCGAAGGCCCGCCAATCGCCGGCATAGTGCTGGCGCAGCGTCTCGACCCAGCGTTGTTTCGTCGCCGAGCCGGCTGGCTGCATCGAATAGTAGACAAACAAGGCGCCGGCCCACCAGCCGACCTCGTTGTCGGAGAAATAGCCGATCCGATAGGGATTATTCCGGTACGGGGCGACGAGCTTGCGGGCGAGCGCCATCATTCGGGTTGCGGTCGCCGGCGCAAACGGATCGAACCAATGAAAGCGCGCCTGTCGGCCGAGCTCGAGGTCGATGATCGTCGGCAGGCGCAAGACCTGCGGCGGCAACGACCAGCCGCCGGCGCTGTTGAACCCCCAGGCCGAAAGCCGCCTTCGGGCGGCGTCGACCCATTGCCCGCGGGTCTGGTCGAACGCAGTCCAGCTATACCAGACCTTGCCGTCCTTGCTGCGGTAGGGATAACCGGCATCGAGCGCGTTGACGCCGAGGCTGTAAAAGCGCTGGCCGCAAGGCGCCACCAGCCAGGAGACGCCGTGCTCGGTGGCGAGCGACCAGCGTGAGGACAGCGCATCGGCCAGATCGGTGCAGGCCAGAGCCTGGCCGACCGGCACGCTCGCCAATATTGCGGCGAACGCCAGCGCCCGCCCACGGCGGCAGAACCGCATGATCCCCCCAGAGGCCCCCAAGAAGCCGCCGTCGCCGGCGGTCGCCTTACGCGCTGGTGCCGCCGACGGTCAATCCGTCCATGCGCAAAGTCGGCTGGCCGACCCCGACCGGCACGCTCTGCCCGTCCTTGCCGCAGGTGCCGATGCCGTGGTCAAGGCCGAGATCGTTGCCGATCATCGTGACCTTGGTCAGCGCGTCGGGGCCGTTGCCGATCAGGGTGGCGCCCTTGACCGCCGCGCCGACCTTGCCGTTCTCGATCAGATAGGCCTCGGAGGCGGAAAAGACGAACTTGCCCGAGGTGATGTCGACCTGGCCGCCGCCGAAATTGACCGCGTAGAGGCCGCGCGGCACCGAGGCGATGATCTCCTGCGGGTCCCGGTCGCCGGCCAACATGTAGGTGTTGGTCATCCGCGGCATCGGCGCATGGGCAAAGCTCTGGCGCCGGCCGTTGCCGGTCGGTGCGGCGCCGACTAGCCGGGCGTTCATCCGGTCCTGCATGTAGCCCTTGAGGATGCCGTCCTCGATCAGCGTGGTGCAGTTGGTAGGCGTGCCTTCGTCGTCGACGGTCAAGGAGCCGCGCCGGTCGGGCAGGGTCCCGTCGTCGACCACGGTCACGCCCTTGGTCGCGACGCGCTCGCCGATCATACCGGAAAAGGCCGAGGTCTTCTTGCGGTTGAAATCGCCTTCGAGCCCGTGCCCGATCGCCTCGTGCAGCATGACCCCGGGCCAGCCCGGCCCGAGCACGACGGTCATCTCGCCGGCCGGCGCCGGCACCGCACCGAGATTAACGAGCGCCTGGCGCAGCGCCTCGTCGACCTGCTCCTTCCAATGCGCCGGATCGAGATAGCGCTCATAGGCGATCCGGCCGCCGGCGCCCGAGGAGCCGGTTTCCATATGGTCGCCCTCACCGACCACGACGGCGACGCCAAAGCGCACCAGCGGGCGGATGTCGGCGACCCGGCTGCCGTCGGCGCGGATGATCTGCACCGCCTGCCATACCCCAGAGAGCGACGCCATGACCTGGCGGACCCGCGGATCGCGGCTGCGCGCATAGGCGTCGATCTCGGCCAAAAGCCGCGTCTTGGTGCCTAGATCGACAAGGCCGAGCGGGTTCACATCGGTATAGAGGCTGCGGTTGGTGCCCGGCGGCGGTCCCGCCATCACCCCGGAATAGCCGGCGGCTACCGCCCGCACCGTCGCCGCCGCCCGGCTGATCGCCGCCTCGGAGAGATCGGAAGCGTGCGCGTAACCCGCCGCCTCGCCGGCCACCGCGCGCAGCCCGAACCCCTGGGTCGTGTCGAAGCTGGCGCTCTTGATGCGGCCGTCGTCGAGCGCCAGGCTCTCCGACTGGCTGTATTCGAGATAGAGCTCGCCATCGTCCATCCCGGCCAGCGCCTGGGAGACGATCGCCTCGACCCGGTCAGGGTCCATGCCGGTGCGCTCGAAAAACAACTGGTCGGTGACGGCGAGATCGGTCATCCGCTGCTGCTCCTTAACTTGACGCCGGGCTACAATATGGTTGCCGTCGGCCGCGAGCGGAAGTCGCGATCGCGGTTTGCCGGCCGGGGGCGCACCGAGCGGCGGGCATTGCGCCGACCGTGCGGCGGCTTGACGCAACGGGCTCGGCCGGTTGTGAGCCGCGTTGGTGATGGTGTAGGCTCGCTTAGCTTCGCCGCCTCGGCCGGCGGGTAGGTTTGCCGGGGACGGGCGGCGGCGCCTGGGTCGGCTGTCAAGTCCGGGGTCGTAGTCAGGTGCAGCCGCTGTGGGCCGCCGATCGGCCGAGTGGGATGGATCATGGGCGGCAGGGAATGGCGCGGTTGACGGGATTGCTGACGAAGAAGCGGGCGGCGCAGGTGCTGATCGTGCTGGCGCTCGCGGTGGCCGCCACCGGGGCGCTCGCGGCGGTCGCGTGGGCGGCACAGCCGCGGCCCTGGGAACTGGGGATGCAGCCCCCGGCGACCCCGGTCAAGGACCGGCTCAACGCGTTCCACAACGAGCTCCTGGTGATCATCTTCTTGATCTCCGCGTTCGTCATGGCCCTGCTGCTCTATGTAATCGTGCGCTTCAACCACCGGCGCAACCCGGAGCCGACG
Source organism: Allostellaceae bacterium (assembly GCA_036008325.1). Taxonomy (GTDB): domain Bacteria; phylum Pseudomonadota; class Alphaproteobacteria; order ATCC43930; family CGMCC-115725; genus AP-15. Next base: position 10,211 of record DASYNW010000234.1, read on the forward strand.
CTGACCTCGCACAATACTGTGATCGAGCTCTTATGGACCGTGATTCCGGTGCTGATCCTGGTGCTGATCGCGATCCCGTCCTTCAAGCTGATGTATTACATGGACCGGGTACCACCGGATGCGATGACGATCAGGGTGACCGGGCATCAGTGGTATTGGACCTACACCTATCCCGACGAGAAGAACCTGTCGTTCGACAGCAACATCATCCCGACCGCCGATCTGAAGCCGGGGCAGACGCGGCTGCTCGACGTCAACAACCCGCTGGTGGTGCCGGTCAACACCAACATCCGGGTGCTGGTGACCAGCACCGATGTGATCCACAGCTGGTTCATCCCGTCGTTCGGGGTCCAGGAATATGCGGTGATCGGCCGGCTCAACCACAGCTGGTTCAACGTCGAGCGGCCTGGCGCCTATTATGGCGAATGCAACCAGATCTGCGGCCTCAACCACTCGTTCATGCCGATCAAGGTGGTCGCGGTAACGAAGGACGCCTTCCAGCGCTGGCTGGTCGAGGCCCAGAAAAAGTTTGCGCATGATGGACAAGACGGCAGCGCGGTGCGCGTCGCCGCCAACCCGGCGCCCGCCGGCAACTGACAGCGAGGGGTCGATGACCTACGAGCGCGAGGCGCACGGCGCCGACAGCCACGGTGGTTATGGGGCGCATGGCGCCGACAGCCACTATCCGGGGTTCATCACCCGCTGGCTGTTCTCGACCAACCACAAGGACATCGGCACCCTCTATTTGATTTTTGCCGTCTGCGCCGGGCTGATCGGCGGCGCCTTTTCGATCGTCATGCGCATCCAGCTGATGCATCCCGACAATCACTTCATCGCCGACGACCAGATCTACAACGTGCTGATCACCGCGCACGGGCTGATCATGATCTTCTTCACGGTCATGCCGGCGATGATCGGCGGTTTTGGCAACTGGTTCGTGCCGCTGATGATCGGCGCGCCGGACATGGCCTTCCCGCGCATGAACAACATCAGCTTCTGGCTCTTGGTGCCGTCGTTCGCGCTGCTCTTGGGGTCGACGATGGTCGACGGCGGCGCCGGCACGGGCTGGACCTTGTACCCGCCGCTGTCGAGCGTCGGCCAGCCCGGACCCGCGGTCGACATGGTGATCTTCGCGCTGCACCTGGCCGGCGCCTCGTCGATCATGGGCGCGATCAATTTCATCACCACGATCTTCAACATGCGGGCCCCCGGCATGACCCTGCACCGGATGCCGCTGTTCGTCTGGTCGATCCTGGTGACCGCCTTCCTCTTGCTGCTGTCCCTGCCGGTGTTGGCCGGGGCGATCACGATGCTGCTGACCGACCGCAATTTCGGCACCAGCTTTTTCAACCCGGCGGGCGGCGGCGACCCGCTCCTGTTCCTGAACCTGTTCTGGTTTTTCGGCCATCCGGAGGTCTACATCCTGATCCTGCCCGGCTTCGGCATGATCAGCCAGGTGGTCTCGACCTTCTCGAAGAAGCCGATCTTCGGCTATCTGGGCATGGTCTACGCGATGGTGGCGATCGGGGTGATCGGCTTTGTGGTGTGGGCGCATCACATGTTCACGACCGGGATTTCGGTCGACACCCGCGCCTATTTCACCGCGGCGACGATGGTCATCGCGGTGCCGACCGGGGTCAAGGTATTCTCGTGGATCGCCACGATGTGGGGCGGGTCGATCGAGTTCAAAACGCCGATGCTATGGGCGATGGGCTTTATCTTTCTGTTCACGATCGGGGGTGTAACCGGGGTGGTGCTGGCCAATGCCGGCGTCGATTTCGCGCTGCATAACACCTATTACGTCGTCGCTCATTTCCACTATGTGATGTCGCTCGGCGCGGTGTTCTCGATATTTGCCGGCTTCTATTACTGGATCGGCAAGATGTCCGGACGGCAGTACAACGAGACTTTTGGCAAGATCCACTTTTGGGCGAGCTTTATCGGCGTCAACCTGACCTTCTTCCCGATGCATTTCCTCGGGCTGGCCGGGATGCCGCGGCGCATCGCCGAGTATCCCGACGCGTTCGCCGGGTGGAACTTCGTCGCCTCGATCGGCGCCTACATTTCCTATGCGGCGACGCTGTTCTTTGTCTTCATCGTGTTTCACACGCTGTTCTTCGGCCGCCGGGTCGGCGCCAATTACTGGGGCCCCGGCGCCACCACGCTCGAATGGAAGGTGTCCTCGCCGCCGCCGTTCCATAGCTATGACGAGCTGCCGCTGATTTCGTAGGGAGAACCCAGCTTCGTGACCGAATTGTCCGAGACCCGGCCGGCTGCGGCGCTGGATCTGGCGGGATCGCCCGCCACATGGGCCGGCGCCGCGGTTGCCGACTATGTCGCGATCCTGAAGCCCCGGGTCATGTCGCTGGTAGTGTTTACCGGGCTCGTGGGACTGGTCTTGGCGCCCGGGCAGCTCCACCCGGTGCTCGCCGGTGTCGCGGTGCTGTGCATAGCGGTCGGAGCCGGAGCCGCTGGCGCCATCAACATGTGGTACGAGCGCGACATCGACGCGGTCATGCGCCGCACCGCCCTACGGCCCTTGCCGGCGGGCCGGATGCTTCCCGGCGAGGCGCTCGGTTTCGGCGTCGTGCTGGCGGTGGGCTCGGTCCTGGTCATGGCGCTGGCGACCAACTGGGTGGCGGCGGGATTGCTGGCGCTGACCATCGGCTTTTACGTTTTCGTCTATACCATCTGGCTCAAGCGGCGCACCCCGCAGAACATTGTGATCGGCGGGGCGGCCGGGGCGTTCCCGCCGCTGATCGGCTGGGCGGCGGTCGATGGCAGCCTCGGCTGGGGGGCGATCGCGCTGTTCGCGATCATCTTTTTCTGGACCCCGCCGCATTTCTGGGCGCTGTCGCTGTATCGCGCCGACGATTATGCCAAGGCCGGCGTGCCGATGCTGCCGGTGGTCGCCGGTCCGCGCGAAACCAAACGCCAGATGCTGCTCTATACCGTGGTGCTGTGGCCGGTCAGCGCCGCACCCTGGCTGCTCGGCATGGCCGGTGCCGTTTACGGGATCTCGGCCTTGGGGTTGAGCGCGCTCTTTACCGCTTCGTCGATCCGCGTGTGGCGCGATGCGGGCGAGCGCAGCGCCCGGCAGATGTTCGCTTTTTCGCTGCTCTATCTGCTGCTGATCTTCAGCTTGCTGCTGGTCGATCGCAGCAACGCCGGCTGGCCCGCGGGGGCTTGGCGATGACCTCCGTCGAGGCCGCCGAGCGGGCGCGCGAACGGACGATCCGGGCGCGCAACCGGGCTCTCCTCGCCGTGCTGGCGGCGCTGGCGGCGTTGTTCTACGCCATCACCATCGTGCGAATCGGCAGCTAGCCCATGAGGAGGCAGCGGGGCGCAGGCGGCGCGGCGCGCTCGCCGAGCCGGCGCCAGCGAACGCCGCGTTTTCCGTGAATTGATCCATCGAGGCCCGGAACCCATGAGCGAGACGCATGCGGCGCACGCCGCGCCAAAGCACCCCTATCACCTGGTCGACCCGAGTCCCTGGCCGATCCTCGGCGCCATCGCGGCCGGCATCCTGTTCGGCGGTGGCGTCCTCTATATGCACGGGCATGGCTGGACCCTGATGATCCTCGGCGTTCTGTGCGTGCTGGGGATCATGGCGGTGTGGTGGCGCGACGTGATCCGCGAGGCGACCTTCCAGGGCTACCACACCCCGATCGTGCAGCTCGGCATGCGCTATGGCATGGCGCTGTTCATCGCCTCCGAGGTGATGTTTTTCGTTGCCTTTTTCTGGGCCTTCTTTTCGTCGAGCCTGTTTCCGGTCGGCGGCGTGTGGCCACCCAAGGGCGTCCACCCGTTCGACCCGTTCGAGTTCCCGTTCCTCAACACGCTCATTCTGCTGCTGTCGGGCACGACGGTGACTTGGGCGCACCATTCGCTCCTGGAAAACGACCGCAGCGGCATGCTGCGCGGCTTGGCGGTGACGGTGGTCCTCGGCCTGTGCTTCACTTCGGTCCAGGCCTATGAGTACAGCCACGCCGCATTCCACTTCACCGGCGGCATCTTTCCGTCGACCTTCTTCATGGCGACCGGCTTTCACGGCTTTCACGTCATCATCGGCACCACATTCCTGATCGTCTGCCTGGTGCGGGCATGGCTCGGGCATTTCCGGCCGGACCATCATTTCGGCTTTGAGGCGGCGGCCTGGTACTGGCACTTTGTCGATGTGGTCTGGCTGTTTCTGTTCGTCTGCATCTATTGGTGGGGCGGCGGCAGCGCCGTCTATGAAGGGGCAGCCGGCTGATCGCGGCCTCTGCGGGCGCGGTGCCGGTTGGGAGCGCGGTGGCCGACGGCGACGCGGACGCGCACGGTGATACTGGCGCCGAGCGCTATCCCACGGTCTCGCTAGCGCGCGCCGCCCTCAGCTGCCGCTGCCCGCGCTGCGGCAAGGGCGCGCTGTTTACCGGATTGTTGCAGGTGCGGGCCCTCTGCATGGTCTGCGGCCTCGACCTGTCGGCCGAGGATGCCGGTGATGGCCCGGCGGTGTTCGTGATCCTGTTTCTCGGGCTCATCGTGGTCGGCTTGGCCGCCTTGGTCGAAATCTGGTTCTCGCCGCCGCTCTGGGTGCATCTGGTGCTGTGGACGCCGCTGATCTTGGGTGGTGCCGTGGTGATGCTGCGCGGGTTCAAGGCCGGGCTGATCGCGCTCCAATACCGCCATCGCCTGCTCGACCGGTCGCCGCCCCGCTGAGCGCCGGCCCGAATGACCGGGTTCCGCCCGCAATTCTGGCCGACCGTGATCGCCGTGCCGATCGTGCTGCTGTGCGTGGGGCTCGGCGCCTGGCAGATCAAGCGGCTCTTTTGGAAGGAAGGGCTGATCGCCGAGCGCGCCGCGGCGGTGGCCGCACCGCCCATTCCCGCTCCCCGCAGCGCGGCGGTCACTCCCGACATGGAGTTTCGTCACATCACCGACGAGGGAGTCTTTCTGAACGACAAGGAGATCTTTCTCGGCGCCACGTCGCGCGACCTGCAAAGCGGCTATCAGGTGCTGACGCCGCTCAAGGAGCCGGACGACCGCATCGTCTTCGTCAATCGCGGGTTTATCCCGGGTGCGCTCAAGGACCGGGCCAAGCGGCAGGCCGGCGAGCCCAAAGGCCCGGTGCGGGTCGTGGGGCTGCTGCGGCTGCCGCCAGATGGCCGGCCGAACTGGTTTCTGCCCGACAACCGGCCCGACCTCAACTATTGGTTCTGGGTCGATCTGCCGGCGATGGCCAAGGCCGACAAGCTCGGCCATGTGGCCTCGTTCTATATCGACGCCGACGCCACCCCCAACCCCGGCGGCTGGCCCAAAGGCGGGGTCACCCGGCTCGCCTTGCCGAACAACCATCTGCAATACGTGATCACGTGGTTTTCCCTGGCAGTGGCGATGATCGTCATCTATGTCCTGTTTCATCGCCGCAGCGCGGAGCCCCGATGACCGCCTATCAGCAGTTGGAAGCGCGATTTCGCCGCCTCGGCGCGATCGAGGAAGCGTTGGGCGTGCTCAATTGGGATTGTGCCACGATGATGCCGTCGGGGGGTGCGGCCACCCGCGCCGAGCAATTGGCGAGCTTGAGCCTGCTCGCCCACGAGCAGCTGACCGCCGTCGAGATCGACGATCTGCTGGCCGAGGCGCAGAGCCAGCGCCATACGCTCGACCCGTGGCAAAGCGCCAATCTGCGCGAGATGACCCGCCGCCGCGGCCATGCGGCGGCGCTGCCGGGCGCGTTGGTCGAGGCCCTCTCCCGCATCTCCTCGAAATGCGAAACGGTGTGGCGAACGGCCCGGCCGGCGAACGATTTTGCCGCCGTGCTGCCGTTCCTCGAAGAGATGCTGCGGCTGCAGCGCGAAGCTGCCGCGGCCAAGGCCGAGCGTCTCGGCGTGAGCCCGTACGAGGCTCTTCTCGACCGCTACGAGCCCGGAGGCTCGGTCGCCCAGATCAATCGCCTGTTCGACGAGATCGCCGATTTCCTACCCGATCTGATCGAGGCGGCGCTGGTCCGCCAAGCGGCGATGCCGCCGATGGCCGAGCCGAGCGGCCCGTTCCCGATCGCGGCGCAGCGCCGGGCGGCGGCGCGCCTGATGGAAGCGGTCGGCTTCGATTTCGCGCACGGTCGGCTCGACGTCAGCGCCCATCCGTTTTGCAGCGGGGCGCCCGATGACGTGCGGATCACGACCCGCTACGACGAGGGCGATTTCACCAAGGCGCTGATGGGCGTCCTGCACGAGACCGGGCACGCTCTCTACAAGCGCAACCTGCCAGGTGATTGGCGCTTGCAGCCGGTCGGCGCCGCCCGCGGCATGGCGATCCATGAGAGCCAGTCGCTGCTGCTCGAAATGCAGGTGTGCCGCAGCCCGGCCTTTACCCGCTTCGCCGCGCCGATCCTGCGCGAGACCTTCGCCGGCGACGGGCCGGGCTGGCAGCCCGAGGCGCTGCACCGCCGCCAGATCCGGGTCGCCCGCAGCCTGATCCGGGTCGAGGCCGACGAGGTCACCTACCCGGCTCACGTGATCCTGCGCCACCGGCTCGAACAGGCGATGATCGGCGGCGATCTGGCACCGCGTGAGCTTCCCGGCGCCTGGGCCGACGGGCTGCAGGCATTGCTCGGCGTCGCCCCCGGCGACGATCGCGACGGCTGCCTGCAGGACATCCACTGGTATGACGGCTCGTGGGGCTATTTCCCAACCTATACGCTTGGTGCGCTGATCGCGGCACAGCTGTTCGAGGCGGCGCGCGGTGCGATCCCGGAGCTGATGGCTGAAATTTCCGCCGGCGACTTTGGGCCGCTTTTCGCTTGGCTGCGGCAGCGGGTGCACAGCCAAGGATCTCTGCTGTCGACGGCCGAGCTGGTCGAAAGCGCCACCGGGAGCCCTCTCGGCACCGGGGCCTTTGAGCGCCACCTGCGCCGCCGCTATCTCGGCGCCAGCAACGAACCCGAGATCACGGCGTTGACAGGGACAACGAATTAGCACTGACCAATGAAATAGCCCGGGGGATGCCCGTGTTCGACAGTGCTGCCCAGCAGCAGACCGACAACGCCGATCGGCAAATCGCACTCGACCGGTTCGAAGCCGTGCGGCGGGACACCGAGGCGCTCGCCGCCAATTTGACGCCCGAGGACCAGGCCATCCAGTCGATGCCCGACGCCAGCCCGACGAAATGGCATCTGGCGCACACGACATGGTTTTTCGAGACGTTTGTGCTGACCCGGCTCGACCCTGACTACCGGGTGTTCGACCCGGCCTTTGCATATCTGTTCAATTCCTATTACGAGGCGGTCGGCCCGCGCCATCCGCGGCCTGAGCGCGGCCTGCTGTCGCGCCCGACGGTCGATATCGTCGGCGCCTATCGAGACCATGTCGGCGCCGCGGTCGCGCGCTTTATCGCCCGCGCCGGCGAGCCCGCGTGGCAAGAGGCCGCACCCCTCCTCGAGCTTGGCCGGCACCACGAGCAGCAGCATCAGGAATTGATCCTGATGGACATCAAGCACGTCTTTTCGGTCAATCCGCTGCTGCCCGCCTATCAGGCGCCACAGCCGCAGATCGCACCAGCGGCAGCAGCTCTCGATTGGCTGGAATTCGAGGGCGGGCTGGTCGAGATCGGCCATCAGGGGGCCGGCTTTGCCTTCGACAACGAAACGCCGCGGCACAAGGTTTGGCTCGAACCGTTTCGCCTCGCGGCCCGGCCGGCGACCTGCGGCGAATTCCTCGAATTCATCGATGCCGACGGCTACCGGCGGCCCGAATTCTGGCTGTCGGACGGCTGGGCGACGATGCACGCGCAGGGTTGGGAGGCGCCCCTTTATTGGCTGCGCGAGGGTGACACTTGGTCGATCTTTACCTTGAGCGGCCGGCGCCGGCTGAACCCGGCCGAGCCGGTCTGTCATGTCAGCTATTTCGAGGCCGACGCGTTCGCCAAATGGGCCGGCAGGCGGCTGCCGAGCGAAGCCGAGTGGGAGATCGCCGCCGAAGGCCTACCGGTGTCGGGCAATTTCGCCGATCGACGGCAATTCCACGCGACGGCCGGGGCGGCTCCCGCCGCCGCAGATGGTCGGTCATCCCCCCGCCAGATGTTCGGCGATGTTTGGGAATGGACCGCGAGCCCCTATATCCCCTATCCGCGGTTTCGCGCCGCCGCCGGCGCTGTCGGCGAGTACAACGGTAAGTTCATGTGCAACCAGATGGTTCTGCGCGGCGGCGCCGCGGTCACCCCGGCCGGGCATGTGCGGGCGAGCTATCGCAACTTTTTCCCGCCCTCGGCGCGCTGGGCTTTTGCCGGGTTGCGGCTCGCGGAGGATGGTTGATAATGGACGGTTCGCGCTTCGCCTTTCACGATCTCGCGCCTGGCGAGGAGAGCTTTCGCGACGCGGTGCTGAAAGGCCTCGCCCGGACGCGCAAGGCGATCCCGTGCAAGTTTTTCTACGACGCGCGCGGCTCGGCATTGTTCGAGGAAATCTGTCTTCTGCCGGAGTATTACCCGACCCGCACCGAGATCGCGATCCTTGAAGAAAACGCCGGCGAAATCGCGGCGCAGATGGGCGCACATTGCCGGATCGTCGAATTCGGCAGCGGCGCCAGCCAAAAGGCGCGCATCCTGCTGCAGGCGCTCGACCGCCCGGCGGCCTATGTGCCGGTCGACATTTCGCGCGACCATCTGCGCGACGCCGCCGCCTCGCTCGCCGAGGATTTTCCGGAATTGCCGGTGATCGCGGTGTGCGCCGATTACACCCGCCCGTTCGACTTGCCTCCCCTGCCCGGCCCGCGCGGCAAACGGGTCGGATTTTTTCCGGGTTCGACGATCGGCAATTTCGAGCCGGGCGCGGCCGAGGATTTTCTTGCCAATTGCGCCGCCATTCTGGGGCCCGGCGGCGAGATGCTGATCGGCGTCGATCTGAAGAAGGACATCCCGATCCTAGAGGCCGCCTACAACGATCGGGCAGGGGTGACCGCCGCCTTCAATCTCAATGTGCTCGAGCGGATCAACCGCGAGCTCGATGGCGATCTCGATCTCGACCTGTTCGAGCACGTCGCCTTTTACAACGCAGCCGAAGGCCGAGTTGAGATTTACGTCCGCAGCCTCGTCGACCAGCAAGCGACGATCGCCGGCCGCCATATCGCCTTTGCCGCCGGCGAGCTGATCCACACCGAGTACTCCTACAAATACTCGGTGCCGGAGTTTCGCGCCTTGGCCGGGCGCGCCGGCTTTCGTCCGGTCGACACCTGGACCGACCCGGCCGAATTGTTCAGCGTCCACTATTTCCGGCTGCGCTGAGCCGCTGTCCTAAGGCTCGGGCTCGCGGCCCTCGTTCGCGACTGCGGCCAGAAATCCCGGCAGGTCGCGCCAGCCATAGGCGAGCGCCTCGACTACGGTGCCACCGACCGTGATCGCCTTGCGGCTCACCTGCCGGCCGCCGATGCGTTCGTAAAAGAACCGGCTCGGATTGTCGCGCAGCACCCAGACGATTGCGGCATCGAGGCCGGAGGCGACCAGGCGGCGGAACAGCGCGATGACCAGCCGCCGGCCGATTCCCTCGTTCTGCCGGTCGGGGGCGACGTAAAGGGTGAACACTTCGCCCGGAAAGTGCCGCTCGCCGCGGCTCGGCCCGCAGCTGCCAAAGCCCAGGACGGCCCCCAGGGCATCGACCGCGACGCGCACGTCGCGCGCCTCGCGCTCGATCACCATCCGCCAGCCGAGTTCGCGCCGGCGCTGCGAGAGCCCGACCAGATAGCGGGCCGACAGCAGCCCTGCATAGGTCGCGCGCCAGGTCTCGACATCGAGCCCGGCGATACCGCGCGCGTCTCCCGGCCGCGCGGGGCGGATCGTGATCTCGCTCATCGGGGTATTTTGCCCGGTTTCGCCGGCCGAGGGGAGAGCCATGCGCAGCGCTGCCGGATCTGCTAAGATCACAAAATTGCCTTTGGCGCGCCGGAGCACCCTGATGCCCAGCGATTATTTCGCGACCCTCGCCGGCTATAACGCCTGGGCCAACCAGCGGCTCTATCAAGCCTGCGAGCGCTTGAGCGAGGACGAGTACCTGCGCGAGCGGCGCTCGACCTTCGGCTCGCTGCACGCGACCCTGAACCACCTGCTCGTCGCCGACCGGATCTGGCTCGCACGCATTGCCGGGCGCAACCCGCCGCGGCTCGCCTTCAACCAGATCCTGTACGCCGATCTCGTCGGCCTCAAGATCGCGCGTCTGGCCGAGGACGAGCATCTGCGCAATCTGATCGCCGGCCTTTCGCGGGCGAGCCTCGACCGGCCGCTGGTCTACCGCAACGGGCGGGGCGATCGATGCGAGACGCGGCTATCTCTGGCGCTGGGCCATATGTTCAACCAGCAGGCGCACTATCGCGGCGAGGTCAGCGCCATGCTGGCGCAGACCGAAATACCGCCGCCGCCGCTCGATCTGATCCAGTTCGTCGGCAGGGAAGAGGGTGCGCCCGCCTGCTAGCGCGTGGCGCGCCCAAAAATGCAACTTTATGGCAGGGATCATGACCGGATCTTGGCTAACCCGGCTCGCCTGGTCGGCGCTGATTTTTCTCGCGCTGGCGACGCCCAGTCATGCCGAAGCCGTCAAGAAGCACCCGACGGCGAAGCATCCGGCAAAGACGATCGCCGGCCGACAGCTTGGTGGCACCGGTTCATGGAACGCCTACATTCACCAGGCAAAATCCGGCCCGGTGTGCTATCTGGCGGGCGCGCCGCAGAAAACCGAGCCGCCGAGGTTCAAGCGCCGGCCGCCCTCGGCGACGGTTACTCACCGTCCGCAAGAAAACGTCTTCAACGTGGTGAACTTCGACGAAGGCTATCCGCTGAAGCCGGGCAGCGATGCTTCGCTCGATATCGACGGCAAGAATTTCGATCTCTTTACCAAGGACGACGGCGCCTGGTCGCGCACCTCCGATCTCGACAAGACCATCGTCGAGGCCATGGCCAAGGGCCGGCAGGCGGTGCTCAAAGCGAGCCCGGCGAAGGGGCCGCAGACCACCGACACCTATTCGCTCGCCGGATTTACCCAGACCCTGGCGTTGATCGACAAGGCCTGCGGCGTCAAGCGCTAGCGGCAGGGTATGGCGATGGGGCGCCGCTGCTGCCATATCTGCCGATGATGTCGAACCAAACCGCGCGCGGCGAACCGCGCCGCAACCTCGTCGGTCTCGGCCGCGAGGCGCTTGCCGCCGAGATGATCGGGTTCGGCGCCGAGCCGTTTCGTGCGCGTCAGCTATGGCACTGGATCTATCATCGGGGCGCCACCGAGTTCGGCCAGATGACGTCGCTGTCGAAGGCGTTCCGCGACCGCCTCGCCGAGCATTACGAGCTCTCCCGGCCGGCGGTATCGCAGGCGCTCGCCTCGGTCGACGGCACCCGCAAATGGCTGTTGCGCTTTGCCGATGGGCAGGAGGTCGAGACCGTTCACATCCCGGAGGAGGAGCGCGGGACGCTGTGCGTCTCCTCGCAGGTCGGCTGCACCCTCAACTGCACGTTCTGCCATACCGGGACCCAGGCTCTGGTGCGCAATCTCGAGCCGGCCGAGATCGTCGGGCAGATCATGGTCGCCCGCGATGCGCTCGGCGAATGGCCCTCCCCATCGGGCGTCGGGGCAAATGGCGCGGCGCCGAACCGCGCCGGAGACGACCGGCAAGTGACCAACATCGTGCTGATGGGCATGGGCGAGCCGCTCTACAATTACGACAATGTCGCCGCCGCGATGAAGATCGTCATGGACCCCGAGGGGCTGTCGATCTCGCGGCGCAAGATCACCTTGTCGACCGCCGGGGTGGTGCCGCTGATCCGCCGCTGCGGCACCGAGATCGCGGTCAACCTCGCCATCTCCCTGCATGCGGTGCGCGACGAGGTTCGCGACCAGCTGGTGCCGCTCAACCGCAAATATCCGATCGCCGAGCTGCTCGACGCTTGCCGCACCTACCCCGGCAGCAGCAACGCGCGGCGGATCACCTTTGAATACGTCATGCTGAAGGGCGTCAACGACAGCCCGGCCGAGGCGCGCGAGCTGGTGCGGCTGTTGGCCGGCCTCCCGGCCAAGGTCAATCTGATCCCGTTCAACCCGTGGCCCGGCGCCCCCTACGAATGCTCGACCGAGGCGGCGATCGCGGCGTTTTCCGATATCGTCTTCGCCGCCGGCTATTCGGCGCCGGTGCGCACCCCGCGCGGCCGCGACATCCTCGCCGCCTGCGGCCAGCTCAAATCGGCGAGCGTCAAGCTGCGCCGCAGCGCCCGTGAGCCGGCCCCACTGCCTGCTCTCTGACCCGCCCCAGCTCCGCCGCGCTCGCGTGCTCTACCCGCTCCTCGGCACCGCGCTCGCCGCTTATGGCGGCATGACCGGCGCGCTCTATCTCATTCAGCGCCGGCTGCTCTATCACCCGGGCCTGACCCGGCCGGCCCTTGGCGATCTGGCGGTGCTCGGAGTGCGCGAGGTGACCCTGACGACAGCAGACGGGCTGTCGCTGTTCTCGTGGTTCCTGCCGCCCGGGGCCGGCCGGCCAGTCATCGTCTACTTTCACGGCAATGGCGGGCATATCGGCTATCGGACCGAGCGGCTGCGCCGCCTCGCCCGCGAAGGCTATGGCGTGTTGCTGGCGGAATATCGCGGCTATGCCGGCAACCCGGGCACCCCCTGCGAGGCCGGGTTGCACGCCGACGGCGCCGCTGCCCTGGATTTTATCGCCGGTGAGGGGATCGCGCCGGATCGGACCGTGCTGTGGGGCGAGTCGCTCGGATCGGGCGTTGCCGTCGAGCTCGCCGCGCGCCGGAGGGTCGCCGCGGTGATCCTCGAAGCGCCGTTCACCAGCGTTGCCGCCGCCGCCCAGCATCATTACCGGTTCATCCCGGCAGCGATGCTGGTGCGCGACCGCTTCGACTCGCTCTCGCGCATCGGCCGGCTCAACGCGCCGGTGCTGATCCTGCACGGCGAGCGCGACCGGATCGTGCCGGTCGGCCACGGCCGCGCCTTGCTCGAGGCCGCTGCGGCGCCCAAGGAAGGCTGGTTCGCGGCCGAAGGCGGGCACCAGAATTTGGCGCAATTCGGCGCCCTCGACGCCGCCATCGCCTTCATCGACCGCCGGCTTTGCCGCAGCACCGCGGAACCCGTTGCCGCCGGCTGAAATTTCGACGATTAGTGCGACCCGGTCGATCGAGCGAAGGGAAAATCAATGCCCGATGCGGTGAAACCCGATGCGGTGAAAAAAATCGTGCTCGCCTATTCGGGCGGGCTCGACACCTCGGTGATCTTGCGCTGGCTGCAGGAGACCTACCGCTGCGAGGTCGTCACCTTCACCGCCGATTTGGGCCAGGGCGAGGAGCTCGGGCCGGCGCGCCAGAAGGCCGCGCTGCTCGGCGCCCGCGAGATCTTTGTCGACGATCTGCGCGAGGAGTTCGTCCGCGACTTCGTCTTCCCGATGTTTCGCGCCAACGCACTCTATGAAGGCGCCTATCTGCTCGGCACCTCGATTGCGCGGCCGCTGATCGCCAAACGCCAGATCGAGATCGCCCGTCGGGTCGGCGCCGATACCGTCGCCCACGGCGCCACCGGCAAGGGCAACGACCAAGTCCGCTTCGAGCTCAGCTATTACGCGCTCGATCCTGATATCAGGGTCATCGCGCCCTGGCGCGAGTGGGACCTCAATTCGCGCACCCGGCTTCTCGATTATGCCGAGCAGCACCAGATCCCGATCGCCAAGGACAAGCGCGGCGAGGCGCCGTTCTCCGTCGACGCCAACCTTCTGCACATCTCGGCCGAGGGCAAGGTGCTCGAGGATCCATGGATCGAGCCCGAGGAGTATGTCTTCAGCCGCACCGTCGCACCCGAGCAGGCGCCCGACA
>DASYNW010000235.1:0-7390 GCA_036008325.1 Allostellaceae bacterium
GATGTCGAGGTCGAGACCCTGCCCGGCGTGTTTCTCGGCCATCGGCATATCCCGGTCGGGCGGGTCGGCTGCTATGTGCCGGGCGGGCGCTACCCGATGGTGGCCTCGGCGCATATGTCGATCGTGACCGCCAAGGTCGCCGGCGTCGGCCACATCACCGCCTGTACCCCGCCCAACCAGGGCGGTCCGCATCCCGAGACGATCGCCGCGATGCACCTCGGCGGCGCCGACGAGATTCATGTCTTGGGCGGGGTCCAGGCGGTGGCGGCGATGGCGCTCGGGACCCGGACGTTCCAGCCGGTCGACATTCTGGTCGGCCCCGGCAACGCCTATGTCGCCGAAGCCAAGCGCCAGCTCTACGGCCGGGTCGGCATCGACCTCTTCGCCGGCCCGACCGAGATCCTGGTCATCGCCGACGACAGCGCCGACGCCGAGATGTGCGCGACCGATCTGTTGGGCCAGGCCGAGCACGGGCCGACCTCGCCGGCGATCCTGCTGACCACCTCGGAAAGGCTCGCCCACGCTACGATCGCCGAGGTCGCGCGCCAGCTGACCCAATTGCGCACCGCCGACATCGCCGGGGTCGCCTGGCGCGATTATGGCGAGGTCATCCTGTGCGCCGATGACGGCGAGATGGCGGCCGAGGCCGACCGCATCGCCGCCGAGCATGTCGAGATCCTGACCCGCGAGCCGCGACGGTGGCTCGATCGCCTGCAGAATTACGGTGCCCTCTTTCTCGGGCCGCAGACCAACGTCGCCTATGGCGACAAGGTGATCGGCACCAATCACACGCTCCCGACCAAGGGTGCGGCGCGCTACACCGGTGGCCTATGGGTCGGCAAGTTTCTGAAGACCTGCACCTACCAGGAAATCAAAACCTCTGAAGCCAGCGCCATGGTCGGCGAATATTGCAGCCGGCTGTGCGCGATCGAACGCTTCTGGGGCCACAAGGAGCAAGCCGATCTGCGGGTCCGCCGCTACGACCGCAAAAACGCCGCCGAGTAAGTCGCCGTGAGCAACGCGCCGGCAGCATCGCTTCAGCTTCGGCCGTGCGGGAAGACTGCCGAGCGGCCAAGGTGCGACGGGGTGAACAACAGCGCCGGGACGGCGATGCCGACCGCGATCGCCGCGACCATCAGCGCGACGGTGATGCCGAGCGCCAGGGTCGCGGTCACCAGAAGCGGGTCGACCGCCCCGTGGGCGATCTGCAGCCCGCCGAGGACGGCGCGGAACGCATAGGCGCCGGGCACCATCGTAACCACGCCGGGAAAGACGAAGGCGGCGGCGGGCGCCGCGAACAACCGGGCGAAGGCTTGCGCGAGGAACCCCGCCAACAGCGCGCCGATCAGGGTGCCGGCGATGATGTCGACCCCCAGATGGAGGCAAAGCGTGCGCGTGGTGTGGCTGGCAACGCCGCATAGGACGCAAGCCCAGGCCAGGCGCGCCGGCACACTAAACAAAAACGCATAGCCGAGCGCCGCCAGTCCTGAGAAGATCGCATCTTGCGGCAGCGCGATCGCTCGCGCCGGCTCCGACACCGGTATCGTCACGCCGGTCGCCACCGTGGCGACGAACAGCCCGAGTGCGATCGCGGTCGTGACCAGGCCCGCAAACCCAAGCCGGCTGATGCCGAGGGTCATGTGGTTCCGGATCATGTCATGGACGCCGTTGATCAGCGGCACGCCCGGCACCAGGATCATGCCGGGCGCCACCAGGCACAGCGACGGGGTTGCGGTCGCCGCCAGCAGGACGCCGCCGGCGCCGATCAGGCCGCTGACGCATGCGGCGGCGAACGGGATCGCGACCGGGTTGACCTGGCGCCGGCCCAGCTCCAGACGCAGCCATGTCCCGGCGGCGCCGGCGAGCCAGGTCGTGGCAAAGGTCGACCAATCGCCGCCGAACAGGCGGCTGAGGCTGGCGGCGGTCAGAGCGAGCGCGCCGACGACGAGCCATCGTCCGTACACCGGCGGCCGGTGCTCGACCGCATCGAGCAGGGCCCGCGCCTCGGCCAGCCCGCACCGGCCGCGCCCGGCGTCGTCGACGAGGCGGTTGACCGCTGCGACAGTGGTCATGCCGACATTCATTGCCGGCACCCGCGAGCCGATCTTGGTGCGGAAATGCTCGCCGGCGACGATGGTCAGCAACAACGCTTCGTAGCTCACCATCAGATGCGCCTCGCAGCCGAACGCCGCGGCGAAGCGCGCCACCGCCGCCTCCACTTGCGCGGTATCGGCGCCGTTCAGCAGCAGCAGCCGGCCGATCAGAAGCGAGAGATGGGCGACCTCCTCGACCCTTGCCGCGTCAGGAACGGCGGGCGCGCTCCCGCGGCAGGTGTTCTGCGCAACCGGGCCATGCCCAATCGGGCTAGGTTCCGGCGCCGCCTGGGTGCCCTTGGTTGTCATCACGCCGGCGAAAGCCGCTCCCCGTTCGGGACATTGGTCCCGGCCCGCGAACGCCTACGCGCCGGTTGCGACATAGGGCTCGACCATTTTGGCCGGATCGACGACCCGGTCGAATTCCGCCTCGGTCACGTAGCCGAGACCGAGTGCCGCTTCCTTCAGGGTCAGGTCGTGGTCCATCGCATGGTGGGCAATCCGGGACGCCTTGTCGTAGCCGATCAGCGGTGCGAGCGCAGTCACCAGCATCAACGAGCGATCCACATATTCCTTGATCTTCTTGCGGTTCGGCTGGGTGCCCTCGATCAGGAATTTGCGGAAATTGGCGCAGCCATCGGTCATGATCGCGATCGAATGCATGATGTTGAAGATGATCAGCGGCTTGTAGACGTTCATCTCGAGATAGCCGCCCGCGCCGCCAAAACCGACCGCCACGTCGTTGCCCATCGCCTGCACCGCGATCATCGTCAAGGCCTCGGCCTGGGTCGGGTTGACCTTGCCAGGCATAATCGACGAGCCAGGCTCGTTTTCCGGGATCAGCAATTCGGCGAAACCGGCGCGCGGGCCGCACGACATCAGCCTGATATCGTTGGCAATCTTGTAAAGCGACACCGCCAGGGTGCGCAATGTGCCGGACAGCTGCACCAGCGCGTCGTGGGCGCCCTGCACCGCGAACTTGTTCGGCGCGCTGACGAAAGGCAGCCCGGTCAGCCGGGCGATCTCGGCTGCCGCCGCCTCGGCGAAACCCGGGGCGGCGTTGATCCCGGTGCCGACCGCGGTGCCGCCGAGCGCCAGCCGGTAGACGCCCTTCAGCGCGTCGCCGAGCCGCTCCGCATCGTCGTCGAGCATGCCGGCATAGCCCGACCATTCCTGCCCCAAGGTGATCGGCGTCGCATCCTGCATGTGGGTGCGGCCGATCTTGACGATGTCCCGCCACGCCGCTGCTTTGGCCGCGATCGCGTCGCGCAATGCGCGGACCGCGGGCAGCAGACGCTCGGTCACGCCGAGTGCCGCGGCGATGTACATCGCCGACGGAAAGGTATCGTTCGACGATTGCGACATGTTGACATCGTCGTTCGGGTGCACCGGCTGTTTGCTCCCGAGCGGCGTGCCGGCGAGCTGGCTGGCGCGGTTGGACATGACCTCGTTGACATTCATGTTGAACTGGGTGCCGCTTCCGGTCATCCACACATGCAGCGGAAACATATCCTGGTGTTGGCCGCCGAGGATCTCGTCGGCGACCTGGACGATCAGGCCGTGGATCTGGCCGTCGAGCCGGCCGCCGGCATGATTGGCGTTGGCCGCCGCCTTTTTCAGGATGGCGTAGGCGTGGATCATCTCGCGCGGGATCAGATCCTGGCCGATGCTGAAATGCTCGAGCGAGCGCTGGGTCTGCGCCCCCCACAGCTTGTCGGCCGACACCTCGACCTCGCCGAGGCTGTCGGTTTCCGTGCGAAACTCGGTCATGCTAGATCTCCCGTAGCTGCCGATTATACTAGGGTAGTCGTTAACGAACCGCGGCCCAAACGCGGCGGCGCACCATGGCGCCATCTCCTGTCGCGACGAGCACAGCTCTCGTCGAATGCTGCCGGGGGACGGGCAATTTGGGCGCCGACCGGCGCTCGACGCTAAGGATGAGGCGGCGGCAGATAGCGGATCGCGGCCAGGAGGATGCCGACGGCGACGACGATCATGCTGCCCAGCCGGATCGTCAGATCGCGCCGCAGCAGTTCGATGTCCGCCTTCAGCTCGGTCCGCAGCGCGGCAAGCTCGCTCCTTACCGCAGCGATGTCCGCCTTCAGCTCGGTCCGCAGCACGGCAAGTTCGCTCCTCACCGCAGCGATGTCCGCCTTCAGCTCGGTCCGCACGGCTGATTTCTGTCTGGACCCCGGCGAGATCGCCGATGTCGCCAGTTCCGCGCCGGACATGGCCTCGGCCGGAGCCTCGGCGGTGTCGCCGGCCTGCTTTGACGGGAAGCCGGCGGTTTCGAGCCGGCGCGCCAGCTTCAGCGTGTCGAAAGGCACGGCGCCCATGGATCGGAACTTACGGTGGGAACTTGTGAATGTCGAGCACGCCGCAGCTGGCGGATCGATGCTCGCTCGCGCCCGCCAGCGGCTACGGCCGCTTATAGAACACGCCGTCCTTCATGATGTGGGTCAGGTGCTCGCCCTGGCCATCGAGGAGCGCGATGTCGGCGAGCGGGTTGCCGTCGACCGCGATCAGGTCGGCGCGAGCATCGGGGGCGATGACGCCGAACTCGCCTTTGCGGTTCAGGAGATCGGCGTTGACGGTCGTCGCCGAGCGGATGATCTCGATTGGCGTCATCGCCTCGGCCCGGATCGCGAATTCGTGCGATTGATGGCGGTGCATCGCGCCCAGCAGATCGGTGCCGAAGCCGATCTTGACGTCGGCTGCTTGCAATATTTCGAGCGAGCGCAGGCCGGCCTCGCGCACGTCGCCGAGCTTCTTGAGGCTCGCCTCGGGAAAACCCAGCTCGTGGCCGAAACGATGCAGCGCGTCAAAGGTGATAAGGGTCGGCACGACAAAGGCGTCGGCGCTGGCGACCAGCTCGGCAGTCGCCTCGTCGATCAGATTGCCGTGCTCGATCGAGCGCACCCCGAAATCGATCGAGCGGCGGATCGCCTCGGGCGTATAAGCATGCGCCATGACGTAAGTGCTCCAGGCGCGCGCCTCCTCGACGATCGCGCGCACCTCTTCTTCGCTGTATTGCAGGTTCCACACCGGGTCGTAGGGCGAAGCCACACCACCCGAGGCCATGATCTTGATCTGGGTCGCCCCTTTGCGCAGCTCGTCGCGGGCGGCTCGGCGGCATTCCGACACGCCGTCGGCGATGCGCGCAAGCCCCGCCCCGCCCTCACAGCAGGCGCAGGCGGCGACAGACACCGAGCGGGTGCGCGGCCGCAGATCGCCATGGCCGCCAGTCTGGCTCAGCGCCCGGCCCGAGGGGAAAATCCGCGGGCCTCGCACCAGGCCCTGCTCGACCGCCTCGGCGAGCCCGCCATCGGCGCCGCCGGCGTCGCGCACCGTGGTAAAGCCGCGCTGCAGCATGCCTTCGAGCACGCGCGCCGCCTGCAACGTGACCAGGCTCGCCGGCCGCTCGCCGAGCCGCGCCAGCGCCTGGTCGACCGCAATGACGTGGACATGGGCGTCGATCAGCCCCGGCATCAGGGTATGGCCGGCGAGGTCGACCGTCTCGGCGGCGGCATTGGCGATCGGCCGGTCCGAGACCTCGCGGATCAGCCCGCCCTCGATCAGGACATGGCGATCCTCGCGGCGCTCACTGGCGGTGCCGTCGAGCAGCGCGCAATTGGCGAAGATTGTGGTCGCCATTGAACCGCCTCTGCGCAATTGGTGAAAGATCAAATCCTGTGCAGCGACACGATGGCGATGTAAACGGTCGAGATCGCGGCGATCACGAAGGTAATCGCCGCCATGATCTTGTAGATGCGAGTGTAGGGCTGGCTCGTCCAGCGGCGACGGAACCCTCCGGACCGGTCGCGGAATTCAACCATTCTATGTTCCCAGCCGGGCAGAGGCGATGCCTCACCGTACTCCAGCTCCTCGATTTTGTGGATGTATCCGGCCAGCTCTCGGACGATATCGGAGATTTCGAGGCTCTTGATCGATGCCAGCGCGGCAAACACGACCGGTGTCCAGATCACGAGCAGAAAACAGAAATTGACGAAAAAGCTGGCGTGCGAAAACTTCAAATGCGGCTCGCGGGCGAAATTCGTCACCAGGATCGCATAGGCGCCGCCGATGCCGCCGGCGGTCGTCAGAATGAGCGTGTTCGCCTCGCGGATGCGTTCGAGAATTTCGGCGCGAAGAGAGTTGTATTCCTCCCTTCTGAATTGTGCGGCATCGTCCGGCATCAAGGATGCTTTTTGCTGTGGAAACTGTGCGCCGGCAGAGCCGCCCGAACCCGGTGCTCGCGAGCGGCGCTGCATCGCCAAAATCGGCCGCCGGTCTGGCATCCTTGCCCCGGCGTGGCGGTACAGTCTAACGTAATTGCCCGACCCTTGGGAAGGAAAGGCTATGACGACACTGATCATCGGCGGTGCCGGCTTTATCGGCCGCCGGCTCGTTCCGCTGCTGGCGGCGCGCGGCGAGGAAGTCGTGTGCATGGACATCAATCCCGGCGCCGCGTCCTATGAGCATCTGGGCAAGCAGGTCCGGGTCGTGCGCGGCGATGTCGCCCAGTTCGACGACGTGATGTCGGCGATGGCGGCGGCGAAGCCGACACGGGTGGTCAACCTCGCCTATTACCTCGGCAGCGAGCACCCGCCGCACGCCGCCTTCAAGCTCAACATCCTCGGCATGGACAATTGCTTCGAGGCGGCGCATCTCGCCGGCGTCAAGCGGGTCGCCTATGCGAGCTCATTGGCGGTCAGCGGCGAGCAGCATCATTACGGCGACCGCGTGGTGACCGAGGACGATTTCCGCCACGGCCACGTGCAATACGCGATGCACAAGATCTTCAACGAATGGCAGGCGCAGGATTATCGCGAGAAGCACGGGATGGAGATCACCGCGATCCGCCCGGCCAACGTCACCGGCAACGACAAGATCGTCGGCTCGGTCGACCATGTCTTCTGCATCACCGACCCGGCGCGCGGCAAAGCGGTCTCGTTTCCCTACAAGGATGCGATGCGCTGCCCGGTGCATGTCGACGAGATCGCCGAGATCTTCGCCCGCGTGATCATGGAGGACAAGCCCAAGCACTGGATCTACAACACCGGCGGCATCGCGATCAGCCTCGGCGAGATCGCCGAGATGGTGCGCGAGTTCCTGCCCGATGCCCAGATCAGCTTTCAGAAAGAAAAGGGCGGCAAGGAATTGTCGGGCAACTACCTGATCGACAACAGCCGCCTGGTGCAGGAATTCGGCGTCCAGTACCGCCCCTACCGCGAGCGCGTCCTGCAGATCATCAACGAAGTCCGCGCCGAAGAAGGCCTGCCGGCGATCTCCGACCG